>JALOQC010000082.1 GCA_025453555.1 Myxococcota bacterium | reverse complement strand
TGCTCCCGAACTACGCCTTCCCCGAGAAGGGCGTGACGCTGCGTTCGGTGCTGCGTGTCCGCGAGGGCGAGGCGCCGCGTCAGAAGCGCCGCTACGAGTACCTCCGACCCGCGTCGGCCGCGCTTCGCGAGCTTGCGCCCTTCAACACCTTCTACGCGGAAGGCCACAAGGTCACGATTGGCCGCATCGATCTCGGCACGCGGCAGCATCCGCGCACGGAAGAGCGTCGCTTCTGTCCCGAGTGCCACCACAGCGCGCTCGACGACGGCGCACATCCGGGCGACTGCCCTTCGTGTGGTGCGCCTGGCTACCGCGACGTCGGACAGCTCCGACGGGTGGTGCGCTTCGAGCAAGCGTGGTCGTACGCGGACTTGCTCGAAGCCACGACGGCAGACGAGACGGAGGAGCGCCGCGAGAAGCGATACCGCGTGACGGAGGTGGTCGAGACCGCGCGCGCGACGGTCGGCGAGGCCCACGTGGCTTCGACTCCGATCACCTTCGGCTACGAGCTCTTGCGCGGCGTCACGCTGCGGCAGCTCAACTGGGGCGAGGTCGGCGCGGAGGGCGAGGGACGCAAGATCGCGGGCGAGCACTTCAAGGAGCGCGGCTTCGTGGTCTGCCAGGACTGCGGGCAGGTGCAGCCGCCGCCGCGTGGTCATGCGACCGAGGTCAAGGCCGACCACGCGCCGTTTTGCCCGGTGAAGCTTGGGAAACGCGCGGCGAAGATGGTCGAGGTCGCGCTCGCGCGGAGCATCGAGACGGAGGCGCTTCGCTTCGTGGTGCCGGTGGAGCTCGCGTCCGAACGTGTCGCGACCGCGACCTTGCGCGCGTCGATTGCGCTCGGCGCGCGGCGGCTCTTCGGAGGTCGCGCGGCGCACCTCGGCTTCACGACGATGTCGGCGCCCGGCCGCAGCGACGGACGCGTGGTGTTCTTGGTGGTCTACGACACCGTGCCCGGCGGGACGGGTTACCTCGCCGAGCTGCACCGCGATCGCGCGCGCCTCGAGGCGTTGGTGCGCGGCGCCTTCGAGGCGGTCTCGAGCTGCACGTGCGCGGACGGCTGCTACCGCTGCCTCTACGGCTACCGAGACGCGAGCGCGCGCGACGACATCTCACGCCGCGTGGCGGTCGAGATGCTCGATGGAATCCTCCGCGCGTTGCCGAAGCTCGAGCAGGTCGACTCGCTCTCGGAGCTCTCGATCGCGAACGTGGGCGAGAGCGCGTTGGAGCGCCGCTTCGCGCGCACGCTCGAGGCGTCGATCGAAGCGGCCGGCGGCAAGGTGCGGCGCGTCCCGCACGCGGGGCGCGTGCAGTGGAGCTTCGAGCTCGCGGGCCATCGGTGGAGGATGGTGGGCCAGCCGCTCCTCGGTCCCTCCGAGGGCGTGTCGATCCCGTCTCAGCCCGACTACGTGATCACCCCGACCGCGAAGGTCGGAGAGGACGGAACGCGCGAACGCCTCGACGACGTGCGAGCGATCGCGGTCTTCTGCGACGGCTTCGAGTTCCACGCGCAGCCGAGCCAGCTTCTCCGAGGGGCTGTCGCCAGCCCCTCCCCCACGGGGCATGAAGCCTCGATGGGGCCCCCACCCACGAGCCTTCGCTCGCCATCGCTCGCTGCGCGCCGTCCAGTAGGGCGGCTTGCGGAGATCGGCCGAGCTTCTCTTCAGGACGCGAGCCGTCTCGACGACGACGCCCGCAAACGCTCCGCGATCCTGGAGTCCGGGCGCTACCGCGTCTGGTCGGTGACCTGGGCCGACCTCGACGCGTGCGAAGGGCCGACCACGCGTCGACGCTTCGCGCCGCTCGACGAGGCGGTGGTCCTTGCGCGCACGCAGAAGATCGTGGTGGGAGACGCGCTCTCGGACACGACGGGCGCGATGGCGCTCCTGCTCGCGTACCTGCACGACCCGCCGCGCGACGCGAATGCCTCGCCAGGCGTCGCGACGACGAAGAAGTCGGCGGCTGACCCCGCCGACCCAGTGAAGAAGAGCGGCTTCGCGCGCCTCGCCGAGGACGCGGCGCGTCGGCTCGTGCAGGGCACGCTCGCGGACCCGTCGGCGGATCTCTCGGCGCTGCTCGATCCGCGTGCGACCTTACCCGCGCGCGCACGAGGGCTCGCACGGCACGGGGCGGCGTGGCTCGGCCTCACGCGGCTCCAAGGCGCGCACACGTTCGTGCTGCGACTTCAGGACGCGGCGGAGCGACGCCGAGACGCGGACTACGTGCGCGACTGGAACGCGTGGCTCGACGCGCACGTGATCTTGCAGTTCGTGGACGAGCTCGGCGCGACGCTCCGCTTCGTGACCGATGCGTCGCTCGCGGCGGAGCTTCCGAGCCTCGCGCGGATCGCCGAGGAGGACGCTCCGACCGAACGTGAAGGTCCGCGCGACGCGCCCGAGTGGGCTCCGATCGTCGAGCAATGGACGGAGCAAGCGGCGTTCTGGCGGATGCTCCACGAGGCGGGCCTTCCGCCCCCGAGCGAAGAGCTCGACCTCGAGCGCCCGCCCAGCGACGTGCAGTTGATGCTCGCGGAGGCTCGCGCGGTCTTCGCCTACGACGTGACCGAGCGTGAGCGCGCGCGTTGGGCCGAGCGCGGCTTCGCGCTGGTGGATCTCGATCGCGTGAAGGAGCTCGACGCGGCGAGAGCCGCGGTCGACGAGCTCGCGAGCCGCGACGCACGAAGGAGCGACGCATGACCCCGAAGGTCGCCTTCTCGATGTCCTTCTTCGAGGCGTACGGCGCGATGCCGAAGAAGGTTCAATCCAAGATCCGGAGCTTCGTGGAGAAGTTCAAATCGGATCCGACCTCCGCCGCGATCCACTACGAGCCGCTGGCCGGGATGCGCGACGAGAAGGTGCGCACGGTGCGTATCGGCCTCGACTACCGCGCGATCGTGATCCACCCGCCGAAAGGCGACGTGTTCCTTCTCGTCTGGGTCGACCACCACGACGAGGCGATGGCGTGGGCGAAGCGCAAACGTTTCGAGGTGAACGCCTTCACGGGCGCGCTCCAGATCTTCGAAGAGCTGGGGGAGTCGGGGGTACCTGCCAGCGACGCGGCTTCGTCGAAGCCGACGGAGGGTCGCACCTCGTCGCGGAGCTCTGCGCTCGCGGCCGACGTCGTGCCGGAGGGCCGGCTCTTCTCGGGGCGTTCGCGCGCCGAGGTTTTGTTGCTCGGTGTCCCAGAGCCGCTGGTGCCCGCGGTGTTCGCGCTGCGCACCGAGGCGGACCTCGACGCGCTCCTGCCCTACCTGCCGAGCGACGCTTCGGACGCGCTCTACCTGGTCGCGGCAGGCGACACGCTCGAGGGCGCGCTCGCCGAGCTGGAGGTCGCGAAGAACGCCTCCGTCGACCCGGACGACTTCGAGCGCGCGCTCGAGCGTGCGCCCACCGCGGCGGGCTTCGCGCTCGTGGAGGACGACGCGGACCTCGCGTCGATGCTGGACGCGCCGCTCGAGACCTGGCGCCTCTTTCTCCACCCGAGCCAGAGGCGGCTGGTGACGATGCACGCGAAGGGGCCGGTTCGTGTGTTGGGCGGCGCGGGCACGGGCAAGACGGTGGTCGCGATGCACCGCGCGCGAGTGCTCGCCAAGCGCCTCGAGACGGACGACCGCGGCGAGCCTCGCAAGGTGCTCTTCACCACGTTCACGCGGAACCTCGCGGCCGACATCGCGCACCACCTCGACCGGCTCTGCGGCCCCGAGCGCGAGCGGATCGACGTGCAGAACCTGCATCGGCTCGCATCGACCGTGCTCAAGAACGACGCGGGGCAATCCTTCACGCTCGTGGCGGACGACGACGCGCGTGAGCTCCTCGACGACGTGGTACGCGAGCTCCGCGCCGAGCTCGAAGCCGCGCGCTTGCCGATCGCGACCGCGTACTACGCGGACGAGCTCCGATACGTCGTGCACGCGCAGGATCTGGAGAGCGAAGACGACTACCTCCGCGCCAAGCGAACCGGCCGCGGCCTCCGCGTCACGCGCGCCCAACGCAAGGTCTGTTGGAAGGTCTTCGAAGAGCTCCGCGCGCGGCTCGTCGAACGCGGCGAGATCACACACGCCGACGCAATCCGCGAGGCGCGGCGCTTCCTCGAAACGCGGCCGGTGCGGCGTTACGCGGCCGCGGTGGCGGACGAGGTGCAGGATCTCTCGCTCTCGGAGCTGCGCTTCCTCCGCGCGCTCGTGCCCGAGACGGACGACGACCTCTTCCTCGTCGGCGACGCGCATCAACGCATCTACGGGCACAAGACGTCGCTCGCGGCTGCCGGCATCCACGTGCGGGGTCGCCGGTCGAGCCGCTTGCGACTCAACTACCGCACGACCCAGTCGATCCGTCGCTTCGCCATCGCGCTCTACCGTGGCGTGGAGGTCGACGACCTCGACGAAGGCGTCGACGAGGGACGCGACTTTCGCTCTCTTCGCGTCGGGCCCGCCCCGCGGGTCGTGCACTTCGCGTCGGAGCCCGAAGAGCTCTCCGCGATCGTCGAGCAGGTGCGCATCTGGCTCGACACGGGTCGTGCACCGCGCACGTTGGCGGTCGTCGCGCCGACCGGGCTCGACGCCATCGCCGGTGCGCTGAAGGCGGAGGGCATCACGACCGTGCAGATTCGCCGCAGCGCCGACGTCGGCTCGCCGGAGCACGTGCGCATCGCGACCTTGCACCGCGTGAAGGGTCTCGAGTTCGCGTGCGTGTGGGTCGCACACACGGAGGCGTTGGAGGTGTCGTCGGAGGGACCGCACGACGACGACCCCGAACGCGACGACGCACGCGAGCGCGATCGGAGCTTGCTCTACGTCGCGTGCACTCGCGCGCGCGACGAGCTCGTGGTGAGCAGCTCGGGGCCGCGGGTTCCGAAGCTCCCTGTCTGAGTGACTCTGCGTGAGTGATCGCGCTCGCGTCGTCACGAGCGGCCGTCAGCGCGCGACGCGGCAGTCGAGCCAACCGAGGTGCGTGGCGACCGCGTCGAGCACTCCCATGTCGTCGTCCAGGCCGCCGACCTCGAAGTCCGACTCCGCGTCGTCGGTGAGGATGAAGTAGCGAACCGCGGCGAGCGCGAGGGTGCGCGTCGGGCCGCTCGCTGCACGTGCGCGCTCCAAGAACCGACGACACGACGCCGCGACCGCGCCCGCCTCCCGTGGATCCAAGAACTCGTTGGTGCGGTGCGCCTCTTCGAGCTCACCCAGATGTCGCTCCACCGCGGCCGCGAGCTCGTCCGGGTCGAGCGCGAGGTCGAGCCCGCGCGCGAAGGGCTCGACGGCGGCCCGCGGAAAGCCCGGCAGCGAGACCGGATCGGGCAGCGCGGCCGGTGGCGGGGTCGAGGCCACCGCGATCGCGAGGTCGATCACCTCGTCGCCGCGGAGCTGCGCACCGCTCGCATGCGCCAGGTTGTAGAGCGTCGCGCGCGTGACGCGCCCTCCGAAGCGTGTCTCGAGCGCCGCTTGCACCGTCTCGACGGCGACCCGCCCGTCGTGTGCTCGCACCAGCTCCCGCACGAGCTCGCGGCGCGTCGGGATCTGCTCGTCGTCCCACTCCGCGAGCCCGATCGACCCCGAACGATTGACCCGCAGCGAGCCCGCATCGCGCGCGATGGAGCGCACCATCTCGATCGTCCACGACGCGTGTGGACCTTCGAGCTCGTGCACCACCTCCAGCGCCTCGGCGGGGGCGAGCCCGACGCCGCGCGCCTCCAGTTCGGACTCGAGGGCCTCGACCGCTTCCGCCGCGGCGTCTGCACCACCTGGGAGATCACGCTCGAGCAGGCCGATGCGTTCGTCGTCGAGCGGAACGAACGGTGCGCGCAGCACCATCGTGGTGAACGCCAGCTCGGAGCATGCGGCGGACTCCGTCAGCGTCGCGTAGAGCAGGTCCTTGCGCATCGGCGCGCCCGAGGAGCGAAGCACCTGGAGGGCGACGTCACGCAGGTAGGTGCGTTCCTCGGGGGCGTCGCGATGATCGAGCGCCACGCGCAATCGACCCAGGTAGCGAAGGGTTCCGTCGACCCGAATCATCGACGCGAGGTGCCAGTGCCCGAGCCACTCCGGGAGCTGCACGCGCTCCGAGAGCTGGTCCAGCAGCTCCACCACCGACCACTGCCGCGACGGATCGTCCTGCAGAATCGTCGCGACGCAGAGCGGGACGAGCCGTCGGGTCCACAGCTCGAAGTCGGGGACGTGGCTCGGCAATCCGACCACCCCGCGTTCGACGTGGATCACCTCGTCGGGGAGATGCCCACGACCGAAACGACCTTCGAGCTCGCGAACGGGCACGGGCTCGGGCGAGCCACGGAGGAACGCGAGCAGCTCCTCGTTGCGGCGTCCGCCTAGCCCGAGCACGACGTCGTCCCCGAAGACGAGGTCGCCCTCGACCTCCTGCCACAGCAGGTCGTCCAACTTCGCCGCGCCCGCGTGACGCGCGACGACGCCTCGGACGAGCTCGATCGGAACCGGAAACGTGAGCGCCTTCAGGTCGTGTGCGAGCCGTGACCGGAGCTCATCCAGCGGACGACGTGCGATCGCCGCGAGCACCGTACGGCCCGCGACCTCCACCACCCGCAGCGGGCAGCCGAGCACGCGTTCGCAGAGGTAGTCGAGCAGCTCGGCGTGCGTGTCGGCGTCGGCCCAGAGCTCGTCTTCCGCGAGCCGCTCCAGCTCGACCGGACCGCGGGTGCACGCCGCGAGCAGGCGCGCGCGAAGGGCCTCCGCCCACCAACGTTTGGCGAGGCGATCCACGACCTTCGCTTCGATCTGTCGTGCTCGCTCGCGTGACACCCCGAGCATCTCCCCGAGCTCTTGCAGCGTCGCGCGATCGCCGTGGAGCCCGGCGCGGCGCGTGATGACCATGCGTTCCACGGGGGGAAGCTGCCGGATGCTCTCCCGCAGCAGGCGAAGCCACGGGCCTTCCACCTCGAGCGAGGGCTGGCTGGTCGACACCGCGGCGAGCGCGTGGGGCGACTCGGGCGAGCCCGACGTCGTTGGTGGTGTCGCGAGCGTTCGTTCGGTCCAGAGGCGACGGAGCGCGTCCGCGGTCTGGCGGATGCTACCGCGACCGAGGTTCTTCTCCGCCGCGAGCGCTTCGGCGCTCCACTCGAGGAGGCCCGCGACATCGACGATGCTTCGACGCTCGCAGAAGTTGCTCATGCGCGTCGGCAGATCGACGTGGCGCACCGAGACTGGGCGAAGCGATTCGGGGAAGCTCGCGCGCAGCGCGTCCCACGTCGTCGGGAGCGCCGTCGCTTCATGCCCCACGTTCGTCGGTTCGGGGCTCTCTCCGCGGAGCGCCTCGTGGAGCTCGATCCAACGGAGCCCGGTCGCACCGCGCAGCACGTCGTCCGTCAGCGCGATCGACCGACGGCCGACGTTGCGTTCGTGAAGGAGCACGCTCGGGTCGATCGCGGCGAGGTCACCGAAGGTTCGAAGTCCGTTCTGCAGCGCCCACTTCGTCACGCGCGTGGGCAAGCGGAGATCGAGATCGGACGCGAGAAAAGCGCGAATGGGATCGGGTTTCGTGGGCGTACTCTCTCCTCGAAACGCGCGCGCGAGGTCCGGCCTTTCGCGCAGCGCGGACTGACTTCGTTCGAGCCATTGTCGCAAGGTGACGGCGCGTCGTGCGACGGTCGGAGCGGCGAGGGTAGTGACCTGCTCGAGGAATCGAGTGGCGGACGACGGATCGAGATCCTCGATGCGTTCCAACCCGGAGAACGCGAGCCATGCTCGGCCGATGGTCGAGCTCTCGAAGTCCACCGCAGCGCGGACCATCGCGTCGGCGCCGGTGAGGAAGGCGACACGAGTCCCTGCGTCCGTCGGTGCGCCGTCGACGGACAACCACCCGAGAAGCACGGCGGCTCTGCGGTAGTACGCCTCGTCGCGTGACCCACCGGCGGCGAACGGCTCACCGACCACCGCGGCCCGTACCCGGTCGACCACCCGCTCCAAACGGTCCGCTTGCGGAATCTCCAAACCGGAGAGGTTCATGCGAGCGGAAGTTTCGCCGTTGTCGGTGGCGGATGCGAGCGTTTCGAGAACTGATGCGGGGTCGATCGACTCGGATAGGACGCTTGACTACGACGCGCCCCGCACGAACGTGCTCCCGTGCGGGGTGCGGTGTGGGGGATTTCGGAGCTTCACGCCGCCGGTCCCTCGCCGTACCTTTGCGAGCGCATGTCGGACCCCTTCGAGCACGTCCGCAGAGCTTCTCGGGTGCTCTTGGAGCGAGGTTTCGTTCCAGAAGCCATCGGTGAGGCGCTGCGAATCGTGGGTGAGGGCGCGAGGGTCGACCGCGTCTACGTGTTCGAGCGAGGCGTCGACGGGAACGGCTCGCCGACGTGCAGTCAGCGATACGAGTGGAGCGCCACGCAGGTCGCGCCGACGATCGACGATCCCTCGCTGCAAGACGTCCCGTTCGAAGCGGTTGCCCCGAGCTGGGCGCGTGCGTTCGATCGAGGCGAGGTCGTCCATGGCCTGACCCTCGCGATGGAACCCGACACACGAGCGATGCTCGAAGCCCAGGGAATCCTGTCCGTTCTCGCGTGCCCGATCGTCCAACACGACGCGTGGTGGGGCTTCGTCGGCTTCGACGATTGTCACACGGCTCGCGTCTGGCCCCCCGAGGAGATCGCGATCCTGCGGACCCTCTCGCGCGCCCTGGCCGGCGCGCTTCGACACTCTGCGATGCGAGGCCGACTGGCGATGGCCCGAGAGCAGCTCCGGAGTTTGGTCTCGGACGACTGACCTCGCGTCACCGACGCGTTCCCTGCATCGAGCGTCGCGGCATCACGATTCCCACGCGTTGGCTCGCCACGTCACCGTCCGCACTTTCGAACGCCCCGTCGGGTCGGGCGACGATGTCGGGGTTCTCCACGAAGCTCATCGCGACGTGGCCATGCGACGCTCACCCCTGATGCGAGGCTCTCGGACTGGTTCTCCGCGAGAGTGCGCCTCCCGAGCGCCGAGGGAGGATGAGGCTACGTCGATTCGAGCTCGGTCCGCCGATCCTCGACCGTTCGTCGACACCCCGAGCGACTCCGTTCCGTCGAACGACGGGTTACGACAGACGCCCGCTCGAGCGCCTTGGATCGCCCACGTCGCTCGAATCGCTCGGCATGGACGTACGCGCACGACCGCGCTGGTGACCGGATTCTCGGTCGTGGCGTCGGTGGTGCTCGTCGCGTGCTTCGCGCTGTTGTTCGACGCTCAGCGGGCGGACCTGCCGTCGTACTTCATCCCCGCAGTGGTCATCCCTGCGATGGTGGCGCCTCTGGCTGTGCGGGCACTGCTCGACCTCTCGGCTGCCCTCGAAGCTGCGCTCACGCATTCGGCACAACGAAGCGCCGAGCTCGGAGCGATCCTCTCCAGCGTGCCTGTCGGCATCGCTCACCTGACGACGAACGGGCGAGTGACGGTCGCGAACCCGATCGCGACCCAACTGCTCGGGCGTGAGCTCGGAGAGGTCTGGGACGGCGGCGGCGTCGAAGACCTCGACGAACGACGTCGGCTGACGGAGGCCATCGCCACGACCCGACCGATCCGCGAGGCGCGGTGGGCGTGGCATGAGCCGGCGGGAGCGGCACGGGTGGTCCACGGGCACGTCGTACCTCTCGTCGACGTCGCGGAACGTGGTGTCGTGCTCGTGCTCGAGGACGTGACCGACCGGGAGCATCTGACCGCGCAGCTTCAGCGCGCGCAACAACTGAATCTGGCGGCACGCCTCGCGAGCGGGCTCGCGCACGATCTGAACAACCTGCTCACCGTCGTGCGGGCGAGCGTCGATGCGTTGGGCGGCGCGACGGGCAGCCCGGAGCTCTCTGCGATCGAGGATGCAACCGCGCGTGGAGCTCAGCTCACCCGGCGCCTGCTCGCGCTCAGCCGTCGCGAAGGCTTGAACCTCACGAGGCAGACTCTGGGTCCTGTGCTGCAAGGGATGCGGCACAGTTTGCAGTCGATACTTCCGTCGCATGTTCGACTGGAGATGCCCGCACAGGTTCCTGAAGTGCCGATTCAGATCGATCGGGACTCCGTACAGCATGCATTGCTGAATCTCGTGCTGAACGCGCGGGACGCGGTGGGTGACAGCGGGCTCATCGACGTTCGCACGAAGACACACCTGGCGCTGGACGGCTCGTGGTTGATCGTGGAGGTGAGCGACGACGGGCCGGGGATGCCCGCCGACGTGCTGGCGCGCGCGACCGAGGCGTTCTTCACCACCAAGCCCGTGCATGGAGGGAGCGGAGTCGGGCTCGCGATGGTCCGCGAAACGATGCAGGAGCACGGGGGCCTCTTGGTCCTCGAGAGCGAACCGGGTCGCGGCACCGTGGCCGCTCTCTGGTTTCCGGTGCCCTCGGACGAGAGGAGCGGGGGCTTCGAGGCGGCCCCTCCCAGGATCTCATCCGAACGTGAACGAGAGCCCGAAGCGCATTGCGAGTCGGCCACCGAGCTGGCGCCCGAACCTCCCCCCGAACCAGAGGCGCTTCCCGCGCCGAAGACCCATCGCATCCTGCTGATCGACGACGAGGCGGCCGTGCGGCGCGTGACGGAGCGCGCGTTGAAGAGGCTTGGACACCAGGTCACGAGCGTCGACGGCATCGTGCCCGCCCTCGCGCTGCTCGACGGCGCTACGCCGATCGATCTCATCGTCTCCGACGTGACCATGCCGCGTGGAACGGGGCTCGACCTCATCGAACGGCTCCGGGAGTCGGGCAGAGAGACGCCCGTGCTGCTCACGTCGGGTTTCTCGGTCGAGTCCATCGACGCCGTTCTCCACGATCCCCGCGTGGGTTTCATCGCGAAACCTTGGTCGTCGGACGCTCTCGTCGTCGCGATGAACCGCCTGATCGCCTCGGCGAGAACGTCCCCGCCGACTCGGCGAGAACGTCGGCGGCTGACCCCGCCGACTCGGCGAGAACGTCGGCGGCTGACCCCGCCGACTCGGCGAGAACGTCGGCGGCTGACTCCGCCGACGGGTAACGAGTCGGAGGTCGATGAGTGAGCGGCCGTCTCCTGGGACCGCCTCGGCGAACCGCTCGTCGGAGGCTGACGAGTCAGTGGCCGTCAAGCGTGATCAGCGCAGCTCGTCGATCACCGCGAGTACCTCGTCCACGTGCACCGCGGGGTCGACCTCTTCGAAGACGCGGCGGATGAGGCCCTCGCCGTCGATCACGAACGTCATGCGCTTGGCGTAGTTCATCCGCACCGGGACTCCGTAGGACTGGGCGATGCGGCCGTCGGTGTCGGCGAGGAGCGCGAAGGGCAGCTCGTGCTCCTCCACGAACGCGCGGTGGGAGTCGACGTCGTCGGTGGAGACACCGAGCACGACCGCACCGGCGGCCTGCATGCGATCCCAGGCGTCGCGGAAGGCGCAGGCTTCGGTGGTGCAGCCGGGGGTGGCGTCGCGCGGGTAGAAGTAGAGAACGACGATCTTGCCCGCATGCTCGCCGAGGGTGCGCGTCTGGCCGGTGTGGTCGAGCACCTCGAATTCGGGAGCACGCGCGCCCACGCGTGGCTCGGTCGACGACTCGCTCTGGGTGCCTCCGCAGGCGAGGAGCGAGAGAACGAGTGAGACGACCACGGGAGCTGCACGCATGGGCGGGTCGTGGTGCCGTGCGTTCGTGGGTGCAAGCCGGGAGGCGCCTTCCGACGGTTGGGGCACGGCTCCAGGCCGCGCGAGCGGTCGACCGCCGCTCGCTTGTGCAGGGCCGAGCGCTGCGCTACCTCGACGGGCCGATGCGCCGCCTGCTCACGATCCCGCTGCTCTCGCTGCTCTGCCTCGGGGCGACCTGCGAGACCAACACCTCGGGCGAGGGGCGCAGCGCGCTGAGCTACGGACGCGACGCGCGCGGGGCCTACGAGGCCGCGCTGCTCGAGTTCCGCGACGACGACTGCCTCGCGGCGGAGCCGATGTTCTCCGCGATTCGCCGCGACTTCCCCTACAGCCGCTTTGCCGCGCTCTCGGAGCTGCGCCTCGCGGACTGCAAGATGAAGGCGAAGGAGTGGGCGGAGGCGATCGCGGCCTACCGGCAGTTCGTGCGCTTTCGCCCGTCGCATCCGGAGATCGCCTACGCGCGTTTCCGCATCGCGGAGGCGCACTTCGAGCAGATCCCCGACGAGTGGCTGCTCTCGCCGCCGACCCACGAGCGCGACCAGGGCCCGACCCTGGAGGCGCTGCGTCAGCTCCGGCGCTTCGTGCTCGACTTCCCGGAGGACGACCGCGTCGCCGAGGCGCAGCCGATGATCGTGAAGTGCCTGCGTTTCCTCGCGCAGCACGAGCTCTACGCGGCGCGCTTCTACCTGCGTCGCGACGCGTACGGCGCGGTGATCCTGCGACTGCGCACGCTGCTCGGCTCCTACGACGGCAGCGGGCTCGAAGCCGAAGCGCTGCTGCTCCTCGGCGACGTGCATCGTCAAACCGGCGAGGTCGCGGAGGCGCGGCAGGCCTACGAAGAGCTGGTGACGCGGTTCCCGGAGGCCGAGGAAGCGGGCGACGCGCGGACCCGGTTGGCCGAGCTCGGGAGCTGAGAGTCCGCCGAGAGTCAGCCAGCACGTGAGCCGTTTCGGGGCTGACGCGCACTGCGAAGCTGCGGATCATGCGTGACGTGAGCGTTGACGTGAGCGTTGACGTGAGCGTTGACGTGAGCGTTGACGTGAGCGTTGACGTGGGCGGCGACGGCGAGGTCAACGAAAGCGTCGCACCGACCTTCGCGCAAACGCCTCAGCGTTCACGTCCCCGTTCGCGACCACGACCACCACCACGACGACGACCTTCACGTTCGGCGCCGTGAACCGCGACGGACACGTCGTGCAGCGGGCCCGCCGCCACAAACGCAGATCGCGCCGCCCGACCGGTGTACCTTGAACACCCCACCTTGAACATCCAGCGCGTCTGTCGCGTCTGCCGGGCTCTCCGCGCGTCGCGAGGCGCTCGGTCTCTCGTTCCTGCCCGAAGCACGAAGCCTTCGGCCACTCACGGCACCTCCATGCGTCTGCCTTCGTTCCTCCTCGTCGCCGCGCTCGCGTCCCCCGCGCTCGCGCAATCTCCGACCGACCTCGACGCGCTCACCGCGGCCGCGCGTCAGAGCCCGCGCGACGCCGACGCGCAGCGCGCCCACGGTCGCGCCCTCGCGCGTGCCGGTCGCTACCGCGAGGCGGAGCGCGCGCTGACCCAGGCCGCGCGGCTGCGCGACGGCTCGCTCGAAGCGCTCTACGAGGTCGCGAGCGTGACCTTCGCGGAGGGCGACTACCGCCGCGCCCGCAACGCGTGTCGCACGCTGGAGCGCAAAGAAGCCCGTGCGGCGCTGACGCACGTGTGCCGCGCGCGCGCGTTCCTGGTCTGGAACCGAAGCGGTCGCGCCTTCGAGGAGCTCGAGGCTTCGGCGGCGGCGGGTGGTGATTCACTCTTCGAGCATTGGCTCGCGCTCGGCGACGCCAACCGCTTGCGCTTCGAGGTCGGCGAGGCCGAGACCGCGTACCGCCGTGCGATCGCAATCGACGGCGCGCGCTTCGAGCCGCACCTCGGGCTCGCGCTGCTCTTCGCGAACGCGGGCCGCGACGCCGACGCGCGTGCGCAGCTCCAGGACGCGAACCGGAAGGACGCGGGGGTGCCCGAGGTCTGGTACGAGCTCGGGCGGCGCACGCCGGGCGCGGAGGGCCAAGCGTTGCTCACGCGCGCGGTGCAGGTGCGGCCGCGTTGGGGCGCCGCGTTGGTGGCGCTCGCAGAGCACGAGCTCGCGGCGGGCGATCGCGCGTCGGCGCGCACGCACTTCCAGGCGGCGATCGCGCAGGACTCGCGGAACGCGGACGCGCAGGTCGGGCTCGGTCGCGTGCTCGCGGCGGAGGGTGACGACGCGGGCGCAGAAGCCGCGTACCTGCGCGCGCTGGAGCTGGTGCCGAACCTCGCGGGCGCACAGATCGCGCTCGGCGAGCTCGACGAGGCGCGCGGGCTCACTCAGGACGCGTTCGAGCACTACTCCGAGGCCGCGAACCTCGATCCGCGCAACCCGACGGGCCTGCTGAAGGCCGCGGGTCTCGCGCTCCGCCAAGAGCGCGACGTGCTCGCGACGGGCTTCCTCGATCGCCTCCTGCGCGTGCACCCGGAGCTCCCGCAGGCCCACGCGCTCTACGGCGACGCGCTCCGCCTGCGTGGCGATCGCGCGGGCGCGGCGCAGCGCTACGAGCGGGCACTCCGTGGGCAGCTCGAAGACCGCGCGCGGGTCGAGCGGGCGCTCGCGGAAGTTCGGCAGGCCGCGCCGCGTGCGCCGGTGCGCCAGCGCGCGGGCACGCACTGAAGCAACGTCACTCCACGCGCGTGATCGCGTAGCCCGCGGCGCGGAGCTTCTCGAAGATCCCGTCGGGGCCGAGCAGCGCGCGGAAGGGAAGCGCGAGGAACGCGTTGCCTTCGTCGAGCTCGCGACGGATCGGACGGACCCACGTGCTCGGTCGGCGCTCGACGGTGCGATAGAAGCTCGGCGCGACCGCGCGCTCGTCGGGGTCTGCGAACTCCTCCAGCATGCGTGCTTCGTCCCCCGAGAGGTAAGCCTCGCGCATCCCGCGCAGGTCCCGTTCGAGCACTTCGGGGCGCTGAATCCACAGCGTCACGAGCGCCGCAACCTCTCGATCGGACGCGGCGCCGAGCATGCGCAGCTCGTCGATCGGACTCCCGAGCGGCCGCAACGACAGACCGCGCTCGCGCGCGTACGCGAAGAGCTCGGTGTCCATCGAGTTGGGCGCCTCGGGCAGCAGCGTGCGTGCGCGATGGACCGCGAGCGGAGCGAAATGCAGGAACGGCCGCGTGGCGCGGAGCTGATCGAGCGAGACCGACTCGCGCAGCTCGTGGGTGAGCGACTGCCAGACGAGCGGTGGGTAGAAGTCGGACCCCGTACCGCGCCGCAGGAGGCCGACACGCTGAGCGTCGCCTACGAGCACGTCGCCCCCGAGGTCGGTCGGGACCACCACCACGCGTGCGGCATGCAGTCGATCGTGCAGCCGCGTGGGCAGCGCTTCGTCGAGCCGCGCACCGCGTCCGAGCGTCGCGAGCGCATACGAGGGCGGCACGTCGGGACGGGTGGCGCGGATCTCGTAGAAGAACGGCCGTGCGACGGAGGTCGGGGCGGGCAGCAGAGGCTCGGGCGCCGTGTTCGCCGCGTTCGTCGATGCGGTCGACGAGGTCGGTGCCGAAGAGCCCTCGTCCGACTCGTAGACCGGCACGGGGTGCGATGGCGAAGGACAACCCGCGAGGAGCGCAACGATCAAGAAGCGACGCATCCCCGCGGGATGCCAGACCGCGTGCGGTTCGGCCAGCGGCGGCGGCGGGCGCTTCGCGAGCTTGCATTCGCGCGAGAGTTCGACCCGCACGCGTCGAGCTCGAATGCCGAGCTCGCGTCTCGAGTCGATGTGCTCGCGCGACGAGCGTCGCTTCGCACGTTCACCTGGGTAGCCGAGGCCGGACTCGAACCGGCATGCCCTCGCGGACAGCGGATTTTGAATCCGCCGCGTCTGCCATTCCGCCACTCGGCCAGGGCGCGCACATGTAGCGCGTCTCGACGAGGTCGCAAAGGGGCTCGCGCGACTTCGTCGAAAGAAAGAAGAGAACCGAATCAACTGAAGACGTAGAGGACCTGGAGCGCGCCCGCGACCACGCCGAGGACGGCGCCCGCGAGGATGAGCTTCCACTCGTCCTGCTGGAACGCGGGGCGGAGGACGCCCTCGAACTCGTCCGGCGGGAGCTTCTCCATGCGCGTCTGGATCTCGTCGCCGATGTCGACCGCCTTGCCCGCGAAGGTGTGGAGCAGGCCGCCCGGCTTCGGGAGCTCGTCTTGGATGCGCCCGAGGAGCTCCTCGCGGAGCGCGGGGCGGTCGGCCTCGGGGACGAGCATCGCCGCCATCGGGTGCGCGAGGTACTTGTCGATGAGCTCGTTGACGCGGTTCTCGACGATGGCGCGGATCTTCTCCGCGCTCGGGCCCTGCGTGACGGTCTTGGTGATGTTGTCGGCGTTGAGGACCTTGCCGGCGGTGAGCTTCGAGAACTCCGCCGAGACTTCCTTCTGCCGTTTGTGGAAGAGACCGTGGAGCGTGAAGGGGCCGAACTTCTTCGGCTCACGCGGGCTGAAGATCATGCGGAGCGCGATCCAGTTGGTCGCGTAGCCGACGACGAAACCAGCCAGCGGAAGGCTCCAATCGGCGGGGTAGTAGACCCAGACCAACATCTGCGGGATGCCGAAGAGGAAACCGAAGTAGGCGCCGCTGACCTCGATGAACTTGAACTCCGCGCTGCCGACCTGGAGGAACATCAGGCTCATGAGGCGCTTGTCTTCTTCGATCGCCTCCACGACGACTTTCTCGAGGTCGAGGATCTCGGTGATGTCTTTCGAGAAGTCGTCGACGATCTTGATCGCGACACCGCGCACTTCTTCGCGGATCTTGTCGCGGATCTGGTTCTGCATGAACTCGCCCGCGTTCTGCCACATCATCGGGGCGCGTTTGGTGGCGACCTCGTCGATGACCTGCTGGGTGATCTCCTCGACCACCGGCGCGAGGTTCTTGGCGAACGCTTCGCCCTTGAAGGGCGCGAAGAGCTCTTCGAGGCTGAGCAGCTTCGTGAGGATGAGCCGCGTCGACATCTTCGCGAGGCGGCGCGCGTTCGCGGGGACGATGCCCTGCCACCCGAGGAAGGGGCGGATGCCCACGAACTCCGTCGGATAGAACATCATCTTGATCGCGACGAGGTTGGTGAACCAACCGATGAACGCGCTGACGACGGGGATGGTGAGGACGAGCCAGTCCGCGGCGATCCGATCGATGATGCCCACGGGGCCCTGGAATGCTCCGCCGCAGGCGAAACGTCAATCGATTTCATTCGACAATCGCTGACTTACGAGCGGAGTCCGGGCTCCCCGGACGGGGCGTGGAGGGCTCGGTGCAGCGTGCTCGTGAGACGTCGGTGGAGGCGTGCGCGCCCGCAGGTGGTGGTCTGCGCGAACCGGCGGTGGAGCACGCGGGCCGCTTGCGTGTATAGACGCCCGCATGACGCGCACCGACGGACGCTCCCACGACGCCCCGCGACCCCTGACGATCGAGACGGGGTTGCAGCGAAACCCCTCGGGCTCGGTGCTGGTTCGGACCGGCGGCACGACGGTGCTGGTCGCGGCGTCGATCGACGAGGGCTCGCCGCCCTGGCTCGAGAAGGAAGGTCACGGCTGGCTGACCGCGGAGTATTCGATGCACCCGTGCGCGAACCCGCGGCGGCAGCGTCGTGACGGTCGCAAGGGACCGATCGACGGGCGCACGTCGGAGATTCAGCGGCTGATCGGCCGTGCGCTGCGGGCGGCGGTCAACCTCGACCGCATCGGCGCGCGCACCATCAACGTCGACTGCGACGTGCTCGACGCGGACGGCGGCACGCGCACCGCGTCGGTGACGGGCGGCATGGTGGCGGTCGCGATGGCGCTCGACACGCTGCGCGCGCGTGGGCTCGTGGCGCCGGGCGTGATCCGCAAGCCGGTCGCCGCGATCAGCGTGGGCCTGCTCGGCGGCTACCCGCTGCTCGACCTCTGCTACGTCGAGGACCGCGACGCGGACGTGGATTTGAACGTGGTCGCGACCGCGACGAACGAGGTCGTGGAGGTGCAGGGCACCGCGGAGGGCGCGCCAGTGCCGCGCGAGAAGATCGACGCGATGCTGGACCTCGCGATGAAGGCGATGCCGGGCATCGTGGCCGCGCAGAAGGCGGCGCTGGAGAAGGCGGGGATCGATCTGGCGAGGCTCGTCGGATGACGTCGCGCCTTCCGTCGCGCGTGGTCCTCGCGAGCGGGAACCGCAAGAAGCTGAAGGAGCTGCGCGAGGTGCTGGCGAGCTTGCCCTTCGAGCTGCTCGCGCCAGAAGACCTCGACGGCACGACCTTCGACGTCGACGAGACGGAGACGACGTTCGAGGGCAACGCGCGGCTCAAGGCGGTCGCGTACGCGCGACGCTTCGGGGTCGCGGCCCTCGCGGACGACAGCGGGCTCGAGGTCGACGCGCTCGGCGGAGCGCCCGGAGTCTACTCGGCGCGGTACGCGGGGGAGGGCGCGGGCGATCGCGCGAACCTCGAGAAGCTGCTGCGCACGCTCGAGGGCGAGCCACGTCGCGCGGCGCGGTTTCGATGTGTGCTCGTGCTCGTCGACGCGGAGGGCACGACGATCGCAATCGCGAGCGGCGCGTGCGAAGGCGAGATCCTCCACGCGGAGCGGGGCGCGGGCGGCTTCGGTTACGATCCGATCTTCTTGCCGCGCGGGCAGACGCTCACGATGGCGGAGCTGCCGAGCGAGGAGAAGAACCGTCTGAGCCATCGCGGCGTCGCGGCGCGGGAGCTCGCGGAGCGGCTGCGAAGCGCGCGCTGATTCACGCGACGCCTCGTTCGCGTGCTCTCGCGCCGCTGCGCTCGCACGGATCGTTCGAGCGCTCCGAGCGCCTCGGGAGTCGCGTGCTCTCACGCGCACGAGTCATGCGCACGTCACCCGCACTCGTCGGCCACGCGCTCCCTCGAGCGTGCGCAGCGATCACCCGCGTCGTCGCAGCGGGGCGAGGCTTCGGGGTGATCCTCCGCGATGCCGCATATGCGATCGGCGAGCTCGCAGATGCGATCGGCGAGGTCGCCCGCGTCGTCGCAGCGGCTCGCGTCGATGGTGCTCGAGAGCGACTGCACGTCGGAGTCGAGCTCGCGCTCGAGCTCGTTCAGCTCGGACTGCCAGCCGACCACCATCGGCTCGGGTGAAGTGCCGGCCGAGTCGAGCTGCACGGACTCCTCGTCTTCGGCGCCGCTCGTGGAGGCGGGTGCGGCCTCGCGTGCGGGCGCGCCTCCGCAGGCGACGACGAAGAGGAGCGAGGCGAGCCGCGTAGCAGAGCGCATGGCGACAACGATGCCACATCGCGTGGAGCACGAGGCACGTCTGGAGCGAGGCGACGGTCGAGCGAGCAAGCGCCCGGCACGCTGCGAGTTGCGCCTCGTCGGTTGGTGCGGTCGCTGCCTGCCTGCCTGCCTGCCCGCCTGCGCCTGCCCGCCCGCGCCTGTCCGCCCGCGCCTGCCCGCCCGCGCCTGCCCGCCCGCGCCTGTCCGCCTGTCCGCCTGCCCGCCTGCCCCGAGCCCTCGAGCGGCCCGGCGCGTCAGGTTTTTCGTGAGGTCGCGCAGAATCGCGGGACGGCGCGAACCGTCGGTAGGCAGTCGCCAGGCGTCGCCCCGAGGGGTCGAGCCGTGGATGGTCCTGGGTCCGGAAAAGAAGAGTCAATCCGGAACTTTGCGTAAGTCGCACCGACTCGTTTAGAACGTGTTCATGAGCGTCGCGCTCGCACCTCGTTTGTTGCTCTCGCCGAGCCATCCCAGCGGGTCGTGGCGCACGGAGCTGCTCGTGCGGACGCTTCGTTCGGCCGCACAGCAGGTCACGCGCGGCCAGGCCGCCGACGTGCGCGCGCGCCTCGAGAGCCTCGCGCGTTTCTCGCCGCCCCAAGCGAGCGTGCGGCATCGACGCGCGCGCCTCGGGCCGCGTCGCGCGGCGTGGACGATCCCGACGACGCGCACGAGCGACGACGTCTTCCTGCACGTGCACGGCGGCGGCTACGCGTTGTGCTCGCTGCGCACGCACCGCGGGATGATCGCGGATCTCGCGCGCCACTCGCAGCGCGCGGTGCTCGCCTTCGAATACCGCAAGGCGCCCGAGCACCCGTTCCCGCGCCCCATCGACGACGTGGTCGACGCGTACCGGCACCTGCTGGCGAAGGGCATCGATCCGAAGCGCGTCGTGCTGAGCGGGGACTCTGCGGGCGGCGCGTTGGTGCTCTCGGCGGTGCAGCGCCTGCGCGCGACGAACGAGCCGCTGCCGCGTGCGCTGGTGCTCTTCTCGCCGTGGGTCGACCTGCGGCTGCAGGGCGCGAGCATCGACGCGAACGCGCGCTTCGACTACCTCGCGCGCCCGCTGCTCGAACGCTTCCGCGATCTGTATTTGCAGGGCGCCGATCCGCGCTCTCCCGAGGCCTCGCCCGCGCTGGCCGACTTCGACTGCTTCCCGCCGATGCGAGATCGAGGCGTTCGCGATCCGCGCGCGCTCCCACGGCGCGAACGTGCGGCTCGAGACGTACGACGGGATGATCCACGCGTGGCACGGCTTCGGGGCGATCCTCGAAGACGCGCACCGCGCGTTCCGTTCGGTGCGTCGGTTCGTCGACACGCACTGACGACCACGGCGCGCAGACGCTCGAGGCGCTCGGCGCCAACCGCTCGGTGTTTCGAGCTCTCGATGTCGTGCTCTCGATGCGCGAGCACACGCGCCGACACAGGCCTTCCAGCCTCGCGCGAGGCGCGCTGCGACCCAGAACGCCGCTCCACCGCTCGTGAACGTCGATTCACGGCGTCGAAGACCGTGCGTCGCGAAATCGCTCGCATTCTACGAAGGTTTCGCGTGGTACGGCGCGTGCTCAGCGACGTCTCATGCTTCGTGCCGCCCTCGTGCTCGCCGTCCTCGCGCTCTCCACGCCCGCGCTCGCCGACACCGGTGAGGCGGGCGTTCAGTTCGGGGTGTTGCGCCTGGAGGGGCCCGAGGGCGCGCGTTTCGAGCCGACGCTGCGTACCGACTTCGCGTTCGAGCTCGTGGGCCCGCTCCACGCGGGCGGCTACGTGCAGGCGGTCGGGCTGACGCTTCCGCTCACCGAGATCGCGCTCGGCGGTGGCGTCGAAGTGTCGTTGCGTCCGCAGCTCGGTTGGTTTCGCCCGAGCCTCGAGGTCGCGGGCGGACGGCAGCAGTTGCCGAGCGCGACGCAGGAGGGCGAGCGCTCGCGGGCGTGGACCACGAGCGTGGCGGTGGGGCTCGGGGTCGCGGCGACCGATCGTGTGATCGTGGAGGCGCGGCTCGCGCATGCGTGGTGGCATCAGCTCGACGGCGGAGCGCTCGACGATCGCGCGTGGCTCGGGACGGTCGGGCTCGGCGTGCGGATTCCTTGAGCGCGGTCCCTCGTCGTCGTTCGTCGTCGTTCGTCGTCGTTCGGCGTCGTTCGCTCTCGCCGACGAAGTCGACGTCGCCAGCGAAGTCGCCGACCACGACCCGCAACGACGGCGACGACGGCGACGACGGCGAGGACTGCGACGAACACCGCGACGACGGCGACCCCCGCGCGGCGAGGTGGTAGCGTCGCGCGCGATGGGGCAGGCGAGCGAGGACACGCGGGCGCGGCTCGGGAGCACGTTCGGGGGACGTTTTCGTCTCGACGTGGTGCTCGGCGAAGGTGGCTTCGGCGCGGTCTATCGCGCGCACGACCTGAGCTCGGGCGGCGAGGTCGCGCTCAAGCTGCTTCACGCTCGGCTCGGTGCGAGCCGCGAGGTGCGCGCGCGTTTTCGTCGCGAGGCGGAGGCGGCCGCGCGCATCGGGCACCCCGGGATCGTGAAGGTGCTCGGCACCGGCGAGGACGACCGCGGCGACGCGTGGATCGCGCTCGAGCTCTTGCAGGGTCGCAGCCTCGCGGAGGAGCTGAACGAGACGGGCCCGCTCCCGCTCGCGCGTGTCGTGTCGATCGTCGGAGCGGTCTGCGACGCGCTCGGCGCCGCGCACGCGCAGGGCATCGTCCACCGCGACCTCAAACCCGACAACGTCTTCCTCACCCCCGACGGACCGAAGCTGCTCGACTTCGGGGTCTCGAAGGTCTTCGAGGGGCAAGATCTCGGCTCGCTCGCCACGCGCACGGGGGCCGCGCTCGGCACGCCCTACTACATGCCGCCCGAGCAGGCGCAGGGGCGGCGCGAGATCGATCATCGCGCGGATCTCTACGCGCTCGGCGTGGTGATCTTCGAGCTGCTCACCGGAGAGCGACCCTTCGAGGACGACTCGTATCCGATGCTCGTCCTGAAGATATGCACCGAGCCACCGCCGCCCGTGACCGCGTATCGGAGCGACGTGCCAGCCGCGTTCGAGTCGGTGCTCACGCGGCTGCTCGCGAAGTCGCCCGAGGTGCGCTTCGCGTCGTGCGCAGAGCTCGCGGCCGCGCTCGCGCCCTTCGCGTCGCACGACGTGGCACCGAAGCTCGTCGCGCGGCCGAACAGCAAGGACCGCGTCGCGAAGGTGCTCGGCGCCTCCACCGCGATGGCGAGCGCACCGACCGCGCTCTCGATCGATCCGCACACGGGCGCGCCGCTCGTGCCGGAGCTCGACGACGGCGCGCAGAACGTGGAGGCGAAGGTGCGCGGTGGGGCCGGCCTCTGGGTGGGCGCGATCGTGGTGCTGCTCGCGCTGGGTGGCGCGGGCTATTGGCTCACGAGAGAACCGGCGCCGGAGCCGCCGCCGGAGGAGCCCGTCGCGCGGCTTCCGGAGCCGCAACCGCCGGTGGTGCAGCCGTTTCGCGTGCCGGAGGGCTCGGAGCTCTCGTGGCGTTGGTTGAACCCGTTGCCGCGCGCGATGCCGGCGTGGACGGACGTCGCGGTCGGTGGCCGTGAGCTCGTTGCGTTCGTGGGGCGCGAAGGGCGCGCAGCTCGCCTCGAGCGTGGGGTGATCCGACACTGGACGACGGGCGTCGAAGCCGACCTGCACGGCGTGACCTGGATCGGCCCCGCGCAGGCGATCGCGGTCGGTGCGGAAGGCACGCTGCTCGTGCTCTTGCAGAGCGGTCCGCGCGCGCTCGTGACGGGGACCACCGCGAACCTGCGCGACGTCGCGGCGACGTCGATGACGGACGCGATCGTGGTCGGCGACGAGGGCACGGTGATTCGTTTGCCGGGCTTCGAGCCGCGGCGCGTCGACACCGGGCGCAGCGAGTCGCTCCTCGGCGTGCACGTGAGCGGCGACGACGCGTTCGTGGTCGGCTCGGGTGGTGTGATCCTGAGGCTGCGCGGTGACGAGATCGTGGTCGAGCGCGAAGGCGGTGCGACGCTGCGCGGCGTCGGCGGCTGCGGCGACACGATCTACGCGGTCGGCGACGGGGGCACGGTGCTGCGCCGACGCGACGCGACGTGGTCCGAGGTGCGCGGGCTGCCGCGCGAGGACTGGCAGGGGGTGGCATGCGCGAACGGGCGCGTGGTCGCGTCGGGGCGGCGCGGGGGTGTGCTCGTGCTCGCGGGCGATCGCGGCGTGCGCCTCGACAGCGGCAGCGAGCGCATGCTGCGCGGGATCTGTTCGTCGCCGGACGGACCGACGTGGGTCGTGGGCGACGGCGGGTTCCTCGGCGAGGTGCAGGACGATCGGCTGCGCATCCTGACCGCGGGCCACACCGGCACGCTCTTCGACGTCGCGTCGCTCGCGGGCACCTTCGTCGCGGTCGGCGCGAACGGCGCGTTGCTACGCGAGCGCGATCGACGCTTCGTAGCGAGCGAGCCGCTCACGGACGCCGCGCTCGTCGCGCTCGCGGCGATCGACGACGGGCGGTTGATCGCGGTCGGCGATCACGGCGCGATGGTGGAGATCGAGTACGACTCCGCGCGCGTGCTCGACGAAGGTGGCGAGGTCTCGTGGCGCGACGTGGTGTCGAAGGACGGCGCGGTGCTCGCGGTGGGGACGGGCGGCGCGCTCGCGCGAGGCGTGCTCGGCGCGCTGGTGGTGTCGCGGGTCGGTGAGGCGGGCTTTCGCGCGGTGGCGGGGACGCCCGACGACGCGGTGGTGGTCGGCGACGCGGGCACGGTGCTGCGCGTGCGAGGCAACGGGCACGAGCCGGTGCGCGGCTGCGGGGACGGAATGCTGCGCGGCGCGTGGCGCGACGCGGACGGCACGACGTGGATCATCGGCGACGCGGGTCGCGTGTTTCGCTTGGCCGCGACGGGCGATTGTGTGGTCGAACGCGAAGGAGGCCGCGCGCTCTACGGAGTCGGACCCGCGCCAGCAGGAGGCGTGCTCGTGGTGGGCGAGCGTGGCGCGGCGTTCGTGCGCGGCGAGGACGGAGCGTGGGCTCCCGCCGATCTCGACACGGATCTCGATCTGCACGGCGTGCTCGCGACCGAGCGCGACGTGATGGTCGTCGGCGTGGGCGGGTTGGTGCTTCGACACGCACGGATGTGAGCAGAGGATCGCGGG
Organism: Myxococcota bacterium; assembly: GCA_025453555.1. Classification (GTDB taxonomy): domain Bacteria; phylum Myxococcota_A; class Polyangia; order Polyangiales; family Houyiibacteriaceae; genus JACKEH01. The sequence goes on along the minus strand of JALOQC010000082.1, from coordinate 14,265 downwards.
GCTCTTCCGGCGTTCCGCGCGCGAAGCCGCGAAGCGCGAAGCGAACGGTGAAGCGTGCGAAGACGAGGGTTCCAAGGGGGGAACCCCCTTGGCCCGCGGAGCGTCCGAGGGCCGCTCCCGTAGCGAAGCCGAAGCGCAGCGAAGGCGCAGCGCAGGGTGCGGACTGAGGAGGGGGTCGCGGGGTTCTCCCCGTTCGCGAAGCGAACACGTGAGCGGAGCGCGCAGCGCGAAGCGAGCTAGAAAAGACGCCGGCTCGCGTTCGCCATGCGCACGAGCTCCCAATACGGCGGGCGATGTCCCGTGCGCGCCTGGTAGCGCTCGACCTTCTTCAGCAGCGCCTCGCGCAACGCCGCGTGGCGCGCGTTCAGCCACTGCACGCGCAAGGCGACGGTGGCGCTCATGCCCTCGGGCACCGGGCCGACCGCGCCGAAACGGTTCTTCAGCCAGCTCCACGCCTTGAGCACGCGCGCGACGGGGAGCTTCCACGGATCGTGGAGGACCTCGTCGCCTCCGAGCTCCGCCCCTTCGAGCATCGCGTCGATCACCGCGTCGTCGACGTGGCTCGAGAAGAGCTCCTCCGGATCGCGCCACTCCGCGACCGCCACGAGGTTCGGGTCGTACTCGAGGTCCGAGGGCCCGTGCGTCTCGAAGTTGCGGACCCCGAACGCTGCGAGCCAACGCGCGGTCGACGGAGCGCTCGTGGTGGTCAGACCGCGCCAGAGCTCGACTCCTTGCGAGGCGTAGGCCTCCGACGCGACCTCCGAGCAGAACATCTCGCTCGGATCGCGGTAGTCCATCGCGAAGTCGTACGCGACGTGCTCGCGGGTCGCGCGAGCGAGCGCGTGCTCGGCGGCCGCGTGTGCGCGCCCCCGCGACTCTTCGTCGTCCTCTTCCTCCGGCGCGACGAGCGCGGCGCGTGGACGGAGCAGCAACACGCGGCGCTTCGCGTCGCGCTCGTAAGCGTCGAGTCCCGCGACCACCACACCGACCTCGATGTGCGCCTCGATGGTGGAGAAGCGCGAGGTGTCCGACTCGTCCTCACCGGGCGCGACGTGCACGAGCGCGACGTGCGAGAAGTTGCCCGGAAAGTCGCTGCCGCGCGCGATGAGGGCGCTGGTCGGTGCACCGCCGCGGCTGAGCAGCACGTCGCCCGAGCACACACGCACGTCGTGCACGACCACACAGGGCGACGCGGTGTCGGGCGCGTCGCCGAGCGCGAGCACGGGCGCGCGATGGGGCGGGAGCTGCAGGAGCACCTCTTCGACGGCGAGGCGGCTGCCGTAGAGGGTGCGGTAGAGGCGCTCGCGCGTTGCGCGATCGGTCGGGTCCCATCCGACCCGCGCGGTCTCGATCAACCCGCGCAGTCGCGCCTGCAGCTCGAGGAGCTCGGCGGCGTGGGTGGGTGTCCCTTCTCCCTCGGTCGCGCCGGGGCACGCGGCGACGTCGGCTGCGGCTTCGAAGAACGACGTCTCCAGCGCGGGCCACGCGGGATCGTCGGCGGGGAGCTCGGTGCCGCGCAGCAGACGCAGCGTCTCGATCGATTGCCCGATCGCGTGGAGCCGAATCGGCAAGACGCGGTCGAGGGTCGGGCATCGCTCGCGTGCGGCGTCGTAGCGCGACTTCAGCGACGCCCAGATCTCGTCTTGATTCCACGCGAAGGGGCGGGCTTCCGCGGGTACGGGCGCGTCGGGAGCCGGCTCCGGCACGAAGAGCGACCCCGCGCTCGCGAGCAGTACGAGCAGCGTCGCCAGCGCGCGGCGTCGGCGTGCGCGCTTCGTCGGAGGGGTCGCGGTGGCCGAGCTCGGTGCCGCGGGAGGTGTCGTCGCCGGACTCGTCGTTTCCGTCGAAGCGTCGGTCGTCGCCGGACTCGACGTTTCCGTCGAGGCGTCCTTCTTCGGCCGCTTGGCGCGGTCCTTCGTGTGCTTCGAGCTCACCGGCGCAGCGTACGCGGGCGGCGTCCGTGGCGCGCGTTTCCGGAGCGGCCTCGAAGCCGAGCGCCGGATCGAGATCGAGCACGTGGATCGATCGCAGGCCCAGCCGCTCGCGGCCTCGAGCCATCGGCATCGCTTCGAGGGCCACGACCGCCCGTTGACGAGGGCGCGCCTCCGGCTATCGTCTCGCGCATGTCGCACGACTCCGATCGCCCGCGCGCGATGATCGTCCCCCGCATCGTCGAGAGCACCCACCGCGGCGAGCGCGAGTGGGACATCTACAGCCGGCTCCTCAAGGACCGCATCGTCTTCCTCGGCACCCCGGTGGACGACTTCGTCGCCAACGCGATCATCGCGCAGCTCCTGTTCCTGGAGAGCGAGGACCCCGACAAGCAGGTCACGCTCTACATCAACAGCCCCGGCGGCGTCGTGACGGCGGGCCTCGCGATCTACGACACCATGCAGCACATCCGCTGCCCGGTCTCGACCGTCTGCCTCGGCCAGGCGGCGAGCATGGGCGCGTTCCTGCTCGCGGCCGGCGAGCCCGGCATGCGGCGCGCGCTGCCCCACAGCCGCATCATGATCCACCAGCCGCTGGGTGGTTACCGCGGTCAGGCGACGGACATCGAGATCCACGCCAAGGAGATCCTCTCGATCAAGCAGCGCTTGAACGAGCTCCTCTCGCACCACACGGGCAAGCCCTACGACCAGGTCGCGAAGGACACCGAGCGCGACAAGTTCCTCAGCGCCGACGAGGCGAAGACCTACGGCCTGATCGACGACGTGATCCACCCGAAGAAGGGCGTGCAGCACGAGAGCTGAGCTCGTCGGCGAGCTGTCGGCGACGAGCTGTCGTCAGTGACGAGCTGTCGTGAGCGACGAGCGTACGAGCGAGCTTCGTTCGTACGGGGCTGGCCCTCTGTGGTCAGGGGGCGTCTGGCTGTGAGCCCTTCGGGCTAGCGTCCTCGCGAACGTCGCTGTGCTGTGCTCCGCTCGGTTCGCTACGGCCGAAGAGCAGCGCGCTGGGGCGGCCGGAGCGGGATGCCGTTTTCGGAGCCGGCCGCCAGGCCGAGCGACCCGACGGCTCGTGCGTGTCGCCGTCGGGCGACCGAACCATCGAATCTGAGGACGTCACGCGCCAGAGGGGTGCGCGGACACTTCCCCGCCTCGTGAGCGAAGCGCGGAGCGCGAAGCGAACACGACACCGTTTGTCAGCGACGCGCGTGGGCCACATGCTTCGCGCGCATGCCGGAGCCTTTGGAGATCACGCTCGTTCGTCACGGTCAGTCGGAATCCAACGTGGCGGGGCGCTGGCAAGGCCACGGTGACTCGCAGCTCTCGTCGCACGGCCGTGAGCAAGCGATGTCGCTGGCCGCGCGCTTCGCCCGCGAAGGTGCGCGTTACGATCATTGGGTGGCGAGCGATCTCGCGCGTGCCCACGACACCGCGCTCGCGTCGGCGGGACGCCTCGGCGCGCGGGTCCGCGTGGAGCCGCGATGGCGCGAGATCGACGTCGGGCGCTGGGAAGGGCTCACGCGCGACGAGGTCGCGGAGCGTTACCCCGACGACGTCGCGCAGCTCCACCAAGGGCCCCACGTGCGTTTCGGCGGCGGCGAGAGCTGGATCGATCTCGCGGTCCGCGCGAAGGCCGCGCTCGAGACGTTGAAGGCGTCGATGCGACCCGGCGAGCGCGCGGTCGTGTTCACCCACGGCGGCGTCGTGGCTGCGCTCGTGACGGCGCTCTTCGACGTTCCTCTCCGCCGCCCGCGCGCGCTCGGCAACGTGACGAACACGGGCGTCACGACGATCCGGTTCGACGACGAAGGCCCGCGCCTCGTTCGCTACAACGACCACCTGCACCTCGGAGGACCGAGCGGTTGGCCGGAGGAGCGCCGCGAGGCGGGCGCGACCCTGGTGTCGTTGCTCGCGGGCGGCGCCGACGGTTATTCGCCGCCACCCCTTCGGTACGCGCACGACACGCTCGGCGTGGACGCGCTGCGCGAGGTGGTGACGCGACACGCGGGAGAGCGCGTCGCGATCGATGCGAGCGCCGAGCAGGTCGCGCGCGTGGTGGAGTCCGTGCTCGGCAGCCGCAACTTCGTCGCCCCGCAGGGCGTGACACACGTCGTCGCCTCCGAGCACGGCCTCACGCTCGCGGACTTCGGCTGCACGAACGCACGCGAATGAGCTCGCGCGTGAGAGCGGACGAGGTCGAACCGGTCCGCTCGGGTCGGTTCGTCAGAGCGGACGAGGTCGGACGGGGCCGCACGTGAGCCGAGGAGCGTCCCGCCATGCGGGACGTCGATGCGCGAGGGGATCGGTCGCTCGCGTCGACGCGACGCGCTCACCACGCGTGCGCCGACCCTCGTCGGACGCGCACGCGACGCACGACGCGGCTCGTCCGACGGCGGTATCTTCGAACCATGGACGACTACGCGCGTCTCCGTGCGGCGATCGCGGATCGGCCGAGGCCGCTCGCGCTGGTCGACCTCGATCGTTTCGACGCGAACGCCGCGGCGCTCGAGCGTCGCGCGGACGGGATGCCGATCCGCATCGCGAGCAAGAGCGTACGCTGCGTCTCGCTCCTCCGACGCGTGCTCGCGCGGCCCGGCTGGCACGGCGTGCTCGCGTTCTCCGCCGCGGAGGCCGCACACCTCTGCGCGCGTGGCTTCGACGACGTGCTCGTCGCGTACCCGTGCGTCGAGCGCGATCCGCTCCGCGCGCTGGTACGCCACGCCTGCGACGGTGCGGGCCCCATTCTCATGGTCGACGACGCCGCGCACGTGAAGCTCGCGGCGGAGGTCGCGCGTGAGCACGGCGTGACCTTCGAGCTCGCGATCGACGTCGACGTCGCGCTCGATCTGCCCGGGCTCTACTTCGGGGTGCGCCGCTCGCCGATCCGCGACGTCGACGCCGCGCGTCGGCTCGGCGAGCTCATCCTGCGCGAGGAGGGCGTCTCGCTCGTGGCCGCGATGGGGTACGAGGCGCAGATCGCGGGGCTGCCCGACGCCACCGGTGCCGCGAGCGATCTCGCGATTCGGGCGCTGAAGCGCGCGAGCTTCGTCGACGTCGCGCGACGTCGCGGCGCGATCGTGCACGCGCTCCGCGAGCAAGGGCACCCGATCCGCATCGTGAACGGTGGTGGGACCGGCAGCCTCGAGATCACGCGTGGCGACGCGAGCGTCAGTGAGCTCGCGGCCGGATCGGGGCTCTTCGGACCCACCTCGTTCGACGCGTTCGCTTCGTTCCGACCCGAGCCCGCGGCGGCGTTCGCGCTCGGCGTCACACGGATCCCGAAGCCCGGTCTCGCGACCTGCTTCGGCGGTGGCTACGTCGCATCGGGTCCGGCGGGCGATGCGAAGCTGCCGCGGCCGTGGCTGCCCGAGGGGCTCGCGCTCCTCCCACACGAGGGCGCGGGGGAGGTACAGACGCCACTGCGCGTCCCGCGCGACGTCTCGCTCCGCGTGGGCGATCCGGTGTTCTTCCGGCACGCGAAGGCGGGCGAGCTCTGCGAGCGTTTCGCGACGCTGCTGCTGATCTCGGGGGATCGGGTCGTCGACGAGGTCGCGACCTACCGCGGCGAAGGTGGCTGCTTCGGCTGAGCGCGCGAAGCGGGGCTCACGAAGCGGGGCTCACGAAGCGGGGCTCACGAAGCGGGGCTCACGAAGCGGGGCTCACGAAGCGGGGCTCACGAAGCAGGGCTCACGAAGCAGGGCTCACGAAGCAGGGCTCACGACGGCGCGTGTGGGTCGCGGAGGCGTTCGACGCCCGAGCTCCGTGTAGAAACGCTCCATCGCTGGCAGCACCGCGTCCGGGCGCTCCAGCAACGCGAAGTGACTCGCGCGAGCGAGCGGGACGTGCTTCGCGTTCGGCAGGCGTCGCGCGATCTCGAAGCTCTGGCGCTGCGGCGTGAGCAGATCGAGCGCGCCGCTGATCACGAGCGCGGGCGCCGTGATCTCCGGCAGCACGTGGTAGACGGTGTGCGCGTCGAGCTCTTGGAAGAGGCGCAGGTAGTTGTCGAAGCTCGGGCCGAGGACGTCGCCGAGGTAGCGATCCAGCAGCGGTCGGAGCTCGAGCGCGCGGGGTCCCGCGGTCAGCAGGAAGAGCATTTGATAGAAGGGCGCTCCGATGCGTGCGCTCTTCGAGAGCGCCTCACGGATCCGGCGTCGACCGTGCAGTCGCTCGATGCCCCAATGCACCTTCTTCGGCAGCCAAGGCAGACTGAAGAGCGGTTGGAAACCCGTGGAGAGCGCGTGGCCGTAGGTGCCATTGATCAGCACGAGGCTGCTCACGCGTTCGGGGTGCGTCGCGGCCACGTCGAGGCCGACCTGGACCCCCATGCTCCAGCCGACCAGGCTCGCGCGGTCGACGCCCTCTGCGTCGAGGATCTCCAGCGCGTCGTCCGAGTGGTGTGCGATCGACAGCTTTCGCCGGGTCGGCGGCGCCCCGCTGTCGAAGAGCCCGCGGTAGTCCCACGTGATGAGGCGGTACCGGTCCGCGAAGCGCTGAAGGAGCGGCCCCCACGCGTAAAGGCGCCCGCCGAGGCCGTTGCAGAGCAGGAGTGTTTCTTCTCCCCGGCCGAGCGTCTCGTAGCTGATCTCGGTCCCGTCGCGGGTCGTCAGCCGTTTGCGCTCGAGTGTTCGTTCCCAAACGTGGTCCACATCCACCTCGCACGTCGTGCATAGCAGACCCCGCCCGACCGGGCCGCGCGCGGTGCATTCGGCCTTCGCGAAGCGAGTGGGGCTCGCGTCTGCGCCGCGTGTGGGTGTCGGTGCGATGACTCCGTGAACCACCAGCGCGAAGATCCCAAAAATCGCGAAAGAAATTCACTTCGAGCGGGGGTCCCCAAGCGGGGGACGTTCACAAGCGCGTTTGACAAGTCAGGGAAACCCCGTCACCTCTTCAGCGTGGAAAGTAGTGTGGAACCCAAGGCCTCGCGTCGTGAGACGCGTCGACAAGAAACCATCGAGCGAATCCTCGATACCGCGATGCGGCTCGTGGCGGAGGAAGGTTACGAAGCCTTCACCATCGCGCGTCTCGCCAGCGAGCTCGGGTATGCGGTCGGAGCTCTCTACCGGTACTTCAAGGGCAAGGACGCGATCCTTGCTGCCTTGGAGATGCGTGTGGTGGAGCAGCTTCGACGCGATTTCGCGGAAGGGGAGCAGCGCGTCGCGACGCACCCCTCTCACGCGAAGCTCGACCCGGGCGCGCACGCGCTCGTCGGCGCCCTCGTGGCGATCGGCGCGTACGAGTCGCTCGGCCGCCGTCGCCCGACGCACGCGAAGCTCCTCGCGACTTCGCTCGGCGATCCGCGCGAGCTCCTCGCGGACGAGGTCCTCGCGGCCGGCATCCTCCCGCCGTTGCAAGGGCTGCTCGGCCACGTGGCGAGCAAGCTCGAGGCCGCCGCGAAGCACGGTGTGCTCCGCGCGGGTCGCTCGGACGAGCGCGCGTTGCTCGTGTGGGCTGCGACGCAGGGCGTGCTGACGATCCGCAAGCTCGGCCGCATCCGTGAGGACTTCGCGAACGCGGAGCTGTACCAGTCGATGGTCACCTCGCTCGCGCTCGGATGGGGCGCGGACTCGGAGCGCTTCGCGGACCTGCTCTCGCGCGCGAACGGGATCGTGGAGCTGCTCTCGCTCGAGAACGGCGGCCAGGTCGCCGAGGCCTGAGCGCGGGCTCCGCTCGCACGGATTCAGTCCGTGCGAGTGGAGAAGCGCTCGAGAGGTGGGAGGGCCCCGAACCGGCTTGGCCGGTCGGAGGGTCGCGCTCGACCCCTCGGCGAGAAGACAGGGGCGCGACGTCGAAGCCGGTCACGCTCGATCGGCTTCGACGGGACACGTCCTGATCGGATTCCTCGCGGTGGCGAGCCGTGGCGCGTGGTGGCGCTCGGCTCGTCCGTGAGCCCTCGTGCTTTCGAGCCGGCTCGGCTCTTCGCGCGGGTCGTGAAGTCGTTCGCGGCGCGCGCGGTGATCGGGCCGTCGCTTCGATGTGGCGGGGCGTTCGCCTGTACCCGCGACGTTCGCCCACGAGACGCGCCGCTCTCAGCGCAACGCGCGATGAAGGAAGCGCAGCACGCGACCCTCGAGCGCGCGAGCGACCTCGGCGTCCGCGACCATGTGGGTCGAGCCCGCGAGGACGACGAAGTCGTGATCGCGCCCCGCGCGGAAGAACGCCTCGTGCATCTTCAGCGCGTGCGCGAAGTAGACGTTGTCGTCGCTCGTGCCGTGGATCAGCAGCAGTGGACGCTCGAGCTGCGCGGCGTAGGTGAGCACCGACGACGCTTCGTATCCGGCGCGGTTCTCCTCCGGGAGTCCGAGGAATCGTTCGGTGTAGTGGGTGTCGTAGTCGAGCCAATCACCGACCGGCGCGCCCGCTACCGCGGCGCGAAACACGTCGGGACGACGCAGCACCGCCATCGCGGAGAAGTACCCACCGAAGCTCCAGCCGTGCACGCCCACGCGTGAGAGATCGAGCTCGGGGAAACGTTCGCCGAGCGCCTGCAGCGCCTCGATCTGATCGGCGAGCGGCACGTCGATCACGTTGCCTGCGATCGCGCGCTCCCACGCCCGGCCGCGATGGGGCGTTCCCCGTCCGTCGATGCTCACCACCACGAAGCCCTGATCGGCCTGCCACTGCTCGCGGAGCTGGAGGTAGCGGCCCTTGCGCACCTTCACGTAGCCGGGGCCCGCATAGACGGAGAGCAGCACCGGATAACGACGCGACGGATCGAAGTCGCGCGGCCGCACCACGAGCGCGCGGTGCTCGCGCTCGCCGACGGTCACGTGCTCGACGTTCGGCACGAAGGGCGGCGTCTCCGCGAGCGAGCGGAGCGCGCCGATGCGCTCGGCGCCGCGGTGGATCGTCCAACGCGGGCCCTCCGCGAGATCGTGCGAGCTCACGACGAAGACGTCGGTTCCGCTCTCGAAGATGGCACTTCCGGAGGCGGAGCCTCCGAAAACGGCACCGTGCTGACCGGGCGTGGTCGTGATCGGCGTCGGCGCGCCGCCCGCGAGCGGCACCCGCAGTACGTGCGCTTCCGTCGATTCGTTCGACGCGAGCACGAACGCGACGCCCGCCTCTTCGTCGACGTGGAGCAGCTCGCGGTAGCCCAGCTCCGGTGCGGTCAGCGCGCGCACGAGCGAGCCGTCGGTCTTGCGGAGCTCGAGCTGCCACGCGCCTTCGCGCTCCGTGCTCCAGAGGAAGTGCTCACCGTCCGCGAAGAACGAGGGCACCGAAGCATCGAGGTTCAGCCAGACTGCGTCGCGCTCCTCGTGCAGCGTGCGCGTCGCGCCGCTGTCGTCGACGGCGAGCAAACGCTCCACGCGCTGATGTCGATCCTGCACGAGGATCGTGAGCGGCGCGCCCTCGCTCCACGTGACGCTCGCGAGGTAGGGGAACGCCGCGCGCTCCCAATCCACCCACGTGGTCGATTCGTCGGCGGCTGACCCCGCCGACCTGGTCGCACCGCCTTCGACCGAGACGAGCCCGAGGCGCACGTCGGCGTTCGCGCGTCCGGCGCGAGGATAACGCGACGCGTGCGGAGCCTCTTCCGGCGTCGCCGGGTTGCTCGCGTGCAGCATCTCGACGCCGCTGGTGTCGGTGCGCTGGTAGAGGAGCGTGCGCGAGTCGGGCGACCACCAATGCCCGCGGTAGCGCGCCATCTCCTCTTGCGCGACGAACTCGGCCAGCCCGTTCGTGATGTCGTCGTGCTCGCGCGTGGTGAGGCGCGTCTGGGTGTTCGTCTCGACGTCGATCACCCAGAGATCGCCTTCGCGAACACACGCGATCTTCTTTCCGTCCGGGGACAAACGCGGATCGTTCGCGTAGCCGCCCTCCGAGGTGAGCTCGCGGACGCGGCCCGAAGCGCGCTCGACCACGAAGAGCCGCCCCGAGAGCGGCACGATCAAGAACGAACCGTCGTGGCTGAGCGCGAAGCTCGTGATGCCGCGCGCGGAGAGCCGCAGCCGCTCGCGCAGCGCGCGCTCTTCGGCGGAGAGCGACTCTTCCGCGCCCGCGAGCAGCCGCTCGGCCGTGAGCAGCACGCGCTCTTCTCCGCTCGCGACGTCGTGCGCGTAGAGATCGCGCTCGGAGTCGCGCGGTCCGCTGCGCAGGAAGAGGATCTCGCGGCCGTCCGGGGTGATCGTTATGGAGGTCGGCTGTCCGAGTCGGAAGCCCGCGGTGGCGGTCCACTGATCGAGGAACGCGAAGTCGATCGCGGGCGCCGGCTCCGGGAGCGTGGACGCTTCGGGCGTGGCGGAGCCGCAGGCGAGACCGAGGAGCGCGAGCGGCGTGAGCGTGGCGAAGGGAAGGGCGCGCATGGAGGGCGAGGTGTACCGCATCGGGCAGGACGTGCGCGACGAGTGGCGCGTGTTCGCTTCGGTGCCGAATCTCGATAGATTCTTCGGTGGGTGCGATGGGCGACCGATTCGCGCCGCGTCTCGATCAGCTCACGATCACGTCGGCGACTCGTTGACGACGCTCGCGTGTGCGGACGCCGTTCGTACCGCGGGTGTGCCGCGTGCACCTCTCGCAACCGCGTTTTTTCGAACCCGACCACGCCGAGAAATCATCCGGAAACAACGCCGGTCCAGGCTTCCCTCGCTTGCCGCGGTGCGTCAGCCGCGGGCGCTTCGGAGGATCATGGAACAGGGCGTGTCGCAGGGGCTTCTCGACTCCGTCTGGGTGCTGCTCAGCGCCTTCCTCGTGTTCTTCATGCACTCGGGCTTCGCGCTCGTGGAGAGCGGCTTCTGCCGCAAGAAGAACGCGGTGATGGTTCTCCTGAAGAACGTCGCCGTCGTCGGTATCGGGTCGATCGTCTACTACCTGGTGGGCTACGGCGTGATGTTCGGGGCCGGCAACCCGTTCATGGGCACGAGCGGCTTCATGCCGAACGGGAGCGAGCCCGACGTCGGCACCTTGCCGGTGTTCGTGTTCCTGTTCTTCCAGCTCGTCTTCGCGGCGACCGCCTGCACGATCGTCAGCGGCGCGGTGGCGGAGCGCGCGCGTCTCGGCACGTTCTTCTTGTTCTGCGTGGTCGCGGTCGCCGCGATCTACCCGATCGTCGGCCACTGGATCTGGGGCGGCGGTTGGCTCGCGGGCATGGGCTTCAAGGACTTCGCGGGCAGCACGGCGGTGCACGCGGTCGGCGGCGGCATGGCGCTCGCGGGCGCGCTCGCGGTCGGACCGCGGCTCGGCAAGTACGACGAGAACGGCCAGAGCCGACCGATGCCGGCGCACAACTTCCCGCTCGCGGCGCTCGGCGTGCTGGTGCTCTGGCTCGGTTGGTTCGGCTTCAACGGCGGCAGCACCGTGAGCGCGGCGAGCCCTGCGACCATCGGACGCATCGTGCTCGTCACGAACCTCGCGGCGTCGGCGGGCTTCCTCGTCGCGCTCGCGTGGGTCCGCCTGCGCACGAAGATGATGGACTTCTCGATGGCGCTGAACGGTGCGCTCGCGGGCCTCGTCGGCATCACCGCGGGCTGCGACGTGATCGGGCCCGGCTGGTCGCTGGTGGTCGGCGCGATCGCGGCGGTGCTCTGCGTCGAGGCGGTGTTTCTCCTCGACAAGCGCAAGGTCGACGACCCGGTCGGCGCGGTGGCGGTGCACGGAGTTTGTGGTTTGTTCGGCACCCTCGCGGTGGGGCTCTTCGGAGACGAAATCGGTTTGTTCACGGGTGGTGGCGCGGCGCAGCTCGGGACGCAGGCCATCGGCGCGTTCGCCGGTTTCGGCTTCGCGTTCGTCGCGGGCGCGGCGGTGTGGTTCGGCATGAAGGCGCTGCCGGGCGGGATCCGCGTGAGCAAGGAGCACGAGCTCGACGGCCTCGACGTGTCGGAGTGCGGAGTGCCGGCCTACGGCGACGACGCGCCGCTCGGGATGGGCCACGTGGTCCCGCGCGAGCCGGTGGACGTGCCGGTCGCGGCGGAGTGAACCGCGCAGGGTGAGCGGGCCGGTCGGGCCCGAGCACGAGGGATGGCTCCGGAGCACGGGCCATCCCTCTTCGCGTCCGTCCGGCGGATCTCGTGCGTTGGAGAACCGCCTCGGGTGTGTGACTCCACACGGAGTTACGCCTCGACCCGGCAGACGGTTCGCGTCCGCGGTGGCGTGGAGATCGGCCCGCGAACGCTCGGGAATCGGGCCGAAACCCTCGCAAATGCGAGGCTCGCTCGCGCTCGTCCAGCGTGCGGATCGGGCAGACGCTCCGACGCACGCCTCCGTTGACCTACATCGGCGCGGTGCTAGTCACGCAGAAGAGAGTCACTCTCTCGCTCAAAGGACTACCCCATGCGTTCCCTGTCACTTCTCCTCGCGCTCGCCCTCGGAACCGCGTGCGCCTCTGGCGGCGACGAGCTCGTGGCCTCCGAAGGCTTCGGTCTCGAAGGTCGCGTCGCGACGCTCGCCTTCACGGCCGACTACCAGACGCTCGTCGACGGCGCGCTCGTCGCGGGCGGCATCGCCAACGTCGACTACGACGCCGCGCGGCTCACGAACTGCCGCGGCGACCTGAACGGCGGACCCGCGTGGAGCATCAACGCGCACTACCGCATCAACGGCGGAGACGTGCACACGCTCCACGTCGCGGGCCACGCGCCGGCGCCGGATCAAATCGACCTTCCGATCGAGCTCACCGAGGCCGGTCAGCTCGAGCTCTGGTTCGAGAACAACAGCGCGTTCGGCTGTCAGGCGTGGGACTCCGCGTTCGGCGCGAACTACCGATTCACGATCGAAGCCGCGCCCACGAGCGGCGGCGAGCCGGTGGTGCGCTTCCCCGCGAGCGGCGGCATGGAGCTCGTCGGCGAGCCGCGCCAGGCCGGTCAGCTCCGCGTCGAGTACGACGTGTCGCGCCTGACGAACTGCCGCGACACCCGCTACGGCCAGCCCGCGTGGAGCATCCTCGCGTACTACCGCTTCGAGAGCGGTCGGATCGGCTACGTCTCGGTCTCCAACGGCAGCGGCACCATCGACCTCGTCGAGGGCGGCGAGGTTCAGATCTGGTTCGAGAACCAGGGCTACTCCGGCTGCCGCGCGTGGGACTCGCTCGGTGGCGCCAACTACCGCGTGGTGGTCGACGCGGATCCGCGTGCGCCGGGTTGGATCGGCAACGGCGCGTCGGTCATCAACCGCATGACCTGCGACGGCCCCTGCGACCAGCACCGCGTCGCGCTCTCGGAGGGCTTCACGCACGGCACCTACGCGCGTCAGCGCGCCGCCATCCGCGCGATCTACTTCGACGTGTGGAAGGCGGGCGTGACGGACCGCGACAACCCGAACCTGTGGCAGGACCTCGACGTGCAGGTGCACTTCCGCGCCAGCCCGAGCGCGCCCTTCCAGAGCCGCTACGTCAGCTTCTTCCGCCGCGTGGGCAACGACGCGCGCTACGAGCTGCCGATGTCGGTGATCGATCCGCTCGCGGGCTCGTACCGCCGCGACCCGTCGCAGTGCCCGGTCGACACGGACCTGCTCGTCTCGGGCGACCCCTCGAACGCCTACGTGGCGGCGCGTGTGGAGTATTACTTCACCGTCAACGGCGTGCCCTACCGCAACGGTGACCGCGGGAACTTCCTCGGCACCTTCGAGGAGTACCGCGATCTCTTCGCGGTCTGCCTCGACTGAAGCCACACCGCTACCACGCACGACGCCCCGCCGGTTCACCGAGCGGGGCGCTCTTGCGTGCGGCCGTCGTGGTCGGTACCGCCGCGACCACGTCTCTGGTCACGACGACGCATGAGCCAGTCGACGTGGTGGTCGTGGTCGGCGACGTCGACGGCGAGGTCGGAAGGTCGCCCTCACGACCGTCCCGCCTGGGCGGGAAGCGATCTCCAGGGCGACGACCGGCTCCTCGGGCCGAGACGTGGCGTCACTCGGGCGTGCTACGAACGCGCACGTCCGCGTGGTCGTTCTGCGGACGTACGGAGCCTTTTTCATGCTCACCTGCCTTCGCGTCTCCAACCTCGCGATCATCGACGAGCTCGAGGTCGAGCTCGGGCCCGGTCTGAACGTCGTCACCGGCGAGACCGGTGCGGGCAAGTCGATCCTCATCACCGCGCTGCAGCTCGTGATGGGCGGCAAGAGCCGGCCGGAGCTCGTGCGCACGGGGGCGGACGAGGCGGTGATCGAAGCGCTCTTCGAGCTCGGGGCCGATCCGGAGCTGCGCGCGCGGCTCGAGGCGGCGGAGCTCGCGGCGGGCGACGAGCTGGTGATCCGACGGGTGGTGCAGTCGGAGGGGCGCAGCCGCGCCTACGTGAACGGGCGGCTCGCGACGGCCGCGCAGCTCGCGGTGCTCGCGGCGGGGCTCACGGACATCTCGTCGCAGCACCAGCACCACACGCTGGTCGAT
>JALOQC010000458.1 GCA_025453555.1 Myxococcota bacterium | reverse complement strand
TGCTCGAGGGCAAGGAAGGCGCGGAGCCGCAGCCCGCGCGCATCGTCGACATCGCGACCTCGGCCGCGATCCGCGAGATGGTCGCGCCGGGCGCGATCGCGATCGTGGCGCCGGTGCTGCTCGGCTTCTTCTTCGGCGCGAAGGTCCTCGCGGGCGCGCTCGCGGGCGCGCTCGTGGTGGGTGCGACGCTCTCGCTGCTCATGGCGAACGCGGGCGGCGCCTGGGACAACTCGAAGAAGCACATCGAGAAGGGCGGCCTCGCCGGTCACCCCAAGGGCTCCGACGCGCACAAGGCCGCCGTCGTCGGCGACACGGTCGGCGATCCCTTCAAGGACACCGCGGGCCCCGGCGTGTCGATCCTCATCAAGGTGATGGCGGTCGTCTCGCTGCTGATCGCGCCGATGCTCACCTGAAGCGCGAACCGACGCGTCCGAGGTCGACACGAGCTCGGGGATCCTCGGATCCTCGGGCTCGTTCGTTTCCGTCCGCTTGCGTCGTCTCGTTCGCGTCGTTCGCTCGCGAGCAACGCGCTCAGACCTTCGCGCGCAGCTCCTCGTAGCTGCGGCCGGGCTCGGGTGTGAGCCCCGTCGGAAGCCCGCACGCCATCCAGCCCGGCTCGATCGCCTTGCCGAACGCGTCGCGTGCACCGCCCCAACCCGCGAGCTGATCGCGCACGTCCGTGAAGCCCGCCGCCACGAGCGCGTCCGCGGCCGCGCGGCTCCGACCGCCGGCTTGGCAGCCGAGGATCAGCTTCGTGTCCTTCGCGAAGCACGCCGTCATCACGGCGAGGAAGTCCGGGTTGGCGACGAGCCCGGTCGCGCCGCGGTGCTGCCAGGGCACGTTGTACGCGCCCTCCGGGTGCCCGGCCTCGAACTCCGGCACCGAGCGCACGTCGACGTAGACGAAGCCCTCGTCCTCCATGAGCACGAGCGCTTCTTCGGGGGTGATCCGTTCGACCGTCATCGCGCCGGTCCTACGGCGCGAGCCGAGCCCGCGCCAGTGGACCTCTCGATGCCACGAGTCGAAGTGAACCTCTCGACGCAGCGAGAACGGCCCACGCTCTGCGTGTGAGCCGAACCCGCGGCTGCGACCTCAGCGCGCGGCGCGACCGAGCAGCTCGCAGGCCGTGTACCAACGGTTGTTCGTCAGGCTCGGCGTGCACGTCCCGCAGTTGGCGGAGCTGCAGTTGCCGTTGTGACCCTGCGTCCACCCATCCCACTGGATGAGCACGGGCAGCGTGCCGCTGCTTCCTGCGATCACGGTGCCGACGTCGCCCTGCCGGATCCCGCGCGCGCTGGACGGTGCGTCGAAGAGCGCCACCACCCGATCCCCCGGCGAGAACTGCCCGCCGCATCCACAGGTGAGGCGCGCCGAGCTCACGTCCGCGCAGCCCGTCCACCAACTGTTCGAGCCGCCCGGCGTGCACTCCCCGCACGTCGCGACGGAGCAGTTGCCGTCGTGCCCGCCGCCCCAGCCGTCCCACTCCGCGAGCACGAGCGCGCCGAAGTCGGCGGTGCCCGCGTCGACGCGGCCGAGCGTTCCGGCGGCGACGGGCGAGCTCGCGACCGACTGAATGCGTTCGCCATCCGCGAAGGTGCCGGAGCACGCGCAGGTCAGGATCTCGCCGCAGATCGCGGGCGCTCCCACCCAGCGACCGCTCGCCGAGCAGACCGCGCGATTTCCACCGAGCAGCCGTCGTCCGCGTCCACACGTGTACGTCGCGACGCTGCCTTCGGTGGTGCCCATCGTGGTGCTCACCGACGCGCCCGTCGCGGGCGGCGGCGGTCCGCAGTCGGCCATCTCGAGCGTGCACGACGGCGTCACGCCGCTCCACGTCCCGTTCGCCTGGCACTCGCGCATGTTCGAACCGACGAGCATGTACCCGTCGTTGCAGGAGTAGACCGCGAGCGAGCCGAAGGTCGTCGACGCCGCGCCGACGTTGCCGTTCGCGGGCGCGGTGAGCGGGCCGCAGTCCACGGGCCCACAGACGGGCGCGCGGCCGCTCCAGCTTCCGGTCGAGGTAGGTCGCGGTGCCGCCGAGGGTGGTGCGGTCGGTCATGACGGTGCCCTCGGTGGGCGGAGGCAACGAGCCGCAGTCGACGAGCATGCAGGTCGGCGCCGCGCCGGACCACGCGCCGCTCATCTGACAGGTGCGCGTCGTGTCGCCGACCAGCAGGTAGCCGACGTTGCAGGCGTAGGTCGCGGTCGCGCTGAAGCCGGTCGAGGGCGCATCGACGCTCCCGTTCGCCGGCGCGCTCAAGACGCCGCAGTCGACCGACGAGCAGAAGGGCTCGGTGCCGCTCCACGTTCCGTCGGCCTGACACGTGCGCTCCGCGTCGCCGACGATCGTGAAGCCCACGCCGCATTCGTAGGTCGCCATCGAGCCGAAGGTCGTCGCGTCGACCACGAGCGAGCCGTTCTCGGGCGTGTCGAGCCCGCCGCAGTCGACGGGCAGACACTCGGTCGTGCCTTCACCCTCGAAGCCCTCCGCGCAGGTGCAGGTCACGCCCGCCTCGCCGTCCGCACACACCGCGTTCTCCACGCAGCGGCTCGCGGACGCGTCGCAATCGCAGCCGTCCGCGGTTCCGTCTCCGTCGCCGTCGAGCGTGTCGTCCTCGCCCGCGCAGCGATCGCAGGCGTCCGGCACACCGTCCGCGTCCGCGTCCTGATCGTCGGGCCCGTTGATGCAGACGTCGTCCTCGTCGCAGACCCCGTCGTCGTCGGAGTCCACGCAGCCACCGTCCGGATCGCCCGCGTCGGGTGGACCGGCGTCGTCCCCGCCCGCGTCGTCCCCCCCTGCGTCGACCGGCGGCCCCGAGTCGACGTCGACCATGCCGTCGTCGTCCCCACACGCCGCGAACGAGCCGACGATCGTCAGCAAGACAAGGATGCGTGCCCTCATCGATCCCTCCCGTGCGCGTCGAGCTCGGCGCGCTGGCGGAGGATAGCCCCCCGCAGACGCGGGCGTCACTTCGTGCTGTCGGGAAGTGGAGACGGTCGATCTTGCCGTCGTCGGGCGTGGCGTGGTCAGGCGACGTGAACGAGTCGAGCTTCGCAGGTCGACCTCGTCGCCGTTCACCTCGCCGTTCACCTCGCCGATCGCGTCAACGTCGACGGCCTCACTCGACTCGAGCTCCGTACCCGTACCCGTACCCCAAAAAAGCCGCCGGGAACGGGGGTGGATCCCGTTCCCGGCGTTGGTGGTGGTGGTGGTGTGGAGGGACGAAAGAGCTCGTCGGAGGGCGCGACGAAGGGGCCGTCAGGGAGTCGGCTCGTCGCGCCTTCCGGGACGTCGTCTCAACGACAGATGCCGTCGATGCATTCCTCGCCGCCGCTGCAATCGGCCGACGTGGAGCAGTCGCTGGTCACCTCGTTGGTGGTGGCGCAGTAGCCCTCGAAGCAGATCGAGAAGGCCACGTCGATGCGCGCACACTCGGGGCTGGTCTCGCAGGGCGAGCGGCACACGCCGGCCACGCAGGCGAAGCGGCAGTCCGCGTCGCTGGTGCAGAAGGGGCGCGGGCGGTCGTCCACGCGGCAGATGCCGTCGTCGCAGTAGCGGCCCTCGCCGCAGCCCGCGTCGTTGGTGCAGCCGTCGACGCAGCTCGAGTCGATGCAGATGCGACCGGTGCCGCACTCCGCGTCGTTCTCACACTCGCCGGTGACGGGCGGGATGTCGCGGCAGAGGCCGTCCTCGCAGGTCTGGCCGGTCGGGCACGGCGCCTCGGCGCTGCACGCCGCGGTGCAGCGACCGTCGACGCACACGCGACCCGCGCCGCACTCGGTGTTGAAGCGGCAGACGTCCTCGTCCGCGCGGCACTCCCCGTCGAGGCAGACGAAGCCGGCGCCACACGCCGCGTCCGACTCGCAGCTCCGGTCGTTCGGGACACACATGCCGTCGCGGCAGAGCAGGTCGTCGCCGCAGTCCGCGTTGCGGGTGCAGGTGCCGGGGTTCGGCTCGGGGGTGGGCTCGGTCGGACCGACGCAGAGCCCTTCTTCGCAGACCGTGCCGTCGGGGCAGTCACCGTCGCGCTCGCACTGCGCCACGCAGCCGAGGTCGGTGCAGAGGGTGCCCTCGGGGCATTCGAAATCGCCGCGACAATCCGGACGGGGCGGCGGGTCGACGTTTCGACAGCCGAGGCCGTCGCAGTAGTAGCAGCCGGTGTCGTCGCAGTAGTAGCGGTCGGACGAGCACGCCGGGCTGATGGCGAGGGCCAAGGCGGCGAGGGCGAAGCTCAAGGTGGCGTGGCGCATGTCGGTCCTCGGGGTCGAGCTGACGCGGAAGCGTCGGAGCTGCGGCCCTCATGTTCCACGATCCGTGCCACGCGGAGAAGGAAGCGACACCGGACCCCGCCGTGCTCGTGGATCCGCCACGATCGCGCGGATCCGCGGGAGGATCGCGGAGCACTTCGGCTCGCCCGACCTTTTCGTGAGGTTCGCGCGCCGCTCCCGGCTCGCGCAGCGCGGTCACGGATCGTGAAGGGGGGTTCACGAGGTCGTGCGCGCGTGGCGGGGCTCGAAGCGAGCGAACGCCGTGAGGACGCGCGACCCGGGCGCCTGCTATGGTCGCCGCCGTGCGCCTCTGGGTCGTGATGTGGCTGGTCTCGGGATGCGCCGCGCAGGCGGTCGACGCCGGGCCCGAGGTCGCGATCGCACGTTGGGCGGACGCGCTCGAGCGACAGGACGCGGAAGCCGTCCATGCGCTGCTCGACGACGAGACGCGTCGGACGCGCACGGTCGAGGACGTGCGCGAGCGGCTCGAGGCGAACCCGGCCGAGGTGGACGAGCACGTCGCGGCCGTGCGCACGACCGAGCCTCGCGCGCGGGCCGTGGTGCGGCTCGCGGACGACGAGCGCGTGACCCTGCACCGCGAGGAGGGTCATTGGCGCGTGTCGGGCGCGCTGCTCGGCGTGCCGACCCCGACGACGCCCGAGGACGCGGTGCGGGCACTGCGTCGTGCGCTTCGGCATCCGGCGCTCGAGGGCGTGCTCGCGGTCCTGGCACGACGTCCGCGCGCCGGGATCGTCGCGGAGGTCGAACGTTTCCTCGAAGACACGAACGACGAGCTCGCGTGGCGCGCGGAGGTCGCAGGCAACGACGCGACGGTGCGGACCGCGGGCGGCTGGACGATCCGGTTGGTGCGCGAGTCGGGCGAGTGGCGCGTGGCCGATGTGGTCGCGAGCACGCCGTGAGGTGGCTCGGCGGCGGCGGCGGACCGCGAACCCGTCGCGCTTCGCTCGCCCTCGGGCGTAACGTGGAAGCGACGCGGCTCGACCGACGTTCCATTCGCTCCCATTCCCTTCCCGTTCCGAGTCGAACGCCCGCTCCGGCTCCCGCTCGGTTCGGTCGTCGACCGCGCCTCGAAGCGCTCCGTCGCAGGTCGCCTCGGTCTCGCTCCCCGTCTTCTCTCGTAGGGTGGCTCGTGCGTCCTCTCGTTCCTCTCCTCGCGCTCGTGATCGCGTGTGCCCCGGGCGAACCGGCGCCGGAGCCGGCGCCGCGGCTCGTGCGCACGGAGGTCGTCGCGCGTGGCCCCGCGATCGACCGCGTGGTGTTGCTCGGCGACGTGGAAGGAGAGCTCGACGTGCGGGTGGTCGCGGAGCTGCCGGAGCGCATCCGCGAGCTGCACGTGCGCGAAGGCGAAGCGGTGCTCGAAGGCGCGCCGATCGCGACGCTGGAGGCCGCGATGCCGGCGGCGGACGTGGCGCAGGCCGACGCTGCGTTGCTGTCCGCGGAGGCCGCGCGCGATCGACTGCGCGTGGACCTCGCGCGCACCGGGCCCCTGGTGGAACGCAGCGCCTTGCCGCGCTCCCAGCTCGAAGCGCTCGAGGCGCAGCTACGAAGCGCGGACGCGCAGGTCGCGCAGCTCCAGGCGGGGCGTCGTGTGGCCACGCTGCGGCGCGGTCGCACGGTGGTGCGTGCGCCCGCGGACGGGATCGTGGCGGAGCTCGGCGTCGACGTGGGCGACCTCGTCTCACCGCAGCTCCCGATCGCGCGCGTGGTGCAGATGGATCGCGTGAAGGTCGCGCTGCGCGTGGTGGAACAAGACTTCGTGCGGCTCGCGGAGGGCATGCGCGTGAGCGTGCGTCCGACCGCGCTGCCGGGTGTGACGCGCGAGGGCGTGCTCGTGCGACGGAGCGCGGTGCTCGATCGGCTCTCGCGCACCGGGCTCGTGGAGATCGCGGTGGAGAACGCGGACCACGTGCTGAGACCCGGCATGGTGGCGGAGGTCGCGATCGAGCTCGAGCACCGCGAGGACTTGGTGCTGGTTCCGTCGCGTGCGGTGCTGATGACGACGCGCACCTCGCGTGAGCGCGTCGCGCACGTGTACGTGGAGCGCGACGGCAGCGTGCATCGCCAGGAGGTCGAGATCGGGCGTCGCTATCCGGGCGCGGCCGAAGAAGAGTCGCGCGTGGAGATCGTGCGCGGGCTCGAAGGCGGCGAGGCGGTGGTGATCGAAGGACAACACGTGCTGCGCGACGGCGCGCGCGTGCGGGTGGCCGAAGCGGTCGCGAACGTCGGAGCCGATCGCGGATGAACGACGATCCCGAGCGCGGCCTCGCAGCGTTCGCGGTGCGCCGCGGGGTGACCACCGCGATGCTCACCCTCGCGCTGATGGGCTTCGGCGCGTACGCGCTCTCCGGTCTGCCGGTGAATCGGCTGCCGGAGGTCGAGCTGCCGATCGTCGCGGTGGTCACGACGTACGACGGCGCGAGCCCGGAGGACATCGAGACGCTCGTGACCGAGCCGATCGAGCGCGCGGTCGCGAGCGTGTCCAACGTGGAGACGCTGCGCAGTCAATCACGGCAAGGCGCGAGCATCGTGCTCCTCGGGTTCACCTGGGGCACCGACATGAGCGAGGCGGAGACCGAGGTCCGCAAGAACCTCGACATCTTCACGAACGAGCTCTTGCCGGGCGACGCGACCAAGCCGCTGACCTTCGCGTTCGATCCGAGCCTCGCGCCGGTGGTGTTCTTGTCGATCGAGGGTGCGCTCGACGGTCATCAGCTCCGACGCATCGCGCAGGAGCGCGTGCAGCCGTTCTTGTCGCGCCTCGACGGTGTCGCCGCGGCGGAGGTCGTGGGCGGGCTCGATCGGCAGATCCAGGTGTTGCTGCGCCCGCGGCAGCTCCAAGCGCTCGGCGTCGCGCCCGCGCAGGTGGTCGACGCGCTGCGCGCCGCGAACGTGGTCGTGCCGAGCGGCAACCTCGACGACGGAGTGCAGGCGCTGAACCTGCAGCCG
>JALOQC010000457.1 GCA_025453555.1 Myxococcota bacterium | reverse complement strand
CCGTCCGCGACCTCGAAGAGCCCACGCTTGTCGACGTGCGCGTCCGTGAAGGCGCCGCGCTTGTGCCCGAAGAGCTCGCTCTCGAGCAGCGTCCCCGGGATCGCGCCGCAGTTCACCGCCACGAAGGGCGCGCTCTTGCGATCCGAGAGCTCATGCAGCGCGCGCGCGACGAGCTCCTTGCCCACCCCGCTCTCGCCGAGGATCAGCACCGTCGTCTTGTAGCTCGCGACCTTCTCGATCGTGCGGAACACCTTCCGCATCGCCTCCGAGCGGCCGATCATCCGCCCGAGCCCCTCGCCGCCCACCACCTCCGCGCGCAGGCGTCGGTTCTCGCGGCGGAGCTGCTCGCGCTCCTCCGCCTTGCGCAGCGCGAGCAACACCTCGTCCTGCTTGAAGGGTTTGGCCACGTAGTCGTACGCGCCGGCCTTCATCGCCTCGAGCGCCAGCTCCACCGAGCCGTACGCGCTCATCACGATCGCGACCGCCTCCGAGCCCCGCTTCTTGAGCTCACCCACGAGCTCGATGCCCGTCATGCCGGGCATGCGCACGTCGGCGATCACGAAGTCCGGATCGAACTGCCCGACGCGCGCGAGCGCTTCCTCCGCGCTGGCCGCGACCTGCACTTCGTAGCCGTGCTTCTTGAGCAAGGTCCGAAGCACCAGTCGGATGTTCTCCTCGTCGTCCGCGACGAGCACGCGCGTCATCGCGTCGCAGCGTACTCCGCCCCGCGTGCGCGCTCGAATCTTTCGCGCTCGACGCGCTCCGAGCGCGCACCCTTGGAAACCCGGCGTGGTCGCGACGACGACTCCACCAAACGAGCCGCTCGCGCCGCTTACGAGGTCGCGACGCTCCGTGCTCGTCCGGAGGAATCATGCGTCGACCCCTCGCCGCGTGCGCGCGCACGTCCGTCGTCTCTCGTCTCTCTCTCGGATCGCTTCTGCTGCTCGCCCTCACGGGCGTCGGGTGCATGGAGCGCGAGCTCGCGCCCATCGATCCGAAGACCAGCCGCTTCCTCGAGATGGAGGTCGGCGGCGACGCGGTGACCGCGGTCGATCTGCTCTTCGTGATCGACAGCTCCGGCTCGATGGAGCAGGAGCAAGAGAGCCTCGAGCGCGAGATCCCTCGCCTCGTGCGCGACTTGACGGAGCCGCCGCTCGACGAGCGCGGCGTGCGTCGCTGGAACGCGGTCGAGTCGATCCGCGTCGCGATCGTCGACACCAACCTCGGCACGAGCGGCTTCGTCGTCCCGCAGACGCGGGTGGGCGCCGCCTGCGCGGCCAACGCGAACCTCGGCAGCGACGGCGCCCTCTCGCACCCGAGCACCTGCGGCGGCTCCGCGATCGTCGAGTGGGAGACGGGCAACGACATCGAGGACTTCGCGCAGAGCGTCGGCTGCCGCGCGAACGTCGGGCTCGCGGGCTGCGGGCTCGAACAGCAACTCTCGGCGAGCGTGAAGGGCCTCGCGTCGGCCTCCGCGCTCGGCACCTTCCCGCGCGAGGACGCGGTGCTCGCGGTGGTCGTCGTCACCGACGAAGAAGACTGCTCGCTCGCGAACCCGGAGGAGTTCTTCAGCGGCGAGGAAGTCGGTCGCGCGCTCAACCAACGCTGCGTGCAGCGCCCGGATCTGCTCGTCACCCTCGAAGCATTGAAGACCAGCCTGCTCGTTGGCCGCGACGAACGCGACGTGATCTTCTCCGCCATCGTCGGCATGCCGGAGGACCTCGTGGGGCAGACGCCCGAAGCGATCCTCGCCGACTCGCGCATGCAGTACGTGCTCGACGGCACCAACGACCTCGGGCTCCAGCCCGCCTGCGAGCGCGGAGAGTCGGGACAAGCCGCGCCGGGTCGTCGCTTCGTGGAGCTCGCGCGCCTCTGGCCGGGCTCGCTCGTGAGCAGCATCTGCGCGGAGAGCTTCCGCCCCGCCATCGAAGCCCTCGCCGCGCGCATCGGCAGCCGCATCCGCGGCATCTGCTCGAACCGCTCGCTCACGCCCGACGTGGACGGTGCGGTGGAGTGTGACGTGCGCGAGACCTTGCCGGTCGGCGTGCGCTGCGACGCCCTCGTGGGTCGCGCCTACGCCCAATCCGACGAGCTCGGCCGCGACGTGTGTGTGGTCCAGCAAGCGGTGCGCGGCATCGCGAGCGGCTGGTTCTACGACGTGTCGAGCCCCGAGTGCGAGCGGGTCGCCTACACCGACGACGCGGTCCCGCCTCTCGGGACCACCGTCTCGCTCGTCTGCCTGGTCGAGGTCGAGCGACCGTTGGACGAGCCGACCGGGCCGTGACCGAAAGGACGTTCTGACAACTCGGTTTCCACCGCGCGGATCCGCGCAGCCCCAAGACCCCGCCAACCTCCCGGTTCGGCGGGGTTTTTCGTCGCGACGCCCTGGCACGCACGTCGCTATCTGTCTCATGGCCGATCCAGGTCGGCCGTTGATTCGGGGACGGGCTCTGGGCTAGGGTTCGGCGGCTCGAGGACACGCGAGAGCGTTCGCGAGACGATTTTTCTGGTTCGGTCGCCTGACGGCGACACTTCACGGTGCCGCGGGTCGCTCGACCTGGCGGTCGGCTCCAGAACGGCAATTGCGGGTGTGGGTCGCCAGCGACGCCGCGCCGGATGAAGAGGAATGAAGATGCGAAGGAAGCAGCGCCACCTTCTAGCTTCGGTCGCCGCGGTCGCGGGTCTGACCGCGTTCATCGGGTGCTCCGACCGCGAGCTCCGGCCGCTCAACCCCTGCACCGTGCAGGGCGTGGCCGAGAGCGTGAAGGTCGACAACATCGAAGAGGTCGACCTCCTCTTCATGGTCGACAACTCGAACTCGATGGCCCAGGAGCAGAACGCGCTCTCGCGCGAGCTCCCGAACCTCGTGCGCGTCCTCGCGTCGGGCGACATCGAGGGCGACGGGATGCAAGACTTCCCGCCCGTCCGCAGCCTCCAGGTCGGCGTCGTCACGTCCGACATGGGCACCGGCGGCTTCGTCGTCCCCACCTGCAGCAACTCGCGCTTCGGCGACGACGGCGTGCTCCGCACCCGCGGCAACACCGCGCGTCCCGGCTGCATGGCGACGTACCCGAGCTTCTTCGAGTTCCGCCCCGCCGACGGTGGCGACCCCAACGCGTTCGCCAACGAGGTCACCTGCGTGGCCGCGATGGGCACCAACGGCTGCGGCTTCGAGCAGCAGCTCGAGTCCGTGCTCAAGGCCGTCACCCCGAGCAGCTCGGGCGTCCGCTTCGTCGAGGGCAGCGTCGGTCACGCCGACGGACAGAACGCCGGCTTCATCCGCCCGAACTCGCTCCTGACCATCATCCTCGTCACCGACGAGGAGGACTGCTCGGCCGCGAACCCCGAGGTCTTCGACCCCGCGAGCACCACCTTCGGCGGCGACCTCAACCTCCGCTGCTGGACCTACGGCAACCCCGCCGACGGCATCATCCACCCCGTCGAGCGCTTCGTGGACGGCCTGCTCGCGACGCGCGCCGACCCCGACCTCCTCGTCGTGGCGGCCATCACGGGCATCCCCGAGGCCACGAACCCGGGCAGCGGCGCCGCGATCGACTACACCGCGATCCTCGCGCACCCGGACATGGTCGAGCAGGTCGACCCGGCGATGCCCTCGCGCCTCCGCCCCTCGTGTGACCGCACCGACGAGGCGGGTGAGCGTTCGATCGCCTTCCCGCCGCGACGCATCGTCTCGATGCTCCAGCAGCTCGAAGCGCGCGGCGCGAACTCCATCCTCCAGACCATCTGTCAGGACAGCTTCACCGGCGCCCTCGAAGCCGTCGTGCGCAAGATCGCCGACGTCCTCGGCGGCACCTGCCTCCCGCGCGCCCTGGTGCGCGGCTCGGGTGGCATCGTGAACTGCGACGTCGTCGAGGTCCTCGCCGTGGGTCGCTCCTGCAGCGAGTTCCCCGGCCGCACCCTCGACCGCATGGAGGTCGACGCGATCACCGGCATGAGCGTCGAGGTCTGCACGGTCGAGCAGCTCCCCGTCTCCGGCGACGTCGTCCCGACCGGCGAAGGCTGGTACTACGACGACTTCAGCCCCGACGTCGTCGGCGCGGACGCGCGCTGCCCGGAGAACCGCCCGCAGCGCATCACCTTCACGCGTCCGCCCGCCACGGGCACCACGGTCCGCCTCGAGTGTCTGCAGACGCTCGGCACGGTCGGTGGTGGCGTGGGCACGGAGTGCGGCGCCGAGGGTTGCCCGTCGGGTCTCGCGTGCGACTCGTCGACCAACACCTGCCAGCCGACCTGCACCACGAACGCCGACTGCGCGGGCGGCTTCGTCTGCTACACGGCGGACATGGCAACCCAGGCGTTCTGCGTGAACCCGACCTGCGACAGCTGATCGGCACACGTCGAACGAACGAACGACGGCGGCCCTCGCGGGTCGCCGTTTTCGTTTCCGTCGTGCTTCCGATCGTCGTTCGAAGAATGCGTCCGGGTTCTCCGCCGCATCCTTGACAGTCGACGGGGTGGCGAGCGAACAAGCGGGGCATGTGGAAAGCCCTCGGCAAAGGCGCGCTCTGGCTCGGCGCCTTGGTCCTCGTCGTCGTCGGGGTGCTCCGCCTCTTCTTCCTCGATCTCGTCGAGGTCGGGCACGACGGCATGGCGCCCACGATGATCGCGGGCGAGACCGTCCTGATGTGGCGCGGCGTCGACGAGCCCGAGATGGGCGACCTGCTCGTCTGCCATCACCCGACCGCACCGGGTCAGATGGTGATCGGGCGCGTGGTCGGCAAGGCCGGGATGACGCTGCGCGACGTGCGGGGCGCGCTCGAGATCAGCGGGAGCGTGCCCGATCGCGACGTGCTCGAGATGGAGCGCTTCTTCGATCAGACGACCAACCAAGAAGCCGACTACCGACGCTCGCTGGTGAAGCTCG
Source organism: Myxococcota bacterium (assembly GCA_025453555.1). Taxonomy (GTDB): domain Bacteria; phylum Myxococcota_A; class Polyangia; order Polyangiales; family Houyiibacteriaceae; genus JACKEH01. The sequence continues at coordinate 336 of JALOQC010000457.1, read as the reverse complement.
GCAACACGGATCACTTCGTGTACGAGCGCGACCGCTTCGTGTTCCGACTGCGGGAGACGCGCGTCGAGCCGAGCCGCGTCTACCTCATGGCCGACAACCGCGCGGCCGTGCAGCTCGACAGCCGCACCTTCGGCAGCGTCCCGGTGAGCTCCTGCCTCGGCACGCTCTTCATGCGCTTCCGCCCCGCGCAGACCCGGAGCGCCGACCTGGGCAACGGCTGGTTCGACTTCCTGGATCCGTGACCTCCGCGCAGTCGAACGCGGCTTCGCGGGCGCGGTCTCCGCCGCTGTCTCCGCCGATGTCGCCGTCTCCGTCTTCGTCGCCGCCTCGGTCTCG
>JALOQC010000456.1 GCA_025453555.1 Myxococcota bacterium | reverse complement strand
CGAGACCGTGATCGAGCTGCACCACCCGAACACGGTGCAGTTCTACGACTTCGGTGAGCTCGAGGACAAAACCCTCTTCATCGTGATGGAGTTCATCGAAGGCGAGGATCTCGCGCACCGACTCCAGCGCGGGCCCGTCGATCCGCAGACCGCCGACAAGCTGCTCATCCAGGTCTGCGGCTCGCTCCACGAAGCGCATCAGCGCGGCATCGTCCACCGCGACCTCAAGCCCGAGAACGTCCTGCTCACCTCGCGCGGCGGTCAGTCCGACTTCGTGAAGGTGCTCGACTTCGGCATCGCGAAGCGCAGCGAAGCGGAGGACGAGTCGAAGGCGAAGCTGACCAAGCAGGGCATGGTGCTCGGCACGCCGCCCTACATGTCCCCCGAACAGTTCAGCGGACAGACCCTCGATCTGCGCAGCGACATCTACTCGCTCGGGATCATGACCTACGAAATGATCACGGGGCACCTGCCGTTCGAGGCGAAGACCCCGTGGGAGTGGGCGACCAAGCACCTCACGCAGGCGCCGACGCCCATCGACGCATTCCCGCAGGGCGCCGCGCTCCCGCAGAACAAGAAGAACGCGATCATGCGCGCGCTCCAGAAGAGCCGCGACGATCGCCACCCCGACGTGCTTTCGTTCATGCACGAGTTCACGGGCATCGGGGACGCCCAGGCCGCGTGGACGATGGCGACGAGCCTCAGCAGCGGCGGGGGATCGGGCGGGCACGGCTCGCAGCCGAACTTCCTTCCGCCAGTCGTCTCGTCGCAGGGCACGCCGGTGCCTTCGCACGCGCCGTCGAGCCACGGCAGCACCCCGGTGCCGATGACCCAACAAGCGACGCCGAGCCTCTTCGGCGCGCCGATCCACCCACAACCGACCCCGACGCCGGGCCCGACCGACTTCTCGTCGGTCTCGATGTCGCAGATTCCAGGCGTGAGCGGCGGCGGCACCGGCAAGTGGGTCGCGCTCCTGCTCGTGGTCTTCGTGCTCCTCGGCGGCGCGGTTGGTGGCGGGCTCTGGTGGTGGAACAGCAAGAAGGCGATCGCGGCCGGGCCGGGCCCAGGCCCCGTCTCCACCGACCCGAACGTCAACGTCGGGAACCCCAACGTCGGGAACCCCAACGTGGGCACGACGATCGGAACGCCGGTCGGTGTCGATCCGAACACCACGATGGTCGTCGGTGTCGAGCCGAACATGCTCCCCGTCGGCGTCGAGCCCCCGACGATGGTCGAGGTCCCGTCGATGATCGAGACCACGATGGACCCCGTCGAGGTCGCGATGGTCGAGACGCCTTCGCGCATGACCGGCGGCGAAGAGAGCAACCCAGCGGCCGATCGCGCCATCGCGCGGGGCCGCGCTGCGATCGGCAACGGCAACCTCGCGGGCGCCATCGACGCGCTCCGCGAGGCCCAGCGCCTGGTGGGCCGCACGCACTCGAGCCTGCGCCCGCTGCGCAACGCGATCGCGGAGCGCGGAGCTCGCGAGGTCGGCTTCAAGGTCGTCAATCAATGCAGCCAGGCCCAGGCGCTCTTCCGCGATCTGCGGAGCGTCGGCGCCGACGGTCCCTCGCGCGATCAGTTCTTCGGCGGCTGCACGCGCCCCTGAGCGGAGCCGACGCGGTGTGCTCGCGGTGCGCTCGCGGGAGGCACGCCGAGGAAGATGTGGTAGGGCCGCGGGGATCCGTTCGTTGCCCGAGTCGGCGGGGTCAGCCGCCGACTTCTCGCGCGATTTCGGCCACAACGAGCATTGACAACGCCCGTCGTCGGTGGCATCTCACGCGTCCTCGGCGCCGTAGCCAAGTGGTTAGGCAAAGGTTTGCAAAACCTTCACACACCGGTTCGAATCCGGTCGGCGCCTCCGAGCAGAACACTCCGAGCTGAGCATCGAAACGCGGCCGTCCTTCGGGGCGGCCGACGTGTTTTGGCTGCGAGAGTCCAGGTCGCGTCGCCGGTGTCGCGCGTCGTGGTCGTTGACGTTGACGTGGACGTTGACGTTGACGTTGACGTTGACGTTGACGTGGACGTGGACGTGGACGTGGACGGACGTGGACGTGGTCGGCGACGTGAACGGCGACGGGGTCCGACGGAGACGGAGTCCGTGACGGAGACGGAGTCCGTGACGGAGACAGAGTCCGTGACGGAGACAGAGTCCGTGACGGAGACAGAGTCCGTGACGGAGACAGAGTCCGTGACGGAGACGGAGTCCGTGACGGAGACAGAGTCCGTGACGGAGACAGAGTCCGTGGCGGAGACAGAGTCCGTGACGGAGACGGAGTACGGAGTACGGAGTACGGAGTACGTGACGGCCGCGGCGCTTCAGTCGCGCACGCCGAGGCGCGCGAGGATCGTGTCGAGGTGGTCGTAGCCGTCGTACGCGATCGTGATCACGCCGCGCTCGCCCTTCTTCGGATCCACCGCCACCGTCGCACCGAGCGAGTGCGAGAGGCGCCGCTCGAGGTCCTTCACGTTGGCGCTCTTCTCGGTCTTCGCGGGGGCGGGCTTCGCGGGCGCGGCGGTCTCGCGCGCTCGCCGTTCGACCTCGCGGACGCTCAGGCGCTCCGCGACTGCCACGCGCGCGAGCTTGAGCATCGCGGGAACGCTCGCGCAGCCGAGGAGCGCCCGACCGTGGCCCTCCGTGAGCTGGCCGTCGTCGACCATCCCGAGGATCTCGTCGGGGAGCTTCAGGAGCCGCAGCGCGTTCGCGACCGTCGAGCGATCCTTGCCGACGCGCTGCGCGACCTGGTCTTGGGTGTGACCGAACTCGTCCACGAGGCGCTGGAACGCCTTCGCGGTCTCGATCGGGTTCAGATCCATGCGCTGCAGGTTCTCGACGAGCGCCGCCTCGAAGGCCGCCGTCTCGCTGAGCTCGCGCACGAAGATGGGCACCTCTTGCAGGCCCGCGCGCTGCGCGGCGCGCCAACGCCGCTCGCCCGCGACGATCTCGAAGCCGCCCGCGCTCCGCTTGCGGACCAAGATCGGCTCGAGCACGCCGTGCTCACCGATCGAGGCCGCGAGCTCGTCGAGCGCGGTGTCGTCGAAGCGGCGGCGCGGCTGATCGCGGTTCGGATGCAGCTCCTCGATGCGCGCGGTCGCGCCCCCCTTGGCCTGCTCTTTCGCGGGCGCCGCTGCGGGCGGGAGGAGGCCGTCGAGACCACGACCGAGACGCTTCTTGGTGCTCACGGATCTTCCGAGGCTCAGGCGGCGGCGTCGAGGTCGTCGAGGATCTCGCGCGCGAGGTTCAGGTACTGGAAGGAGCCGCGGCTCGACGCGTCGTAGAGCAGCACGGGCTTTCCGTGGCTCGGGGCCTCCGCGAGGCGGACGTTGCGCGGGATGAGGGTCTCGAAGACCTTGAAGTGCTTGCGCACCTCCGCCGCCACCTCGTTCGCGAGGTTGTTGCGCGCGTCCCACATCGTCAGCAGCACGCCGTGGATCTCGAGGTCGGCGTTGAGGCCGTTCTTCACGCGCTCCACGGTGCCGACGAGCTGCGAGAGCCCTTCGAGCGCGTAGTATTCGCACTGCAGCGGCACGAGCACGAGGTCGGCCGCCGTGAGCGCGTTGACCGTCAGCAGGCCGAGCGAGGGCGGGCAGTCGATGAGCACGAAGTCGTACTCGGTGCGCGCGCGTTCGAGGGCCTTGCGCAGGCGATACGGACCGTCGTCGGCGTCGACCAGCTCGCGCTCGATCGCGACGAGATCCTGCGTCGCGGGGAGCACGCTGAGCCCCGGCATCTCCGTCGGGCGCGTCTCGTCCTCGAGCGTCGCCTCTTCGAGCAGCACGCGGTACACGCCGTGCTCGACCGTGCGCGGGTGCACCCCGACGCCGGTCGACGCGTTGCCCTGCGGGTCGAGGTCGATCAGCAGCACGCGCTGCTCCGCCACCGCGAGGCTCGCCGCGAGGTTCACGGCCGTCGTCGTCTTACCGACGCCGCCCTTCTGATTCGCGATGGCAACGACCCGCCCCATGGGGGCCTCTGCTTACCATCGCGGTGCGACGTTGGCTACCCGTCCCGCCCGGGATCGTCGAGGAGCGCTGCCAACGCTACGAGGTCACCACCCCCGCGGAGCACGGCGAACCCATCAGCCCCAGAGGCAAGTGCCAACGTCGCGTTTTCTTTCGTGATTCCTCCGAGGGCGAGCACCGGAATTCGCACCCCACGTCGCATCTCGGCGAAGCGCGCGGGCCCGAGGGCGGGGCCCTTGCCGGGGACCGTCGCGAAGGGCGAGAGGGTCGCGTAGTCGGCGCCCGCGGCCGCGGCGGCTTCCAGTCCCGCATGGTCGTGACGCGAGACGCCGATCCAACGCGACGGCCCGAGGAGCGCGCGCGCGTCCGCGACGTCGAGGCCTCGCTCGGGCAGGTGCACGCCATGCGCGTCGAGCGTGAGCGCCACGTCGACGCGACGGCTCACGACGAGGGCGTGGCCGGTCGACTGGAGCGCGCGCCCTTCGGCGAGGAGCGTACGGCTCGACGCGTGCGGGCGCCGGAGCATGACCACGACTTTGCGCGGTGCGTCGGCGAGCGCGTCGAGCATCGGCGCGAGCGAGCCGTCCTCGGGGGTGATCCAGAGCAGGCGCGGGATCACGGCGCGCCCGAGGCGTGGGTCGCTTCGCCAGCGCTCGTCACGCCGTCGTTCGTGGCTTCGCCATCGCTCGCCGGATCGTCACTCGTCGCGCCTCGCGTCGGCTCGTCCGACCTTCCGAGCGCGACGCGCGCGCGCTCCGCTTCCGCCGAGCTCGGATAGCGCTCCACGATCTCTTCGAGCGCGATGCGCCGCGCCGCCTCGTCGCCGTCGGCTTCGAAGCGCTCCGCGAGCCGCCAGAGCGCCTCCGACGGAGTGTCCTCGAGGCGACGATTCGGATCGGGATCGCTCGCGCACTGGATGGGCGCGCGGAGCAGGAGCAAGAGCGCGAGCCTCGCGATCACTGCTTGCTGCCGATCACGCCTTCGAGCGGGCTCGAAGCCGTCGCGTAGAGCTTCTTCGGGATGCGGCCCGCCAGGAACGCGTCGCGTCCGGCCTCGACCGCGAGCTTCATCGCGCGCGCCATGCGCACCGCGTCTTTCGCGCCCGCGATCGCGGTGTTCATGAGCAGCGCGTCGACCCCGAGCTCCATCGCGAAGGCCGCGTCGCTCGCGGTGCCCACGCCGGCGTCGACGATCACCGGCACCTTCGCGTGCTCCACGATGATCTCGACGTTGTACGGGTTGCGCACCCCGAGGCCGCTGCCGAT
>JALOQC010000455.1 GCA_025453555.1 Myxococcota bacterium | reverse complement strand
AATTGAAGCGGAATCGTGCGAGGCGAAGCGGACGCAGTCCGCGAAGCTGCACGATTCCGCGAAACCATCGGGCCGCGCGCGAGCGCGGAGCCGATGAATACCCACGCCGAGGCCGGGGTCGAAGCCCGCGTGCCGAACGACGGCGCACGAAAGGACCCGAGCCATGCTTCGAGCCCTCACCTTCTCGTTGATCGTCTCTCTCGGTCTCGGTGCGAGCTTCGCCGCGCACGCCGACGTGCCGACCGCGCCGAGCTCTCGCACCCCGTCCGGCACGGAGTCCGGCACTGCGCTCGCCGCGCCTCGCGCGCCCACAGTCCCGGCCGACGCGCGCACCGTCGCCGCCGCGGTGCAGGCCTTCTACGCGCAGACCGACACCCTCGAAGCGCGCTTCACGCAGACGCACCACCACCGCGTCGGTCGACACTTCGTCGCGTACGAGCCCGGCGACGCGGGCGAGCCCGGCCAGTACGCGAAGAACGCGGTCGGTGCGAGCGAGGTCCCCGCGGCCTTCGCCTTCCTCACCGGCGACGCGAACGTGTCCGACTACCGCACGCGCCTGCTCTCCGGTCGCTCGCACGGCTGGTCGGGTCCTGTGCTCGAGCTCGTGCCGCGCACGCGCGATCCGCAAGTGCGGCGCCTCGTGCTCTTCGTCGACGCGCGCTTGCCCGGCGTGGTGCATCGGCTGCGCGTCGAGGACCACGAAGGCAACACCAACCAGTTCGAGCTCCGCGACGTGCGCTACGACCGCCCGGTCGATGCCGCGCGCTTCCGCTTCCTCCCGCCCGCCGGCAGCCGCCGCGTGAGCTGATCGACACGCTCTCCGATCGGGACGTTCCCGTTCGTCGTCTCCTTCCTCCGTTCTTCTCCCTCCGTTCTTCTTCCCCGTTCCTCCCAATCCTCGTTCCTCCTGGAGCCGGCGAGCTTTCACGAGCTCGCCGGCTCCCTCTACTCGGCGAGCCTGCAGAGGAACGCGACCACGACGCGCTCCAGCACCTCCGTGCTCAGCGATGCGAGGGAAAGGACCGAAGCCGCGAAACCATCGCGCCGCACGTGAGCGATGCGATCTCTTCGCGCGCCACGTGAGCCTCACGCGCCGTCGAGCACGTGCTTCTCGAGCACGAACGCCGTCAGCGTGCCGACGAGCACCTCGCGATCGCGGACCGTCGCGCGCACCGCGAGCACGCGCTTCTTTCCCTTCGTCTCCGTGACCTCCGCGTGCGCGATCACCTCGTCGCCGACCCGCACCGGCGCGACGAAGCGGACCTCGGACGACCCGAGCACCACGAACGGATCGTTGACCGCGAGCATCGCCGCGTGATCGGCGAGCCCGAAGACGAAGCCGCCGTGCACGAGCCCACGATCGTCGGCCGCCATCTCGGGCGTCGCGACGAAGCGTGTGGTCGCGCGGCCTTCCGCGAGCTCCGTGGGTGCGCCACAGAGCGCGTGCGAGATGCCGAGGTGCGTGCGGGGAGTGAGCATCGCGCGCGACGCTACCACCGCGCGGCACGATCGTGAGCGTTCGCGGAGTTGCCCACATCGGAGTCGCCCGCATCCCCGACGCCCGCATCGCCGACGCCCGCATCGCCGACGCCCGCATCGCCGACGCCCGCATCGCCGACGCCCGCATCGCCGACGCCCGCATCGCCGACGCCCGCATCGCCGACACACGCGCGTGGACGCGCAGCGCTCGCGCGGTGGATGCTCGACAGCGCACACGTCCCGCCACATGAAGCGGCCCGCTCGAGAACGCCCACTTCCGACGCCTGTGGATCGCGCAGATCATCACCGTGATCGGCGCGCAGCTCACCGTCGTCGCGGTGCCCGCGCAGATCTACGCGATGACCGGGTCCTCCGCGTACGTCGGGCTCACCGGCGTGTTCGGCCTCGTGCCGCTCGTGATCTTCGGGCTCTACGGCGGCGCGCTCGCGGACCACGTCGATCGCCGCACGCTCATGCTGATCTCGACCGTCGGTCTGGTGGTGACGAGCTGACGAACGTCTGGGTGCTGCTCGGGCTCTTCTCGCTCCAACAAGCGTTCTTCGCGATCAACTCGCCGACGCGCCAAGCAATCCTGCCGAAGCTCTTGCCGCCGCATCAGCTCCCCGCCGCGAACTCGCTCTCGATGACGGTCTTCCAAGCGGGCGCGATCGCCGGCCCGTTGATCGCGGGAATGCTCATCCCGGTCACCGGCTACGCGTGGCTCTACTTCGTCGACACCCTCACGCTCTTCGCCACGCTGCACGCGGTGCTGCGTCTGCCGCCGCTGCCGATCGACGGCGAGCGCCCGCGCGGCACGCCCGGTCTGCGTTCGGTGCTCGACGGCTTCGTCTACCTGCGCACCCAGCCGGTGCTCCTGATGTCGTTCGTGGTCGATCTGATCGCGATGATCTTCGGGATGCCGCGCGCGCTCTTTCCCGAGATCGCGCACGTCTCGTTCCGCGGTCCCGAAGAAGGCGGCCTCGCGTTCGCCGCCCTCTACGCCGCGATCCCCGCGGGCTCCGTGCTCGGCGGCGTGTTCAGCGGGTGGCTCTCGCGCGTCGAAGCCCACGGCCGCGTCGTGCTGATCTCGATCGCGATCTGGGGCGTCGGCGTGATGGGCTTCGCGGCGACGATCCCGCTCGCGGCGCACCTCGGCGACGTCGCGCTCGCGCTCGGCGTCGTCTGCCTCGCGATCGCCGGCGCCGCCGACGTAGCCTCCGCGGCGATCCGATCCTCGATGCTGCAGAGCGCGGCCGACGATCGGGTTCGCGGCCGACTCCAAGGGGTGTTCACGGTCGTCGTCGCGGGCGGCCCACGCCTCGCCGACGTGATCCACGGCGCGGTCGCCTTCTCGATCGGCACCGCGCTCACCACCGGCCTCGGCGGCGGCCTCGTCGTGATCGGCATGGTGCTCTGCGCGATCGCGGTGCCCTCCTTCGCGCGCTACCGCGTCAGTCACGCGCGCTGACGCATGTCACACGTGTGTCACGCCGACGGGATGCGTCATTGAGCCCAAGCGGATCGTGCATCGACGCACGGCGATCCTTCGATAGAATGTCGCCATGAAGCTCGTCCTCGCGCTCGTCGTGCTGATGTCGCCGTGTCGTGCGGACACGCCGCCCGAGGACGCAGGTCGCTCCGATGCTGCACGCGACACGGGCGTGGCGGACGCTGCGAGCGACGCAGCCACGACGTGCGGCGAGGAGTGGTCGCGCTGGTACATCCAGAGCGCGACGCCTTCGCCCGATGGGCTCGGGTGGTGCTGCCCACGCACCGCGACGCCGAGCTGCGACTGTGGACGCAAGGGAGCGTTCGTGACCGACCCGTGCGAATGCGCGGCGCACGTGGAGTGCGTCTACGACGCGCGGCCGAGCGCCTTCGACGGCTACACCGACGAGCACGGCTGTGAGAGGTGGCACATCGGCTACGAGTCGTGCGCGGACGACTCGTAGCCGATGTCGACGCGGGAACCGACGCTGGCGAGGACTCGGGCATCGACTCCGGTGTCGATGGCTGAGCGCGCAGCATCGAGTCGGGCGTCGTCAAGCGCGATTCGCTCCGCGTCTTGAGGTCGCGCACCCGACACACGTTCCACTCCTCGACGCCGCGCGGCGCGCGCTATGCTGCCGCCTTCGGCCTGTCGCGGCTTCCTTCCCTTCGAGCTCCGTCGTCGCACCTTCGACCGTTCGCGCTCTCTCGCCGCTGCTCCGAACGCATTGAACCGCGCCCCGAACACGCGCGCTCCGCGCGCCTCGTCGAGATCCCTCATGCGCATCGCCGTCCTCAGCCAGAAGCCCGAGCTCTACTCCACCCGACGCGTCGTCGAGGCCGCCCAGCAACGCGGTCACGAGGCGCTCATCCTCGACTACCTCCGCTGCCACATGGCGATCGCCGCGCATCACCCGACGCTCGTCTACGACGGCGATCCCGTGCCGCAGCTCGACGCGATCGTGCCGCGCGTGAGCGCGTCGAGCACCTTCTACGGCTGCGCGGTCGTGCGGCAGCTCGAGATGATGGGCGTCTTCACCGCGAACTCGTCGCAGGCGATCGCGCGCAGCCGCGACAAGCTGCGGTGTCTGCAGATCCTGAGCCGCAAGGGCATCGCGATGCCGGTGACCGCGTTCGGCCACAGCACCCAGGACGTGCGCGGTCTGATCGCGGCGGTCGGCGGCGCGCCGCTCGTCGTGAAGCTGCTCGAAGGCACGCAAGGCATCGGCGTGGTGCTCTGCGAGACGCAGAAGGCGGCCGAGTCGGTGATCGAGGCGTTCCGCAACCTCGACGCGAACATCCTCGTGCAGGAGTTCATCGAAGAAGCGGCGGGCGTGGATCTGCGCTGCTTCGTGGTGGGCTCGAAGGTGGTCGCGGCGATGAAGCGCACCGCGGCGCCGGGCGAGTTCCGCAGCAACCTCCACCGCGGCGGCCAGGGCGAGAAGGCGAAGCTCACGCCCGAAGAGCGCTCGATGGCGGTGCGCGCGGCCAAGGCGATGCGGCTCGGGATCGCGGGCGTCGACATCATCCGCAGCAAGCACGGCCCGCTCGTGATCGAGGTGAACTCGTCGCCCGGCCTCGAAGGCATCGAGAAGGCGACCGGGGTCGACGTCGCGAGCGCGGTGGTCGAGTACGTCGAGAAGGCCGGGCAGAACGGCGGACGCGAGAGCGAGGATCACTGATTCATCGGCTCCGCGCTCACGCGCGGCCCGATAGTTTCGCGGAATCGTTCAGCTCCGCGGACTGCGTCCGCTTCGCCTCGAACGACTCCGCTTCGATTCGCTGGAGGGGCGATCGCTTCGGAGTCCGTGTCGGTGTCGGTGGCGGTGGCGGTGACGGAATCCGTGTCGGCGTCCGATACGTCGCTCGATGTCACGCTGCGTGGGCGCGGGCGGCTCGGCAACGCGCGAGCACGAGCTCCACGTCGTTCTCGTAGCCGTTCTTCACGAACCGGCCGCGCTCGTCGACCACGTACCAGCGCAGATCGCCGCGCACCCAACGCGCGAGCGCTTCGTCGTCCGGATACTTGTCCATGAAGCGCACCGCGTTGTGCACGTAGCTGTCGTACGTGGGCGGCAACGCGCGCTCTTCGCAGCGAAACGGATCGCGCGGCGCCGGATCTTCGACGTGGAGCACCCGCGCATGCGGCTCGTCGACGATCGCGTAGCCCGCGCGATGCAGCCGGTAGCCGAGCTCGGTGTCCTCGATGCCCCAGCCGTGAAAGCTGTCGTCGAAGACGAGCTCCGGACCGCCGAGCGTGACGCTGAAGTTGCAACTGTAGACGTAGATCCAGGGATCGGATTGATCCGCCACCGCCGCGCCCTTCAAGTCCGCGATGCGATCGTCGCGCTCGCCGGCGAGGATCTCTTCCCAGCTCGGTACGCGCCCCACGAGCTCGTGGGTGCGGTGACGAAAGCCGAGCACCACGCTGCGCCGAGCGCCCGCGTCGGGCAGCCGCACGTGCGCCTCGACGTGGGCGCGCGCGAAGTCCGGGCGCACGAGCACGTCGTCGTCGACGAAGATCACGACGTCGCCGATCGCCTCGCGGATGCCCATGTTCCGCGCCTGTCCCGCGCGGAAGCCGAGATCTTCTTGCCACGCGTACACGAGCGGCAGTCGCCCCTCGAAGCTGCGCGCGACGTTCTCGGTGTCGTCACCAGAACCGTCGTCGCAGACCACGACGCGCGCGAGCACGTCGCCTTCTTGGTGCGTGAGGCATTCGAGGAGCGCGCGCAGACGCTCGGGGCGACGGTAGGTCGGGATGACGAGGGTGGCCTTCATGGGGACGCGGTCGGCGAGCGTGCCACACCCCGCGCGCGCCGCCCACGGGAGCCTCGACGTCACTCGTTGAAGTAGATGTTCCGATCCATTCCGTCGGTCACGACCACGTAGACGACGGTGTCCGCGCGACGCTCGGGCGAAAAGCCGTCCCATGCCTCGCGCACCCGATCGGCCGCGACGTCGTCCCACGCCATCACCACGAGGATCTGCTTGTCCCACGCGTGGCTCGTGACGTTCGCAGAGCTGTCGAGGATGTCGTCGAGCTTGCCGCCGATCACCCGCTGCGCCTCCGCGAGCGTGTAGGGCACGGTGCCGGGGAAGATCACCGCGCGCGCCACGCTGACGCCGATGGTTTCGTCGAACTGCGCGACGAGGTCCGTACGCTTCGAGGTGGGGCTCGAGTAGGTGACTTCGCCTTCGCTCGCGAGGAGCATCGTCGCGCCCTCGCAGCGCTCGAGCACCTCGTAGCTCAGCGCTTCGCTCAGCTCGGAGCTGCCGCCGACGGTGCCGTCGGTGAGGATCTCCCGCGCGCCCGCGGTCAGGCGGTCGAAGTCGCTCGCGTCGTAGGGATCGTCCGCGAGGTCGAAGCGCACGACGAAGAACGACGGCGTCTCGGTGTCGAGCTCGGGAGCGATGCGACCACACGCGCCGACGATGGTGCCGAAGCCGGGGATCATGGTCGCGGCGTCGCCGGTGCCCGCGTCGTCGGCGGCATCGGTTCCGACGTCGAACGCTGCGTCTTCGCCGCCGTCGTCGGACACCAGGGCGTCGAGCCCCGCGTCGTCGGGGACGAAGGCATCGAGCTCCGCATCGTCTGGAACGAAGGCGTCGACCGACGCATCGAAACCCGCGTCGAAGGAGGGGTTGCCGCAGGCGAACGTGAGCGAGACGAGGAGCGGAAGTACGGCAGCCGCGCGCATGAGGCGGAAGATAGCGCGGGGCGCGGCACGGTGTCGTCCGTGCCGGAGTCGGAGTCCGTGTCGGAGTCAGCGCGAGCGCGCGAGCATCCAATCGAGCGCGCGGTCCATCGTGCCTTCGCCCCACGCCGGGATGTGCGAGCCGTTCTCGAGCGTCCACAGCCGCACGTCGAAGCCCTCGTCGCAGCCCGCGTGGATCGTCTCCTGCGCGACGGTGTCGCCCGAGAAGTCGAAGCGCTCGCCGTCGGTTGCCGTCTCCGCGCAGCCCGCGCGCGCCGCGAGCCGCGCCGTCGTCTCGACCGCGCCCGGATACGAGAACCCGCTGATCGCGCCGCCCTCGAAGCCGATCGTCTCGTCGAGCGTCCCGTGGATGTGCAGCAGCGAGATCGCCTCCGGGCTCGTGCAGTCCGCTTCTCCGGCGTCTCGCACGCGAGGCGGTGGCTCATGAAGCCGCCGTTGCTGTGCCCGAAGAGGTAGATGCGCGCCTGGTCGATCGCGTAGGTCGCGATCGCTTCGTCGATGAGCGCGTTCACGTACGCGACGTCATCCACCGGGGTCGCCCCGAAGAGGCAGCACGCCTCGGTCGCGTTCCAGAAACGCTGACCTCCGGCGTTCTGGGTGCCGTCGGGGAGCACGGTGATCACCCCGCGCATGCGCGCGGTTCGTGAGAGACCCAGGTAGAGGTCCTGCGCTCCACCCGAAGCGCCGTAGCCATGGAGCAGGATCACGAGCGGTCGCGGCGTCCCGTCGTAGTCGCGCG
>JALOQC010000454.1 GCA_025453555.1 Myxococcota bacterium | reverse complement strand
CGCTCGACGCCGAGCGGACTCCCAGGAGGACCCGGTGATCGTCTGCCCGCGTTGCAGCAAAGAAAACCAAGACCACTACAAGTTCTGTCTCGGCTGTGGTGCCGAGCTGCCGCGCGACGCTGCGCAGCCGAAGAGCTTCACCGCGCCGACGCCTCCGGCCGGGGTCCCCACGCCGGCCGCGCCGTCGCCGCAGTTCGGAGCGCCGAGCGGTTTTGCCGCCAGTGCTGCGCCGCGTCCGGCGTCTGCCCCCGCGCCGATGCCCGGTCCCGCGCCCATGGCCGCGCCGATGCCGGCGCCCGCGCCGATGCCGGCGCCCGCCCCGATGCCGGCGCCCGCCCCGATGGCCGCGCCCGCTCCGGCCCCCGCGGGCGGCAACCTCACGTGCCCTCAGTGCAGCTCGAGCGTCCCCCCGAACTTCAAGTTCTGTGGGAGCTGCGGCTACGACATGACGGGCGTGAAGGCGAAGGCATCCACGCCCGCGCCCGCACCGGCTCCCGCACCGGCGCCCACGCCGACGGGCGCCCCGAGCCACGGTTCGCTCGTGCTCATCCGACCGGACGGCAGCGAAGGGGAGACCTTCTCGCTCGGCGCCACCACGACCATCGGTCGTGAGTCGGCGGGCCCGTTCGCGAGCGACTCGTACCTCTCGCCCCGCCACGCGGAGTTCCGCGTCTCGCCCGGCAAGGCGACCATCCAGGACCTCGAGAGCCTCAACGGGATCTACGTCCGCATCGCGCGGGACACGCCCACCGAGCTCCCGGACGGCGCGATCTTCCGCATCGGCCAGGAGATCCTCCGCTTCGAGCGCCTCACGGCCCCCCGCGCGCACGCGGACGGCACCGAAGCGATGGGCGGCCCCGACCAAGATGCGGTCGGTCGCATCCGCCTGATCATCGGACGGGAGTCCTACGGCGGCTCGTACGTCGTGTCCGGCACCGGGATGCACCTCGGACGCGAACGTGGCGACGTGATCTTCCCCGAGGACGGCTACGTCTCGGGCCTCCACTGTCGCATCCACGAGGAGAACGGCCGCGTCTGGCTCACGGACGTCGGCAGCTCCAACGGCACCTTCGTGCGGGTGCGTGGCCAGCAGGACGTCCCCGCGGGCACGCTGCTCCTGATGGGCCAGCAGCTCTTCCGCCTCGAGTGCTGACCCTCGTCGAACGAACCACCGAACGAAGCCACCGCGAGGTGGCTTTCTTCGTTCGCGCGTGACGGTGTGCGAATGCGTCGTGTGCGTCTCGCGCGCGGCTCGAGGGTCCGACGTCACGAGGGTCGTGGTGGCGCGCGCACGTGACGAGCACGACCGCGTGTTGGCTCGTGCTGGGCACTCGGCCACGGCACGGTGCTAGCTCAACGCGCGAGCGGTGGCGGCTCGGACGGACGCGAGCCGAAATCCCCGCTGCGACCGCCGGACTTCCAGAGCAGCCGCACCCCCTCGATCCGCAGCCCGCGATCGATCGCCTTGAGCATGTCGATCAACGTCAGCGCCGCCACCGTCACCGCGGTCAGCGCCTCCATCTCCACGCCCGTGCGATCCGCGCAGCGCACCACCGACACGATCTTGATCTCGCTCTCCAGCGGCTCGAAGCGCACCTCGACCCCCGTGAGCTGCACGTGGTGACAGAGCGGGATGAGCTCCGGCGTCTTCTTCGCCGCTTGAATCCCCGCGAGCCGCGCCGCCGCGAACACGTCGCCCTTCGGCGCGTGCCCCGTGACCAACGTCGCGAACGTCTCCGGCGCCATCGCCACGATCGCCTGCGCCGCCGCCTCGCGCACCGTGACGTCCTTCTCGCCGACGTCGACCATCCGTGCGCGCCCTTGGGCATCGAGGTGCGTGAGCTCGTCCGCCATGCGCCGGTTTTGCATCGACGCGCGGTCGTCCGTCAACGCGCCTCGTTCACGCACGAGCGGCGGGCGATCGCCTTTTCGGGGCTTCCTGCTACCACGCGCCCCCTCCACGAGCGCTCCGTGACGACACCCTCCGCCAACGGCTCCAAGCCCGAGTCCGCCCCTTCGACGGCTGCCCCCCACGCGGGCCGCGGCGCGCTCGCGATCGCGGGGGCGAAGATCTGGTTCATCGTCACGAGCTACGCGGTCCAGCTCGCGCTCCCGAACCTGCTCGCGGACGCGGCGGAGTTCGGGCTCTACCGCGGCACGATGTCGCTCGTCTCCGTGCTCAACAACGTGATGATCGTCGCGACGCTGCAGGCGGTCTCCAAGCACGTGAGCGAGGACGAGCCCTCCACGCCCGCGCTCTTGCGCCAAGCGCTCCGCATCCAGCTCGTCACCGGCGGCCTGCTCGCCGCGATCCTCTTCTTCGGCGCGCAGCCGCTCGCGCGCTTCTTCGTCGACGCGAGCCTCGAAGGTCCCGTCCGCATCGCGAGCGGCGTGCTCTTCTTCAACGCGCTCTACGGCGCGCTCGTCGGCACCCTCAACGGACGCCGTCGCTTCCTCGCGCAAGCGAGCCTGGACGCGACCTTCTCCACGCTGCGCACGGCCGGCATCGTCGGAGGCGCGGTGCTCTTCGCGAGCGCGTACGCCTCCCTCGGCGGTTGGGCGATCAGCGTCGCGAGCATCACCGCGCTCGCCTTCCTACTCCTGCGCCGCGACCTCTTCGGGCGCGGCGGCGAGCCGATCCCGGTACGTCGCTGGCTCGGCTTCATGGCCCCGCTCTGGCTCACGCAGGTCTTCCTCAACGGCATGCTCCTGCTCGACGTGCAGGTGCTCAAGAAGACGCTCGGCGAGATCGGCCTCGCGAACGGGTTGCCCGCCGCCGAAGCCGCCGACGCCGCCTCCGCGCAGGTCGGCTACTACGGCGCGGCACAGACCTTCGCGCTCGTGCCCTACCAGCTCCTGCTCTCGCTCACGTTCATCGTCTTCCCGATGATCTCGCGCGCGATCGCGGCCGGAGAGAACGACGTCGCGCGCAGTACCCTCCGCAACGCGATGCGCATCAGCCTGCTCGCGCTCCTCGCGATCGCCGCGCCGGTGGTCGGCGCCTCGGACGGCGTGATGCGCATCGCCTACCGCGAGGAGTACCTCGTCGGCGCGCCCGCCCTCGCGATCCTCGTGGTCGGCGTCGTGTTCTTCACGCTCTTCGTGCTCTGCTCGACCGCCCTCTCGAGCGCCGGACGCCCCGGCCTCGCCGCCGCCATCTCCGCCGTCGGCGTCGTCGTCGTGCTCGTCGCCGGCACGCTCCTCGTGAACGCGTCCGGCGGTGGCCCCGCCGCGCTCCCCGCGATGGCGCTCGCCACGAGCCTCGGCATGACGATCGCGTTCGTACTCTCCGGCGTCGCGGTGTGGATGCGCTTCCGCGCGCTGCTCCCGTGGCTCTCGGTCGTGCGCGCCCTCGTCGCCGCCGCGCTCGCCGCCACCGTCGCGCACTTCGTCCCACACGCCACGCGCTTCACCGCGCTCGGCGCCTTGGCGGCCGGCTTCGTCGTCTACCTCGTCGCGCTCTTCGCCCTCCGCGAGGTGCGCCCGAGCGAGCTCGCCGCCCTGCGACGACGCCGCGCGCGCGCGTGAGTCGGCATCGTCGTTTCCGCCACGGATGCGTTCGAGGGGCGCTCGAAGCCCCCCGATCGAGTCGGATGCCGCCGATCGAGTCGTGCTGCCTCGCGTCGGGCGTTGACACGCACCCCCGGCCGGGCGGAGCGTGAGCGCAGATGGCCGACGCATCGGAGGTTCGGGCGAACGTCTACGGCCGACTCCTGAGCGCGACGTTCATCCTGCTGTGCGTCCTCGCGGCCGGCACCGCGGGCTATCACGAGGTCGGCGAGGGGCGCTGGAGCGTCTTCGACTGCCTCTACATGACGGTCATCACGCTCTCGACCGTCGGCTTCGGCGAGACGCTGCCGGGCATGAACGACATGGTCGAGGCGCGCCTCATCACCATGGCGCTGATCGTCGTCGGCAGCGGCACCCTGCTCTACTTCATCTCGGGGCTCACCGCGCTCCTCGTCGAAGGAGACCTCCAGGGTATGCTCCGCACGCGGCGCATGCAGAAGCGGATCGAGGGCATGGAGGGGCACATCGTCGTCTGCGGCGCCGGCACCACCGGCGAGCACGTGCTGCGCGAGCTCGTCGACGTGAAGGTTCCGTTCGTCGTGATCGAGCGCAGCCGAGGTCGCATCGACGTGCTCGAAGAGGACCTCGCGTCGCCGATCCCGTTCGTCGAAGGCGACGCCACCGACGATCACACGCTGGTCGCCGCAGGGGTCGAACGCGCGAAGGGCGTGATCGCCGCGCTCTCCGACGACAAGGACAACCTCTTCGTCACCATCTCCGCGCGCCATCTCAACAAGGGCGCCCGCATCGTCGCGAAGGCCGTCGAGTCCTCGACCGTCCCGAAGCTCCGTCGCGCCGGGGCCGACGCGGTCGTCTCCACCAACCAGATCGGTGGCCTGCGTCTCGTGAGTGAGATGGTTCGCCCCACCGCGGTGGAGTTCCTCGATCGGATGCTCCGCCAAGGCCACAAGCTCCGCATCGAAGACACCGTGATCTCCGCCGACAGTCGCGTGGTCGGGCTCACGCTCGCGGAAGCGAACCTCCGCAAGTCGGGCGCGCTCGTGATCGCGATCCGCCAACCCGACGGCGAGTACCACTACAACCCCGAAGGTCGCGAGAAGCTCGTCGCGGGCGCGAGCCTCGTGGTGATGGCGCACCCCGAGGACATGGTCCGCTTGCGTGCGCTCCTCGAACCACGACGCGCATGAGGCCGGCCACCGCGCGCCGAAGCGCGAGCGCGCGAGCCGCCTTGTCGCCCGAGTCGGCGGGGTCAGCCGCCGACTTCTTGGCCTTTCGCGCTCGCCCCGCGCGGAGTAGGGTCCGGCGGCTCGCGCGGGGCTCCGGCTTCGCGTCGCACGCCATCGGCTCCACGCTCGCGCGCGGTCCGAGGGTTTCCCGGATCGTCTGGCTTCGCGGACTGCGTCCACTTCGCCTCGCACGATTCCGTTGCAGATCGTTTCGACGACGGCGTTGACCCCCCGAGGTCGGTGGTTAAGGTGCGCCGGTCGTTAGGGGGCTACAGCCCCCAGCCAGCCAACGACACTTCGAACACAGCGCGGGATTCGACGCGTGCGGGCGAGGCCCGCCTGACTGAGAGGACGTAGGAACATGGGCAAGATCATCGGCATCGACCTCGGCACGACGAACTCGGTCGTCGCGGTGATGGATGGCGGCGACCCGAAGGTCATCCCGAACCAAGAAGGTGACCGCACCACGCCGTCGATCGTCGCGTGGACCGAGCAGGGCGAGGTCATCGTCGGCGTGCACGCGAAGCGGCAGGCCATCACCAACCCCGACGGCACGATCTACTCGGCCAAGCGCTTCATCGGGCGTCGCTTCGACGAGTCAAAGAGCGACGTCGACCGCATGCCCTACAAGGCCGTGCGTCGCGACAACGGCAGCGTCGGCTTCGACATCCGCGGCAAGGCGATCGCGCCGCCCGAGGTCAGCGCGCACGTGCTCCGCAAGCTCAAGCA
>JALOQC010000453.1 GCA_025453555.1 Myxococcota bacterium | reverse complement strand
GCGTGGCTGCCCGCCCTGCCCGAGCGCGGACAAGCGCCGCGCGGCCTCGCGGATCGCGACCGGCATCGCGTCGGTCAGGCGCGTCTCGATGAAACCGGGCGCGATCGCGTTCACCGTCACCCCGCGCTCCGCGACTTGCGGGGCGAGGTGCCGCAGGTAACCGACGAGCCCCGACTTCGCGGCCGCGTAGTTGGTCTGCCCCACGTTGCCCGCGAGCCCCGACACGCTCGAGAGCAGCACGATGCGCGCGTGCTTCTTCAGCGCCTTGTGCTCGATCAGCGCGTCGGTGAGCCGCACCACCGCGCCGAGGTTCACCTCGACCGCGAGATCCCACTGCGCGGCGTCCATCTTCGCGAGCGTCTTGTCGCGCGTGATGCCGGCGTTGTGAACCACCACGTCGAGCCCACCGTGCTCGCGCGCCACCGCGAGGAGCCGCTCCGTCGCGTCGGGTGCGGTCACGTCGAGCAGCACCGGCACACCACCCACGGCGCGTGCGCTCTGCGCGAGCGGCGCGTCGTCGTCGGGCCGATCGAGGAGCAACACCTTCGCGCCTTCGCGCGCGAGGCAGGCCGCGGTGGCCGCGCCGATGCCACGCGCCGCGCCGGTCACGAGCGCGACCTTGCCGTCGAGCGGGCGGTTCCACGTCGACGCGGGCGGCGCCTTCGCGAGCCGACGCACCACGAGCGGCTGCGCGGTGACGAACGCGCTCCGCTCCGAGAGCGCGAAGCGCAGCACGCCGTCGAGGCGGCTCTCCGCGCCCGTCTCGCAGAGCACGAGGTTCGCGGTGGTCCCGCGGCGACCGAGCTCCTTGGCGAGGCTGCGCACGAAGCCTTCGAGCCCTTGGCGCGCCGCGGCGACCGCGGGTGTGCTCGCTTCTTCCGGCGGCCGACCGATCACGACCACGTGCGCGCACGGCGCGAGGCGACCTACGAGCGCGTGGAAGCCGTCGTAGAGCGCGCGCAGATCCGCGGGGCCCGCGAGCTCCGACGCGTCGAAGACGAGCGCCTCGAAGCGCGACGTGCTCCCAGGATCCGAGAGATGGGCGTCGAGCGACTCCGCGCGGCGTCCCCACGCTTCGCCGGGCGCGTCGAAGACGTCGGTGTCGCTCGCGACGACTGGGCTCGCGCCCGCCTCCACCAGCGCGCGCGCGATCGCGCGACCGAGCTCGCCGCGCAGCGTGCCGAGCGCGAGCACGCGGCGATCGCGGAGAGGCTGCTCGGCGTAGGGCGTGTCTTCGCGATCGAGCCGCTGTGGGAGCGGGATCGGAAGCCCGAGGCGCTGGATGAGCCGCCGCGCGCGGGGCTCGGAGGAGAGCGTGAGGAGGAGGTCGCGGGACATGGATGCTCGGTGGTGAAGAGGAGGAAGACGTCGGGCTCTCAGTCGTAGGTGCCGCGCAGGTACGCGGGCGCGCCGGGGGCGTCGCCGACGTGCACGGTCCGCTGCTCGGGCTCGACGTAGAGCCCCACCTTCGCAGGCAACACGAGCGGACGCGTGAAGCGCGCGTCGAGCACCCGTGGCGCGAGGCGACGTGCGGTGCGTAGGCCTTCGTAGACCCGCGCGAAGGTGGAGAACCCGTGGAGGATGGTGCTGCGGAAGCCGAACGCGTGCGCGTACGGGGGGATCCAATGCACCGGGTTGAAGTCGCCGGTGAGGATCGCGAACTCCAGCCCCGCACGCGGCCCGAGCTTCCAGCGCGCGAGCTCCTGCGCATTCGTCGGCACCCGCACGCGCTCCTTCTCCGTCTTGGGGCCGGTCGAGCCGCTCGGCGTCTTCCCGGACGAGAGCGGCACCACCGCGTTCAGATGCACCACCAACGCCTCGGGCTCGTTCGCTGGCCCCGTCGTCGCGAGGAAGCGCAGCACCGCGCGACGTCCGTCGTCGTCGATCGCATCGAGGCGCGTCGCGACCTCGAGCGGGCGATCGTCGGGCAGCGGTGCGCGCACCTCGAGCCGACACCCGCCGTTGAGCACCTTCTGCATCGGATACGACACGCCCTCGAGCGCGAGCGCTTGGAGCGGGAAGACCCACTGCGGAAAGAGATGCGGCGGCACGAGCCCGCGGTAGCTCGCGAGATCGCCCCCCACGTGGCGCACGTAGTCGTCGATCAGCGCACGCGGGCGCGGCGGCACCGTCGCGCGATGCCAGGGCCCCGGTGTCGGCGTCGGCTGCGGGTCGCGCGAGGGTCTTCGCAGCGCGCCCGCCGCACCCTTCGCGAGCGCGGCGACCACCGGACCTTGTTGGAGCACGTGACGGAGCGCGACCATGAGGCACCTACCGTTCGGTTGGCGTTCGTCTACCACATGGTAGACGGTTGTCGAGCACGAGAGAGGACCCCGCGCGGCCGTCGTGAGCGGACGGTTCCCGTCGTGGCGGTGTTCCGTGAGGCCTCGCGTCGCGGTGGCCTGTCCTGCTCGTCGTCGTTCGCGTTCGTGTTCGCGTTCGTGTTCGCGTTCACGTTCGCGTTCACGTTCGCGTTCGCGTTCGCGTTCGCGTTCGCGTTCGCGTTCTTCATGTTCGCGTTCGCGTTCGCGTTCGCGTTCACGTTCACGTTCACGTTCACGTTCACGTTCACGTTCACGTTCGCGTTCACGTTCACGTTCGCGTTCGCGTTCGCGTTCGCGTTCACGTTCGCGTTCGCGTTCACGCGTTCGCGTTCACGTATACGTTCACGTTCACGTTCACGAGCACGAACGCCCCCGCGGAATCGCAGGGGCGCTCGTCTCTCACTTCGTAACTCGTCAGCGGCGACGGCGCCGCGCGAACGCCACCAAGCCGAGCGCGAGCCACGCGAAGCGCGCGTCGCCCCCGCCGTCCGTGCGGCAGTTGCAGCCGCCGCCGCTCGCGCCGCCCTCGCCCGCATCCGCACCCGCGTCGCGCCGGCCCGCGTCGCGTCCGGCATCCGTACCCGTGGCCGCATCCGGCACCGCCGCGTCGTCCTCGAAGCCGCCGTCGTCGAGACCGCCGTCGTCGACACCACCGTCCTCGAGACCGCCATCGTCGAGCCCCGCGTCCATCGGGCCCGCGTCGCTCATGCACGCCGGCACCGGACTGCCGTCGCACGTGCCCGCCGTGCACTCGTCGCTCTCCGTGCACGGATCTCCGTCGTCGCACGCCAAGCCATCGACTGCGTTGGTGGTGCCGCAACCCGTCGCGGGCGTGCAGAGCTCGACCGTGCAGGGGTTGCCGTCGTCGGTGCACGTGACCGCCGCGCCACCCGCGCAGGTGCCGCTCGTGCACGTCTCGCCGGTCGTGCATGCGTCCGAGTCGTCGCACGACGCGCCGTCCGCCGCCGGCATCGAGGTGCATCCGCTCGCGGGATCACACATCTCCACCGTGCACGGGTTGCCATCGTCGGCGCAGGTCGTCGCGCCACCGCCGCCGCACGTCCCCGCGCCGCAGACGGTCGCGGTCGTGCACGGGTTCCCATCGTCGCAGCCCGTTCCGTCCGCGACGTTGGTGAAGCCACACGTTCCGGTCGCGGGGTCGCAGAGCGGCGCCGTGCACGGGTTCGCGTCGTCGGGGCAGTCGATCGCGCTTCCGCCGCCGCATGCGCCCGCGTTGCACGTCGTGCTCGAGGTGCACGCGTTGCCGTCGTCGCAGCTCGTGCCGTTCGCCACGGGCGTCGAGCCACAGCCGGTCGCCGAGTCGCAGCTCTCCGCCGTGCAGGGGTTGCCGTCGCTGGGGCAGAAGACGGTTGAACCGCCCCCACACGCCCCCGCGGTGCATGCGCTCCCCAGCGTGCAGCGATCGCCGTCGTCGCACGCGGTGCCGTTGCCGACCGGCTCGCTCACGCACCCGAGCGCCGCGTCACAACGCTCGACCGTGCATGGATTGCCGTCGTCGGCGCACGTGGTGCCCATCATGGGCTCGCACGAGCCGGCCATGCAGACCGTCGACGACGTGCACGCGTTCGCGTCGTCGCACGACGTGCCGTCCATCACGTTCGCGAAGCCACAGCCGGTGGCCGCGTTGCAGAGCGGCACCGTGCAGGGGTTGCCGTCGTCGGGGCAGGTGATCGCCGTGTTCGAGCAGCCGGTGAGCGGCGTGCAATCGTCGGTCGTGCAGGCGCTTCCGTCGTCGCAGTTCAAGAGCGTGCCGTCGACGCACGCGCCGTTGCCGTCGCAGGTCTCTTCGCCGTCGCAGAGGTTCGTGTCCGCGCACGAGGTGCCCACCGTCGCGGGGATGCACGCGAAGCGCTGGCACGACGCGCATACCCCGCCCGTACACGCGAGGGTCGCATGGCAGAGCGGACGCACCGCGAAGTCACTGCCCTGATCGGTGTCGAGGGTGACGGGCGTGCGGACCGCGACCTCGGCGGTCCCGAGCGCACCGAGAGAGGTCAGGCCGGGGAACGCACCGGTCCCGTAGACGGCGACGTCGAGCACGAGGTTGTCGGGCCCCAGCAGGACCACCTCGTCGTTCCCGGCGAGGTCGAAGTTGTTCCCGCTGACCCACGCACCGAAGCTCGTGAGGCCCTGCATCTGCGCCTCGGGTGGCGAGCCGTAAAAGGCCTCGAAGCGCGCCGTCTGGTCCGCGAAGATCGCGGCCTCGCCGTTGCCGAGCGCCAACGACGGCAAGCGCCGCATCGACTCCGTGCTGCCGATCGTCTCTTCGTCGCCCGCCTTGTAGCCGAGCAGATCGACGCTGCCTGCGCTCACGTTCACCAGCTCGAACCAGTCCGCGTCGGGCGCGGAGCTCGCGCGATGCACGCGCGAGATCACGATCGGCGACCGCGGCTCGCCCGCGCTCGTGAGCCAGACCTCGTTGAAGTGGTCGAGCACGAGGTCACCGATACCCACCTCGTTCGGCCACGTGAAGAGCGCCGCCACGTTCGGCTGATCCGCGTAGTCGGTGAGCACGTCGAGCACGTTCGTGATCGTCTCGTCACCGAGGTTGATCGCGTTGCCGCTCCCCGCATCCTCCCGGAACGTCGCCACGCTGAAGCGGAACGCCGCGGGCGGCGCGACGAGCCCGAACGCGCTCCACGGCACCGCCATCTCGAAGCGCGCGCTCGCGGCGTCGACCGCGATCGTGCCCGCGCCTTCGGTCGTGGCGTAGGTCTGGCTCAACACGTCGAGCCGCACCGGTCCGCCCACCGGAGAGCGCGTGCGCACGAGCCACTCGAAGGCCGCGTCGTTCGAGGTTTGAAGGTCCGCGAAACCGGCAAAGAAGCGAGCGCCGCTCCCGGCCGTGCGATCGAGATCGAGCGCGATCTGGATCATCGGCGGGTTCGCTCCGTCCATCGTGCCGTCGAGCGTCACGAGGAAGTAGAGGTTCGTCGCGTCCGCGGTCAGCCGCACCTCGCGCAGATCGGCGATCTCGCCCGTCATCCCGGTCGCGAGGTCGTTGCGCGCGTCGTCGTTCGCGTCGACGAAGACGATCTCGCCGTGCCCCGCCGCGTTGCGCTGCAGTCGCCCGACGTTGACGCCCGCGAGCGGGGTCGCGAACCACTCGGTCGCGTTGCCATCGACCACCACCGGATGCGCATGAGCGACCGAGACGGTCCCCAGCGCGAGCACGAGCGCGGCCACGCCGCGAAGTACACGCCTCATCTCCAACACCTCCGGCCGTGCATCGTACACGAGTGACGCCATCTTCGTCGCGTAGTCCGTCCCCGTCTCCGCGCGGTCTCCGTCTCCGCGCGGTCTCGCTCTCGGTCTCGCCTTTCCCAATCGAGCCCGCGCGATAGAGTCGCGCCCATGCGTGCCGCACGAATCACCGCGCTCGAAGGCCCGAGCGCGATCGAGGTCCACGAGCTCCCCGATCCCGAGCCCCGCAAGGGCCAACTCGTGGTCGAGGTGAAGAGCGCGGGCGTGAACTTCCCCGACCTGCTGATGAGCCGCGGGCTTTATCAGATCCGCCCGCCGCTCCCCTTCCCGCCCGGCGGAGAGATCGCGGGCGTGGTGCGCGCGGTCGGCGACGGGGTGAGCGGCTTTGCGGTCGGTGACCACGTGCTCGCGCTGACCTTCTTCGGAGGCTTCGCGACCCACGTCGCGATCCCCGCCGCGCAGGCGACCAAGATTCCGTCGTTCGATGGCGCCGCGATGGATCTCGAGCTCGCCGGCGCCTTCGCGTTCACCTACGCGACGAGCTACCACGCGCTCGTCGATCGCGCGCAGTTGAAGCCGGGTGAGCGGCTCTTGGTGCTCGGCGCGGCGGGCGGCGTCGGGCTCGCGGCAGTCGAGATCGGCGCGGCCCTCGGCGCGGAGGTGATCGCGGCCGCGTCGTCGCCCGAGAAGCTCGCGCTCTGCGCGGCCCACGGCGCCACGCACGGCATCGACTACGCGAAGGACGATCTGAAGGGCGCGCTCAAGAGCCTCGGCGGCGTCGACGTGGTCTACGACCCGGTCGGCGGCGACTACAGCGAGCCCGCCCTGCGCGCGCTGCGTCCCGGCGGGCGCCTCCTCGTCGTCGGCTTCGCGGCGGGCGCGATTCCGTCGATTCCGCTCAACCTGGTGCTGCTCAAACAATGTCAGATCGTGGGCGTCGCGTGGGGGAGCTGGGCGGTCGCGAACCCCGAGGCGCATCGCGCGAACCTCGACGCGCTCTTCGCGCTCCACGCCGGAGGCAAGCTCCACCCGCACGTCTCGCAGCGCTTCTCGCTCGATCACGTCCCCGACGCGCTGCGCGCGCTCGACGAACGGCGTGTGATGGGCAAGGCGGTGGTGATCCCGTGAGCCGCTCTCGATGAGCTCGACGTAACGTCGAGCGCTCATCCGACCCGCCTCAATCGCCGGCAGGCGCCGGGTCCGAGAGCACCGCCTCCGAGCACCACTTCGCCGCGATCACCGCGTGCAGCGCGATCGCAACGAGCCCCGCCACGCCGCGCGAGACCCAGCGCCAGGGCGGCTCGGCGAGCAGCTGCCCCCAGATCATGTCGGTCGTCGCCGCGAGGAGCGCGAACCAGCCGACGCCGCTCGCGAGGAGCGAGACCGAGACCGCGCTGAAGGGGAACGGGGCTCCGAAGCGTCGCGCGAGGACGTAGAGCGTCGGGAGGAGGAGCGCCACGGGGAGCAACGACCATCCCAAGAGATGCGCGTCGGTGTCGTCGAGGTCGTACCGCGCTCCGACGTGGAGGACCCACACGGGGGCGCTCGCGACGCACACCGCGATCGCGACCGCGCGCTCGAACGCCGCGCGGCGGTAGCCGTTCCGCGGGCCGGACACCGCGTTCGAGCCGAGACGCGTCGTCGACGGTGACGCTGCGAGTCTCGGCTGCGCGCTCGGTCCCCGCTCACCGGCACGCTCGAGCGCCTCCTTCGCTGCGCGTGCTTCCTCTTCCGCGCGCCTAGCGCGCTCGCGCTCTTCCTCGAGCTGACGCTCGAGCGCGTCGATGCGATGTCGCGCGGCCTCGCGGTCGTCTCGCAGGGGCATGCGCACTAGAATCTCGCGAACGGCAGCCGACGTCGAGGTGCCGCGGTCAGCCGAGCGCACCGTCGTGTAGGCGCGCTCGAACCCCACCGCGAAGACCGCCGTCGCGAACGCGAGCCCCGCACCCGCAACCTGCTACCGTCGCGCGGTGGCCTCTACCCGTTGGCAACGTCGCCTCAACCGCGTGCGCCTCGGCGCCCGCAACGCACTCGAGATCGCGCGCTTCGGCCGGCTCACCGAGCCCTACCACGCGCCGTTCCACGTCGTGCACCAGGAAGGCGTCTTCAAGCTGCGCCGCTACGATGGCCGCAACCCCGCGAGCGCGCTGCGCACGCCGATCCTGCTCGTTCCGCCGCTGATGGTGACGAGCGAGGTCTACGACATCGCGCCCGAGATCAGCGCGGTG
>JALOQC010000081.1 GCA_025453555.1 Myxococcota bacterium | reverse complement strand
CCCGCGAACGCGAGCGCGGCCACGAGGCCGTACGAGGTGCGGACGGTGCGTCGGAAGGTCAGCGCGGCATGAACGAGGGTCGTCACGGGGCTCCGTCGGGCGCAGCGGGCGCTCCCGTCGGATACCGAGTCCGCGCCCGAAGGGGCAAGAAAGTGGCGCGTCGTCGGGGTCGAGCGATCTCGCGATCCGCACGACCGGAAGGCCGCCGCGGGGAAGTCGAAAAGCGTCGCGTCTCCCCCAAACGGGGGAGGCGCGAGCAAGCGCGGCTCGATACGGTGCGCCGATGCCTTCCACCGGCAAGCTCGGGATCTCTCGATGGACGCTCGTCTGCGCGCTGCTCGCGTGCTGGCTGCTCGCGTGCGGGGGCGGAAACGCGCCTCCCGACACCACGCCGCGTCCGGACGCCGACGTGCTCACCTTCGACGCCGCGATGCTCGGGCGGAACGACGGAGGCGTCACGCCGAGCCTCGACTCGGGTCGCGACGTGCCGGGGACACGCGACGCGGGCACGTCCGATTCGGGTTTGCTCTGCGCGATCGGGAGAACGGGCACGACGGCGAGCGGCACGCGGACGAACTTCCCGCAGATCGACATCACGTCGGACCCCCGCTTCCGCGTCGTGACGGCGGGGTTCTTCGTCGACCGCGACGGCGACCCGCGTGGGCCGCTCTTGTTCGCGTTGCTGGAGCTGGAGAACGTGAGCACGCAGTCGTTCTGCAGCTTGATCCCGGACGCGTACCTCGACGGCGTCGAGCTCGTGGGGTTGGTCGAGACGCCCGCGCACTACGAGACCGCGTTCACGTCCTCCGTGACCGCCGATTGCATGAGACCCGGCGAGCGAGGCTTCTACGACGCGGTCGCGCGGGGTGTGGACGTCGACGATCTCCAAACCGCGCGCCGGCTCGACTTCGGCTTCGCTTCCACGCCCTACGTGGCGGATTCGACGCTCGCGTTCCCCGCCCCGACGTTGACCGTGGAAGCGGAGAGCACACCGGAGGGCTGGCGCCTCGCCGGCACGATGGTGCCGCCGCGCACGATCCGGAACTACGCGATGCGCGCGTTCGCGCGGAACGCCGACGGCATCCCGAACGCGCGGCTCCTCGCGTTCCCGGGCTCGCTCGGCACGCTCGCCGGGGGAGTGCCGAACGACGTCGAGACACTCACCACCCCGTGCGCGATCGCGAGCTTCGATGCGTACCAGTCGTGGATCGACGACAGCCGCCGTGCGCTCACGGTGGTGGAGCCTCGACCCGAGCTCGCGATGCGGCGCGCGCTCGAGCGTCGACGGCAGGCGTTGATCGATCCGCTCTGATCTCCGTAGTCCGCCCGAGGCGGCGCTCCGCGGCTGCGTCGGTTTCTTGGCGTTCGGCCCGACCCGAGGGAGCGTTCGGCGGTGTCCCGTCCGAACGTCGACGAGTCTGCGCGTAGCCGCCCCGTCTGGGGCCTGCCGTTCGCGATCCTGCTGGTCGCGATCGTGACGGTGCCCGCGAAGATCCTCGACTACCGGGGGCTGCCGCGGCTGCGTGCGCTGGAGACGCAGCTCGAACGCGTGCGCGCGGAGAACGAGCGCATCGAGCGCGAGGTGCACGCGCTCCACCGTCAGGTCGACGGGCTGCGCAGCGATCCGCTCGCGCTGGAGCGGGTGGCGCGCGACGAGCTGGGGATGCTGCGCGAGGGCGAGCTGGTGTTTCAGTTCCCGGAGTGATCGGGCTCTGCCACGCGCGTCGAACGCGCCGCTCGGCCGTGCCACTCGGCCGCGCCGCTCGACCGTGCCGCCTGGGCGCCGCTCGCTCGCGAGCCGACAGGTGTTCGTGTCCGAGCTGACCTACCGCGCACGGCGGATCCTCTACGCGACGGTGACCGAGTACATCGCGACCGGCGAGCCCGTCGGCTCCCGAACGCTCGCCAAGCGCTACGGGATCAACCTCTCGCCGGCGACCATCCGCAACGTGCTCGCGGACCTCGAGGAGTGGGGCTACCTGCGTCAACCCCACACGAGCGCGGGGCGCGTGCCGACCGATCGCGGCTTCCGCGTGTTCGTCGACGCGCTCGTGCAGATGCGGGACGTGACGGCGGAAGACCGCGCGGCGGTGCTCCAGCGCCTGCGTGGCCTCCAGAACGCGTCCGACGTGCTCCACGAGGCGGGTGAGGTGCTCAGCGCGCTGACGGGCGCGGCGGGCGTCGTGACCGCCCCGAAGGCCGAACAAGAGCAGCTCGCGCAGCTCCGCTTCATGCGGCTGCGCGCCGACCAGCTCCTCGTGGTGCTCGTGACGCGCAGCGGCGTGGTCGAGAACCGCGTCGTGCAGTCGCCGGTGGACGTCGACGAGCGCGAGCTCGAGCGGGTGAACAACCTGCTCGCGGAGCTGCTCGCGACCCAGCAGCGGAGCCTGCTTTCCGTGCGCGACGCGCTGATCGCACAGATGGCGCTCGATCGCGGCACGGTGGAGCAGCTCCGCACGCACGCGCGACGCATGGTCGAGGCCGCGTTCGACGACGGGCGTCCGACCAAGGTCGTGATCGAAGGTCAGGGCCGCCTCTTCGACCGGCCGGAGTTCCTCGACGCCGACAAGATCCGAAGCTTCCTCCGCGCGTTCGACGACAAGGAGCGGCTCGTCGAGCTCCTCGATCACACGCTCGCGTCCGGTGGCGTGCGGGTGCTGATCGGCCACGAAGCCGGCCTCGGCGCGATGGAGGACGTGGGCCTCGTCGCGACCTCGTACGGCAGCCGCGAGGCGTCGGGCACCCTCGGCGTCATCGGTCCGACTCGCATGGACTACGCGAAGGTGGTGCCGCTCGTGAGCTTCACCGCGCGCGTGATGAGCGACGTGCTCGCGGGGCGCACGATCGGGGACGAGCGCAGCGACGAACGAGAAGAGCGCCGCGACCCGGAGCGCGACGAGCGACCCGGCGACGAGCGACCCGTCGACGAGCGCCCCGACGACGAGCGCCCCGACGACGATGATGACGAGCGCGACTGAGGGGCCACGTCCGACCCCGCCCGTCGCCGAGACGTTGATGCCCGCGCGGGCTCGTCCTACTCTCGCGCGCCGACCCCCGAGGACGACGTGAACGACGAGCACGAACCGCAAGACGCGCCCGAATCGCAGCCGAGCCCGGCGCCGAACCCTGGCGCCGCCGAGGCCGATCCGGCCGACCCGGCCGACCCCGTGGACGCCGAGCTCTCGGCCCTACGCGCCGAACGCGACAAGCTCAAAGACCACCTCCTTCGCACCGCGGCGGATTACGACAACTTCCGCAAGCGCACCAAGCGGGATCTCGACGACGCGAAGCGCCGCGCGAACGAAGACGTGCTGCGCGAGATCCTTCCCGTGATCGACAACCTCGAGCGTGCGCTCGGCGCAGCCGACACCGCCAAGGACATCGACGCGGTGAAGGAAGGCGTGCGGATGGTGCTCCGTGGCTTCGACGAGGTCGCCCAGCGCCTCAACCTGAGCCGCGTGCCCGCCCTCGGGCAGCCCTTCGATCCGAACGTGCACGACGCGATTCAGCAGCTCGAGACCGACGATCACGAGCCCGGCACCGTCGTGGCCGAGGTCGTCCCCGGCTACAAGCTCGGGGACCGCTTGCTGCGCGCCGCGCTCGTCGTCGTGTCGCGCGCCAAGAGCTGATCGCGCGCCGATTCGACGTCGCCCGCGCCCCGATCCGCGTGACGAACGGGGCACGTCCTCCCCCGGATGGGGGGGCGAAAAGGTGCGTCAGGTCGGGAGGTTCCACGACTCCTCCCCGCGCGCTGCGTGCTATCGTCGCCCGCCATGGGGAAGGTCATCGGCATCGACCTCGGGACCACCAACTCGTGCGTGGCGTTCTTGGAGAACGGCGAGCCGGTGGTGATCCCGAACGCGGAGGGCTCGCGCACCACGCCCTCCGTCGTCGGCTTCACGCGCGAGGGCGAGCGACGCGTCGGCTCGGTGGCGAAACGTCAGGCGGTCACGAACCCCGAGAACACCGTGTTCGCGGTCAAGCGCCTGATGGGTCAGGAGTACGACAGCGTCGACGTGAAGCGGCACCGCGATCTCGTGCCGTACCGCGTGATCCAGAACACGAACGGCGACGCGTGGGTGCACGCGGGCGGCAAGGACTACAGCCCGCCCGAGATCAGCGCGTTCATCCTGCAGACGATGAAGGACGTCGCCGAGTCGTACCTCGGCGAAGAGGTCACCGAAGCCGTCGTGACGGTGCCCGCGTACTTCAACGACGCGCAGCGCGCCGCGACCAAAGCCGCGGGCAAGATCGCGGGACTCGACGTCAAGCGCATCATCAACGAGCCGACCGCGGCCGCGCTCGCGTACGGCTTCGAGCAGAAGGACGGAAAACGCGTCGCGGTCTACGACCTCGGCGGCGGCACCTTCGACATCTCGATCCTCGAGATCGCGGGCGGCGTGTTCAAGGTGCGCTCGACCTCGGGCGACACCCACCTCGGCGGCGAGGACATCGACAACACCCTCGTCGAAGAGCTCGCCAAGCGCTTCGAAAAGTCGACCGGGATCGACATCAGCAAAGACCGCATCGCGCTCCAGCGTCTGCGTGAGCAAGCCGAGAAGGCGAAGCACGAGCTCAGCACGTCGCTCGAGACCGAGATCAACCTCCCCTTCATCGCGGCCGACGCGACGGGACCCAAGCACCTCGAGACCGTGCTCAAGCGCAGCGAGCTCGAGATCCTGACGATGGATCTGATCGAGCGGACGCTCGTGCCGTGCAAACAAGCGCTCGCGGACGCGGGGCTCAAGGTCGAGGACATCGACGAGGTGCTGCTCGTCGGTGGTCAGACCCGCATGCCGCTCGTGCAGCGCAAGGTCACCGAGTTCTTCGGCAAGCCGCCGTACAAGGGTGTGAACCCGGACGAGGTGGTCGCCGTCGGCGCCGCGCTCCAAGGCGCCGCGCTCTCGGGTGAGGTCGACGAGGTGCTGCTCCTCGACGTCACGCCGCTCACGCTCGGCGTGGAGACGGGCGGCGGCGTGTTCCACCCGCTGATCCTGCGCAACACCACGATCCCCACGCGCGCGCACGAGATCTTCACGACCAGCATCGACAACCAGCCCTTCGTGCCGATCCACGTGCTCCAAGGCGAGCGCGAGATGTCGGCCGACAACAAGACGCTCGCGAAGTTCGAGCTCGCGCCGATCCCGCCCGCGCCGCGCGGCGTTCCCGAGATCGAGGTGAGCTTCGACATCGACGCCAACGGCATGGTCGAGGTGAGCGCGAAGGATCTGCGGACCGGTCGGCAGCAGTCGGTGCGCGTGGTCGCGTCGAGCGGTCTCTCGGCGGAGCAGATCGATCAGATCCTCGTCGATGCCGAGCGCTACCGAGACAGCGACGTGAAGCGCAAGGAGCTCGCGGAGCTGAAGAACTCCGCGGAGGCGCTGCTCTACACGAGCGAGAAGGCGGTCGAGGAGTGCGCGGAGCTGGTGTCCGCGGAGGTGCTCGACGCGGTGCGCAACGACATCGCGGTGCTGCGCGATCTGCTCGCGGGCGAAGGCGACGCGATCGCGATCCGCGAGGCGCTGCAGCAGCTCGAGCTCAGCGCGTACCGCATCGCCGAGTCGATGTACGGCTGACGGGTTTCTGGTCGGCTTCGCCGGCTTCTGGGTGCTCACACCTCGAGCCTCTTCTCGGACTCCGAGCGTGCGCACTCGCGAGCACGCCGCTGAGCTCGGCGAAGCCGACCAGAAACCACGTACCGAACGAGGGGTTCGAAGGGGGCGAAGCCCCCTTGGGGAGATCACTCCCCAGAAGTCGGCGAAGCCGACCAGAAGAAAGGCCGACCCGAGGGCCGGCCGCATCGACGACGTGAGCGTCCGAAGGATCAACGATCCTCGTCGTCGCCCTCGTCCTCGTCGTCCCATTCCTCTCCGTCTTCGTCGAAGCCTTCGTCGATCTCCTCCTCGAGGCTCTCCATGAAGTCCTCGATGGCCTGGACGACGTCCTTGACGCTCTCCTCGACCGCGAGCTCGCGGCCCGCGACGATCACGCGCGCCTTGCCGTCGTCGCCAGGAATCACGGCGGCGAGGTGCTCGATGGCGACGAGGAGCGGCTCGTCGGTCTTCGCGCCGACGGGGGTGAGCAGAATGAACATGTGCGTGCCTCCAGGGGCCGACGCCGGCCCGAGCGCGAGGGGGGTGCCGCGCGCGGCGCGACGGTAGCAGGAAGCCCCTCGGGATCCAGCGAGAGTCCGTCAGTGAGCGGGGTGGCTCCGCTGCTCGCGTCGCCGACTCTCTTCTCCCACTCACTTTCCATCAACACCTCGGCTCCTCACGACCACTCACCGTCGTGGAGCCGAGATCGATGACCCGTCCCCTCTTCGTCGCGCTGACGTTTTCCCTCGCGTGCAGCGGCCCTCCCGCGGATCCCACCGATCCCACACGCGACGGCGGAGGCCCTCCCGTCCCACACGACGCGGAGCCACCGCCGTGTCTCGAAGACGGCGAGCGACACCCACCGGCCGCGTTCTCGGCGTGCTCCGGCTGCCACGACGCCTACGGCCGCCCGCGCGAGACCGGGCCCGATCTCTTCGACGCGGTCGCCGACACCGAAGCCTTCGTGCGCGCCGTGCGCACGGGTCCCGGCGTGATGCCGGCGTTCTCGGAAGAAGCGCTGAGCGTGGGCGAGCTCGCGTCGATCGTCGCGTACTTCGAGGCCGGACCTCCGCGTACGCGCGCGTGTGACCCGAACGATGACGCGAGCGTGCCGCCGATCGGCGCGTGCCCCCCTCGCCCCGAAGCCGTCACGCCGCTCTTCTCCCCGACCGAGGTCGCGCCGATCGTCACCCGTCGCGACGACGGCACGCTCGTCACGCGCATCGCAGGCCGCGTGCGCAACCGCCACGAGCTCGAAGGCACGTTCAACACCTTCGGGCCGCTCTACTTCGAGAACCGGTGGTTCGAGCTCGTGATCGAAGACCACGTCGCGCGCGGCGAAGATCGCGTGGAGGTGATCTACCGACCCACCGCGATGCCCTCGACCTTCGGTCCGACGACGAACATCCGCTACTGGAAGATCGACGGCAACGGCAACGTCTTCCACCGCAACACGGATCTCACGCGCACGAGCGAGCGCGAGCAGCGCCACACGATCTCCGGCAACGCACGGGAGGCGCGCGCGATGCGCGAAGGCGACGTGCTGGAGCTCGAGCTCGGCATCTTCCTCGCGGGCATGAACCCGAGCGATCCGGGCGCGATCGAGGGCCGCACCTCGTACTACTCGGACACGTTCCGCTATCGCGTCGGCGTCGGCGGGCTCACCTCCGAGAACACCGATCCGAGCGGACGTCCAGGGCCCACGGAAGACGCGCGCCTCGTCGGCGAGCTCACGATCCCCTGGCTCTACGCGGACGAAGAGCACGCCTACGGACAGCTCGCGCTGCACACGCAGCCCGAGCACGCGCCGCGCTGGCTCGAAGGTCGTCGTCTCTTCCGCTCCGACTTCGGCGACGGCTCGCACTCCGAGCCCGGCAACCCTCCGCTCACCTCGATCGCGGGAACGCTCGGCCCGCACTTCAACACGAACCGCTGCGTCTCGTGTCACGAGCACGACGCGCGGAGCACGCTGCCGAACGTGGGCGAGGTGCTGCGCACGGTCGCGGTGAAGGCCTATGGGGGCGACTACGGCTCGCAGCTCCAGCCGACCGAGGCGGAGGTGCGGCTCGACGGCTTCGACGAGTCCGTCGTCGTGCTCTCGGACGGCGCGGAGGTGACCCTGCGACGGCCTCGGCTCGCCGTGCCCGAGCTCGGCGGCACCACGGTCTCGGTGCGCGTGGCACGCCAGCTCGTGGGCCTCGGTCTGCTCGAAGCGATCCCGGAGGACACGATCGTCGCGCGCGCGGATCCGGAAGACTGCGACGGCGACGGCATCTCGGGGCGCGCCTCGGTGATCGAGGATCCACGCGACGGAGCGCGACGGCTCGGACGGTTCGGGTGGAAGGCGGAGAAGATCGATCTGCCGCATCAAGTGGCGGACGCGCTGCAAGCGGACTTCGGGGTCTCCACGTCGATCTTCCCGGAGACGTCGGGTGATTTCGAGCTCTCCGACGACGACGTGGATCGGCTCGCGACGTACTTGCGCCTGCTCGGGCTGCCGGGGCGCCGCGACGTCGACGACCCGAACGTGCGCGAAGGCGAGCGGCTCTTCTCCGAGCTCGGCTGCGTCGGATGTCATGCGCCGAGCGCGCGCACCGACGACTCGCATCCCTTCGTGGAGCTGCGCGATCAGGAGCTGCGTCCGTACTCGGACCTCTTGCTTCACGATCTCGGTCCGAACCTCGACGACGGCTCGGGCACACCGACCGCGCGCGAGTGGCGGACGCCGCCGCTCTGGGGGATCGGGCTGCTCGAGATCGTGATGGACGAGCCGAGCTACCTGCACGACGGTCGCGCGCGCAGCTTGCTCGAAGCGGTGCTCTGGCACGGTGGCGAAGCGGCGGCCGCGCAGGCTCGCGTGGTCGCGCTCGAACGCACGCAGCGCGAGCAGCTCCTCGCGTTCCTGCGTTCGTTGTGACGCGGCCGCGAAACGCACGGATTGTCCGTCGCAGACGGAAAGCTGCGGCTCGGCCTCGTCACGAAGACGACCCCGCTATCGCCGACCGTCCGCAAGCGATAGCCTCCGCGCCGAAAGGGAGTGCAGGCATGCGTACGATTTCTTTCTTCGCCGTCGCGTTCGTGATGATCGGCTGCTCGAAGCCGGAGCCGATCAACCAGACCCACACGGGTCGCATCGAGACCGGCGACTCGGTGCTCCAGACCGACAACTCGCTCTACGACGCGTATCCGTTCAAGGCCGCCGAGGGGATGACGATCACGGCGACGATGACGTCGACCGAGTTCGACACCTACCTCCACCTCATCGACGCGCAGGGCAACCAGATCGCGCAGAACGACGACGACGCGACGATGGGTGCGGGCCCCAACGGCGGGCAGACGAACTCGAAGATCGTCTTCACCGCGCCGACCACGGGCGACTACCAGATCTACGCGAACGCGTTCCAGGCCGGCCAGACGGGCGCGTACACGCTGACGATCACGACGACCGCTGCCGCGCAGTGAGCGCGTCGCGTTTCGTCGCGCGAATCGACGAGCCTGAAAGCGCCCGCTTCGTGCGGGCGTTTTCGTTCTCGCGCGCGTGCTCGGAGCGTTCCGCATGGGGAGGTTCGAGGCCCCTCGGACGTACCTCTACGGCGTGGCCGCGTGTCGCGCGCGCGTGCCATCCTCGCAGGGCTTGTTGTACTCGGGGGAGAGACGACGATGAAGCATTGGTTCAACCGCGAGCCCGCACCGCCGGCGTGGGCGTCGTTCTGGGACGGCGCGCAGTACGCACGTTTCCTCGAGCTCGTGAAGGCCGAGATGACGCGGCGCGGGCTCCAGTTCCGGATGGGCGACGGAGTCGTGCACGTGCTCGACGCGAGCGGCGGCACGAAGACCAACGACCTCGGGCTACAGAACGTCGCGCAGAAGTGCCGAGGCGCGAGCGACGCCGCGTGGCCGGACATCCTGAGCGGACACTTCGAGCAGGTGATCGGGAGCGGCCGCGACGAAATCGACGAGGCGATGGCGCGCGCGAACGACCTCGGCGCGGTGCGCGATCAGATCAAGCTGCGCATCTACCCGCGCGCGATGATGGCGAACGTGCCCGAGGGCGCGCTCGTCACCTGGCCGATCGCGGACGACCTGCTGAGCGTCGCGACCGTCGGCGCCGATCAGCGCAAGGGGTGGACGCAGTCCGACGACGAGCTCTACCGCCTCGCGCTCGAGAACGTGCAGCGCTTCGATCCTCCGCAGCTCGACGACTTCGAGCTCGAGCCCGGCGTGCACGGGCGCGCGCTGGTCGGTGACCACTTCTTCGTCGCGAGCCACGCCCTCCAGATCGCGCGCTTCGTGGATCCGACCGAGCACGGCCTGCTCGTGATCGTCCCGCATCGCCACACCGCGATCGTCCACCGTGTCGTGGGGCCCGAGGTGCTCAAGGCGGGTGCTCAAGGCGGTCAACGGCTTCCTCGGGCTCGCGCACCGCATGCACCTCGAAGGGCCGGGCTCGATCAGCGATCAGCTCTATTGGTGGCACGACGGTGTGCTCGAACGTCAGCCCTCGGAGATCCGCGATCAGACGCTGACCTTCCGCCCGACCCCGCGCTTCGAGCAGATGCTCGCGCGCCTGCTCGGCTGACGCCGTTCGCGGCTCGAGCAGAGCTCTACTCTCTCGGGAATCCCTCGAAGAGATAGCCGTGATCACGCCCCTCCTCGAGCAGACGAATCGCACAATTGTGTGGGTTCGGCTCGGCCTCGAACCACTCCGGCGTGAGGTGGCACCACATCATCAAGAACGCGCGCAGGGTCACGCCGTGACACACGACCACGTGATCTCGCACCCCCTGCTCGAGATCGCGCTGGAAGCTCCCGAACGCTTGGTACACGCGCGTCGCGACGTCGAAGCGACTCTCTCCGAGCGGATAACGCGCCCAGAAGCGCCCCTCGAAGCGTTCTTGTTTCCGATAATGGGCCCACTCGTGGGGGAAGAGACTCGGCAACTCTTCGTCCGGGATCCCGTCGAAGAGCCCGAACTGTTGCTCGCACAAGAGCACGTGCTCGCGGCGATCCGTGATCCAGTCGCGCGCGACCTCCGCGATTCCGTCCGCGGTCTCGCGCGTGCGTCGGTAGGGGCTCGTCCAGAGCCGCACGTGTGGGCGCACCTCGCCGTGGCGCGCTTCGAAGAAACGCGCGATGTGCTCCCCCGCCGTGCGTGCTTGCTCGCGCCCGCGCGGGGATAGCGGGATCGCGTGGTCGGCGGTGTGACGATGGATCGCCGGGTCGACGTTGCCCATCGACTCGCCGTGACGGATCAGCAAGAGGCGCACGCGCGCAGCATGCCCGAGCGGAGCGGGGCGGGACCAGCACCGACGACTGGGATCGCCACGTCCTTCGAACGTCCTTCGAACGTCCGACCACCGCGACGTCAGATCGGCGCTTCATCCTTCGTCTTCCGCGAGCTCGGCAGTACGCTCGCCGCCTCGCCGAAGACGCCGACCGAGAGCCCCGAAGAACCGCCCGATGAGCCTGCGCTTCGTCACCTCGACCTCCGCCGCCGCGCGCCTCGACGCCGCGCGCGCCTGGCTGCGCGATCGCCCGAGCGACGCGTCGGTACGCGTCGTCGCGACCACCCGCGACGCGGCCGCGCGGCTGATCCGCGAGGTCACGCTCGAACGCGGGGCGCTCTTCGGATGGGAGGCGCTCTCGTCGAGCGCGTTCGTCGTGCGTTCGGCCCTGCTCGCGCTCGCCGCCGCCGGGAGGAGCCCCGCCGGTCCCCTCGCGCACGAAGCGCTCGCCGCGCGCACCATCCATCGCCTCCGCGCGGAGCAGAAGCTCGGTCGCTACGCGCCGCTCGCCGATCGCCCCGGTCTGCCACGCGCCCTCGCCGCCACCGCGCGCGAGCTCACGCGCGCCGAGGTGTCGGTCGACGCCCTTCGCGCGGTCGACGACGAGCTCGCGACCTGGATCGCGACGCTGAACGACGAGACCCGCCGCGCGGGCTTGGCGGATCGCGCCGACGTGCTCGCGGCTGCGGCGGCGACCCTCGAGCGCAGCAGCCCCACCGCGACGCTCTTGCTCGACCTGCCGCTCGAGTCGCCCGGCGAGCGCGCCATCGTGCGCGCGCTGACTCGCGGTCCGCTCTTCGTGGCCGCGCTGACGGACGAGGCAGCGCGCTACGAGGACGTGCTCGGCGCACCGACCGTCCTCGCATCGCGGAGCCCCGCCGACCTCGGCGCGCTCCAACGCTCGCTCTTCCGCGCGGACTCCGTCACGAGCGTCTCCGTCTCGGACTCCGTCTCCGTCTCGGACTCCGTCTCCGTCTCGGACTCCGTCTCCGTCTCGGACTCCGTCTCCGTCTCGGACTCCGTCTCCGTCGCAGACTCCGTTTCCACCACCAACTCCGCCACGGGCTTCGTCTCTGCCACGAGCCTCGACCCCAGCCGCGTCACCTTCCTCTCCGCCGCGGGCGAGAGCCGCGAGTGCGTCGAGCTCGCGCGCCTCTGCCTCCACCACGCGCGGCGCGGCGTGCCCTTCGATCGCATGGCGGTGGTCGTCCGCAGCGCCACGCTCTACCGCCCGCACCTCGCGACCGCCTTCGCGCGTGCGCGCATCCCGATCCGCGTCTCGCGTGGCACCGTGCTCCCCGATCCCGCGGGCCGCGCGCTGCTCGCGCTCCTCGATTGCCGCGCCGAGCTCTACTCCGCGCGCGCCTTCGCCGAGTACCTCTCGCTCGGTCAGTGCCCGCTCGACGACGACGGCGCTCCGCCCGCCGCGCGCGACGCCTTCGCGGTGCCCGACGCCGACCTCGTGCCCTTCGAGACCGAGCTCCGCGCGGACGAAGGCGCGCCGGAGCTCTCGCGTCCCCTCCGCATCCCGAAGCACTGGGAGTCGTTCCTCGTCGACGCCGCCGTCATCGGCGGCATCGATCGTTGGCAGCGCCGCCTCGACGTCCTCGACTCGAACCTCGCCCGCGAGCGCGACACCCTCGACGCGGACGATCCGATGCGCGACGCGCTGGACTCCCGCCGCGCGGAGCTCGCGCGCCTGCGCGCGTTCGCGATCCCGTTGCTGCAGGAGCTCGCGTCGCTTCCGATCTCGAGCGCGTGGGGCGATTGGCTCGCGGCCTTGCGGGCGCTCGCGACACGCGCGCTGCGCGATCCCGAGCGTGTGCTCCAAGTCCTCGGCGAGCTCGCACCGCTCGCGCCCGTCGGGCCGATCGAGCTCGCGGAGGTGCGTGCGGTGCTCGAGAAGCGCCTCGGCAGCCTCGTGACGCGCCCGCCCGCCAACGCGAGCGGCGTGCTCGTGCTCGCGCCCGACGAAGCGCGTGGCGTGGAAGCCGACGTCGTCTTCGTGCCCGGCCTCGCCGAACATCTCTTCCCGGAGCGCGTGCTCGAAGATCCGCTGCTGCTCGACGCGAAGCGCCGCGCGCTCCTCGTCGGAAACGAAGGCGTGCACGAGGGCGCGCCCCCCGCGTGGCTCGACACCAACGAAGACCGCGCCCATCGCGAGCGGCGCATGCTCGCGATCGCGGTCGGCGCCGCGCGCGAGCATCTCGTGGTCTCGTGGCCGCGGATCGATCTCGAGCGCGCGCGTCCCCGCGTCCCGAGCTTCTACGCACTCGAGATCGCGCGCGCTGCGCACGGTGCCTTGCCCGGCTGGAGCGAGCT
The DNA here is from genome assembly GCA_025453555.1 of Myxococcota bacterium. Classification (GTDB taxonomy): domain Bacteria; phylum Myxococcota_A; class Polyangia; order Polyangiales; family Houyiibacteriaceae; genus JACKEH01. Next base: position 16,920 of record JALOQC010000081.1, on the reverse strand, counting down.
CGCCGAGGCGGCCGCGAAGGCCAACACCGAAGTGGTCGGCTGGCCCGCGCCCGACGATCCCCACGACGCGATCGACGAGACGGAGTTCGATCTCGCGGCGCTGCGACGCCTGCGCGGCAAGCCCGTGCTCGGCGGCGCCGCCTATCTCTTCGATGCGAGCCCCACCCTCGGTCGCGCGCTCTCCGCGCGCGCCCGCCGCTGGAACACCGCGACGTGGACGCCCTACGACGGCCTCGTCTCGCGCGAGCACGCGCCCCTCCTCGCGCGCTTTCGACCCGCGACCAAACCCTTCTCCGCGAGCGCGCTCGAGCGCCTCGCCGCGTGCCCCTACCGCTTCGCGCTCGCGTCGTTCTTCAAGCTCGCGCCGCGTGAGGTCCCCGAGGCGATCGAAGATCCGAACCCCCGCCAGCGCGGCACCTTCGTGCACGACGTGCAGTTCGATCTGCTCACGCGCCTGCGCGCCGAGAAGCTCCTGCCGCTCGATCACCCGCAGAAGCTCGCGAAGGCGCGGCAGCTCCTCGACGAGGTGCTCGAAGCGGTCGCGACCGAGCACGAAGAAGAGCTCGCGCCCGCCATCCCACGCGTGTGGCGCGACTTCGTCGACGCCGTGCGCCTCGATCTGAACGAGTGGCTCGGGCGTCTGCACGACGCGCCCGAGTGGGTGCCGGTCGCGTTCGAGCTCACCTTCGGCGTCGAGCGTGGAGGCCGCCGCGATCCCGCGAGCCGTCGAGAGCCGGTCGATCTGAAGCTCGGCCTCGCGCGCGACGTGTCGTTGCGCTTCCGCGGCTCGATCGATCTCGTCGAGTCGAACGGCGAGAAGCTGCGCGCCACCGATCACAAGACCGGCAAGGCGCGCTATCGCGACGGTCTGCGCATCGCGGGCGGCCGGGCGCTCCAACCCGTCCTCTACGCGCTCGCGCTCGAAGCGCTGCATCCCGAACGCGAGGTCGTCGGCGGTCGCCTCTTCTACTGCACGAGCCGTGGCGGCTTCCAAGACGCGTCGGTGCCGCTCGACGACGACGCGCGCACCCTCGCAGGTCGCGCCGTGCACATGCTCGAAGGCATGCTCGCGCGCGGCTTCTTCCCCGCCGCGCCCGACGATCGCGAGTGCGGCTGGTGCGACTACCAGAGCGTGTGTGGCAGCCGCGAGGAGGCCCGCGTGAAGCGGAAGGACCCACGCTGGCTCGAGCCGCTCGTGCAGCTCCGGAGGAGCCGATGAGCACGCACGATCGAGAGTCCGAGACGGTCGACGGCCCGACCGCCGGCCCCTCCGGCCACGCGGGCGATTCGACGTACGACCCGATCGTCGATGCGCGCGCGTGGGTCGACGCGGAGGCGCGACGCCGCATCGCGGAGGAGCTCGGCACCACCTTCCTCGTCGAAGCCGCGGCCGGCACGGGCAAGACCACCGCGCTCGTCGGTCGCATGCTCGCCGCCGTCGAAGCCGGCGCGCACCTCGACCGCATGGTCGCGCTCACCTTCACCGACAAAGCTGCGGGCGAGCTCAAGCTCCGCCTGCGCGAAGGCCTCGAGCGTCGCCGCGCCAACACGAACGATCCCACGCTCCGCGCGCGCTTCGACGCCGGCCTCGCCGCGCTCGAGCTCGCGCACGTCGGCACGATCCACGGCTTCTGCGCCGAGCTCCTCCGCGAGCGTCCGGTCGAAGCGCAGGTCGATCCCGCGTTCGAGATGCTCGCCGAAGAAGAAGGCGATCGCCTGCTCGCGCGCGCGTTCGACGCATGGTTCGCGGGTGTGCTCGCGAGCCCGCCCGACGGAGTGCGGCGCGTGCTCCAAGCGCGGCGTTGGAGCGACGCCGGCCAAGACGACGCCGGGCCGCGCCGCGATCTGCTGCGCGCGTGTCGCGATCTCGTGGAGCGCCGCGACTTCGCCGCCCCGTGGACGCTCCCGAGCTTCCCGCGACGCGAACGCCTGCACGAAGCGCTCGTCGCGATCGAGGCGTTCGGCGAGGCGTGCGTGGCCTCGCCGACGCGCCACAAAGATCCCGACTGGGCCACCAAGTTCGGCCTCGAGGTGCGCACGCGCGCCCGCGATCTGCGCGCGATGCTCGCGCGGTCGTCGGAGGCGGACGGGCTCGACGCGCTCGAGTCCGCGCTGCGCGCCCTGATGAGCACGAGCCTCCGCAAGAAGTGGGGCTATCAGCTCACGCCCTGGAAGTGGAAGGGCGCCGAAGACGCGCGGCTCGAAGCAGAACGCACGCGCGGGGTCGCGGTCGCGTTGCTCGACGAGGTGCTGCGCGAATGCGACGAGGAGCTCGCGGCGCGCCTGCAGCTCGAGCTGCAAGACGTGGTCGCACGCTACGAGGACCTCAAGCGCCGCCGCGGAGTGCTCGACTTCCTCGATCTCCTCGCGCTCGCCCGGGACCTCGTCCGCGATCACGCGGGCGCCCGCGCGGAGCTCCAAGCGCGCTTCACGCACCTCTTCGTCGACGAGCTGCAAGACACCGACCCGCTGCAGAGCGAGCTCTTGCTCCTCCTCGCGGCCGACGATCCGAACGAGACCGATTGGCGCGCGGTCCGCGTCGTCCCCGGCAAGCTCTTCGTGGTCGGCGATCCGAAACAAGCGATCTACCGCTTCCGTCGCGCGGACCTCGCGGTCTACGAGGACGTGAAGACGCGCGTGATCGAGGCGGGCGGCGAGGTGCTCACGCTCTCGACGAGCTTCCGCGCGCGCCCGAGCATCCAACGCTTCGTGAACGCGGCCTTCGCGAGCACCTTCGGCGAAGGCACGCCTGGCGTCCAGGCACGCGACGTCCCGCTCGCCCCCGCGCGCCCCGACGTGACGGATCGTCCGAGCGTGATCGTGCTCCCGGTGCCCGATCCCTACGGCGAGTGGTCGACCGAGCCGACCGATCGCGCGGTGCAGGCGTCGTATCCGGACGCCGTCGCGGCCTTCGTGGCGTGGCTGCTGCGCGAGAGCGGGTGGACGATCGACGACGAACGCGGCGACGCGAAAGGAGCTCCACGCAAGCTCACCGCCAAGGACGTCTGCCTCCTCTTCTCGCGCATGAGCACCGGCTGGTCGGACCTCGCGGAGGACTACGTGCGCGCGCTCGAAGCGCGGCAGGTCAGCCACGTCGTGCACGGCGGGCGCTCCTTCTTCGATCGCGAAGAGATCCTCGCGCTGCGTCAGGTCCTCGCCGCGATCGAGCACCCGGACGACGCGCTCGCGGTCTTCGCGGTCCTCCGCGGCGCGTTCTTCGGCTTCTCCGATCCGGAGCTCTTCGCCTACCGCGAGACGGTGGGCCCGCTCTCGCCCTTCGCGCGCCCGAGCCTGGGCCGCGAGCCGCGTGGTTCGAGCGCGAGCGCGAGCACCACGACCGCGAGCACCACCGCGAGCACGACGAGCACCGCATCCTCCGCGGGCAAGAGCGGCGTCTCGCGCGCAACGAACGTCGCGAACGGCAGCACGACGAGCCCCACGAAGCTGGCCACGAACGACGCGATCGCCGACGCGCTCTCCTTGCTCCGCGCGCTGCACGACACGCGCAACGAACGCCCCTTCGCCGACACCCTCTCGCGTTTCCTCGACGCCACGCGCGCCCACGCCGGCCTCGCGTTCTGGCCCTCCCCACGGCAGACGCTCGCCTCCGTCGCGCGCTTCGTCGATCGCGCGCGCCGCTTCGACGCACGCGGCGCGACCTCGTTCCGCGCCTTCACCGATTGGGTCGAGGACGAAGCCGCGCGTGCAGGCGGCGGTGACGCGCCCTACGTCGAAGAAGGCGCGGACGGCGTGCGCCTGATGACGGTGCATCGCGCGAAGGGCCTCGAGTTCCCGGTCGTGATCGTCGTGGACCCCTCGGCGAAGTCGGAGAACGCGCGCCCCTCGCGTTACGTGGACTCGACGCGTGGCCTCTGGGCGGTGCCGCTCTGCGGTGCGGTGCCGCGCGAGCTGAACGAGCACGCGACGGAGGTGAAGCGCGCCGACGTCGCGGAGCGCGCGCGCCTGCTCTACGTCGCGACCACCCGCGCGCGCGAGCTGCTCGTGGTGCCCGGCCTCGGCGACGGCCGCGCGCTCAAGTGGTGGACCAGCGCGCTCAACGACGTCGTGTACCCGGAGCGCGGCGCGCAGCCGGAGCCCGTGGTCGGCGTGACGCTGAGCTTCGGCGACGACAGCGTCCGCGTGCGCAACGAGAAGGTGATCGCGGCGCGCGAGAAGGCTGGGGCGCCGTTCTCACCCGTGCGCCCAGGTCGACATCGCCGCGGTGAGCTCGACGTGACGTGGTGGGATCCGAACGCGCTCCCACTCGACGTCGAGCCGCTCTCGGGGCTTCGACACCGCAAGCTCCTCGATCCGAAGGGCAAAGGACACGCGCAGGCGGTGGCCGCGCATGCGCGTTGGTCGAAGGCGCGCGCGAGCCTCGTGGAGCGCGCGAGCGTGCCGACGTTCCCGGTGCGCACGGTGCGCGAGGTCGCCCTCGAACGCGTGAAGGAAGGCCGCGAGGTCGTCACGGTGACGACCGGCTCGTGGCACGAAGGCCGCCCCACCGGTCCGCGCTTCGGCACGTTGGTGCACGCGATCCTCGCGGAGATCCCCTTCGACGCGACGGAGGGCGCCACGCGGGCCCTCGCGCGCGCGCACGGCCGTCTGCTCGGCGCGACCCCGAGCGAGATCGACGCGGCCGCCGGGGCAGTCTCCGCGGCGCTCGCGCACCCGTTGCTCCAACGCGCCGCGAACGCGACCCGCGTGTGCCGCGAGACCGCGCTGCACCGCAAGCTCCCCGACGGAACCCTCGTCGAGGGCGTCGTCGATCTCGCGTTCCTCGAAGACGATCCCTTCGGCGACGTGCGCTGGACCGTCGTCGACTACAAGACCGATCTCTCGGGCGGCGCCCCCGACGACTATGTCGTACAGGTCGAGCTCTACGCGAAGGCGATCGAGGCCGCGACCGGGCAGCCCGCGGACGCGGTCCTGCTCGGCGTGTGAGCGACCCGATCAGAGACCGAGGAAGCTCAGACGCCGATGAAGAGCCGGTGGCCGAAGTTGCGCTCCAGCTTCGAGCTGAAGATCTTCGAGGCCGCGCTCTCGATGTCGTACTCGACGCGGCGGAACGCGAAGCGCCGCTCGTCGGTGTCGAAGGTCGTGTAGCTCGCGCGGTTGTCGTAATCGCGCGGCTGACCGACGCTTCCGACGCTCACGATGTACTTGGCGCCCTTCTCGAGGGTGAAGTCCATCGCGGGCAGCTCCTCGACCTCACCGGGCCGGAGCTTGAACACCTTGCAGAGGTGCGAGTGCCCGATGAGCGTGATGTCGCCGAGCTCCTCCCAGATCTGGAGGCACTCGCGCGCCTGCTCGGGCGCGAAGATGTATTCGAACTCCTCGAGCCGAAGCGGCGAGCCGTGGCAGAGGTGGACGCCCGTGCCGTCGACCACGTGCTTGTAGGGCAAGCCCTTGAGCCACTCGAGGTTCTGCTTCGAGAGGATGTTCGCGTGGAAGTCGAGCGCCTGGCGCGCGGCCTCGTAGTAGTACGAGTAGTCCATCCGGCCCGCGACGGCGGCGTCGTGGTTGCCGAGGATGGTGACCCGCGCCGTCTCGCGGACGAGATCCGCGCACTCGTTCGGGCTCGCGCCGTAGCCGACGACGTCGCCGAGACAGTAGTACTCGTCGATCTCTTCGTCCTCGAACGCACGCATCACGGCTGACATGGCCTCGATGTTGGCGTGAACGTCGCTGAAGATGCCGAGCCGCATGCGCGAACCTCGTTTCTAGAGCCCTGCGTTTCGTTTGTCCATCCCGAACGAGGGATGGGAACCCCGACACGCACACGGATCCATCGAGTCGGCGAGGTCAGCCGCCGACTCGCGAACGCGCGTCGCAGAGCTTGATCGTGTCGGTTGGGGGCGGACCGCCGCGGGTCGGGCCGGTGAGCAGAGAGGGATCACCCGCGTGGCGCGCACGATCCAGGAGCGCACACCGCGTGCGCCGCGCCTCCACGTGCCGAGCTGCACGGAGCTCGCGCGGTTCGTCGGTCGCGAGCAACGACGTCCCGTGAGTCGAGTGCGTCGAGGCGCGAGGCGAGGCGTAGTCGGGGTACGCGTCGTCACGACTCGTTCGTGGCCGCGTAGAAGCGGCGGCTGAAGGCGTGCACGCCGTCCTCGTCCCCGCCACGTGCGAGGAGCGCGAGGTGCCGATCGGCGAGCGGCTTCTGGGTCATCGCGGCGATCGCGATCGCGCGCACCTTCGCGTGCGGATCGGACTCGAGCGCCCGCACCTTCTCGGGCTCCGTCGTCGCGAGGTGTACGAGCGCGTACGAGAAGCGCTCTTCGGCGCCCTTCGGATCCTTCATCGCGCGCTGCATCGGCCGCAGCGCCGCCGTCCCGAAGCCCGCGAGCACTCGCGCGACCTCCCACCAGACCTCGCTCGGCTCCGTCTGCAGCAGGTGCACGAGCGGGCCGATCGCGCGCCGCAGCTTCAGCTCGCCGAGCGCCAGCGTCGCGGCCTGACGCACGAAGGTCTTGCGCGCGGTGAGTCCGTCGATCAGCGCGTCCGCTGCCGCTTCGCCGAGCGCGATGAGTCGTGGCGCGACCTCCAGCACCTCGTCGCGCGGCATCTTCCGCACCGCGCCGAACACCGCCGACACCTGATCGGGCTCCCCACGACGGCAGAGCTCGAGCGCCGCCGCACGCCGCAGCCGCGGATGATCGAGAAGCGCCGCGACGTCGCGCGAGCTCATGTCGGCGAGCGCCTCGGGCGCGACCTCCTTCGGCGCCGCGGCTTCACCACGCACCGCGCGGATGTCCTCCCACGCCGCGTCGTGCGCCTCCGACGGCAGCGCGACCTCGAGCTCGCTCGCGAGCGCGATGAGCTGCTCCCAGTTGCGCACCACTCCGTCCGCGCCGAGCCCGCCACGATCGGGCAGGCGCGCGGTGCCGCGAAAGGCATCCACGAGCTGGAGCACGAGCTCGCCCGGCTCGGCCGACACGCCGAGCGAGATTGCGCGGCTCACCAGGTTCGAGGGCAACGCGACGCCGTGCTGCACCGCCTCCTCCAGGATCCGCCGGAACGCGTCGTCCACGCGCTGGCGCGGGATCGAGAGCGCGAGCAGCGCGAGATCGAGCTTGGCGGGCGTGGCCCACTTGGTCAGCGTCGCAACCGCGTTCGCGGCCTCCTTGGCGTTCTTCGCGGGAGGCGCGTCGTCGAAGGGATGACCTCGAAGCTGAAGGGGCGGCGGCGCGGCGAGCGCGCGCTCCAGCGCGGTCACCGGATCGAGGCGCCCCTCCGCGCGGTTCGCGCGCTCGAGGATCATCGTGAGGTTCGTGCGCCGTTCGGGAGCCGCGACCTCGCGCGTGCGCTCGAAGCGTCCGTCCGGCGAGTAGAGTCCGACCGTGACGCGGAAGTCGTCGCGCAACGCCTCGAGGATCGCGCGGTCGTCGTCGTCGTTCGGATCGAGCGCCGCGCGGCGCGCGTAGGGGCGCGGCTCACGCGGATCGACGAGCGTGAGGAGCACCACCGGCACCTCGTCGACCGCGACGTACTGCACGAGCAGATCGACCTCGCCCTGGAAGGCGTCCTCGTAACCTTCGCCGAGCCGCGCGTGCAGCCACACGCCTTCGCTGCCGAGCCGCGCGCTCATCTCGAGCACGGGATCGTCGAAGAAGCTCTCCGGCGGCGCCACGCTCCCGCGGGGCCGCTTGTGCACGGGCGCCGCTTCTTCGCGGTGAATCACGGTGGGCTCCGGCTCCGCGTCGTCCTCGACGTCCTCTTCGAGGTCGTCCGCCTCGAGCTCGTCCGCGTCGTCGAGCTCCTCCGCGTCGTCGTCCGCGTCCAGCTCGCCCGAGCTCGCGTCGAGCTCCTCCGCGTCGTCGTCGTCGTCGTCCGCGTCCTCGAGCAGCTCGGCGCCGATCAGCTCCGGGCCCCTCCCCACCTCGAGCTCCGCCAGCTCTCCCACCTCGAGCTCCGACGCGGTCGCACCGACGTCACCGAACTCGTCGTCGCCGTCGAGCGCCGACTCGACGAGCGCGATGCCCGCCACGGGGACGTCGCGAGGATCGTCGAGCATCTCGACCGCCGCGAGATCCGCGGGTGCGGACACGATCGCGGGATCGGTGCGCGCGACATCTCGTTCCCCCGCGCGCGCGACCGGCCGCGCCGCCGCTTCCTCACGCTCGCGCAGACGCTCGAAGCGTTCGTCGAGCGCGCCCTCGCGCTGCGCGAGCTCGCGCGCCGCCGCCTCCGTCCGCTCCGCCTCGAGGCGAAGCTCGTCCTCGCGTCGCGTGATCGCCTCCGCGCGCTCGGCGATCCGACGCTCGCGCTCTTCCAGCTCCGCGAGGCGCCGCTCGCGCCGCGCGATGTCCGCCTCGCGCGACTCCACGCGCCCCTCGCGCTCCGCGAGCGCCGCGCTGCGCGTACGATCGCCCTCGAGGTACGCGCGGAGCCCCTCGCTGCCGATCACCACGTGCGCGTCCGCGACGTACGGAGGCACCCGATGCGCGGTGTCGCTCGCCAGGCGCTGCAGCAGCGCGGCGCGCTCCGCGAGCGCCGTGTGGGCGAGCGCGGCCGGCACCACGAGCGCGAAGCGATGCGCCTGCGGGTCGTGGAAGACGAACGAGATCGCGAGCGCCGCGCCTTCGAGCGCGTGCAGCGTTCCGTCGAGCGCAGCCGCGCGCAGGCTCGGATCGGTGGCGACGTTGACGACGCGGTGCACGCTCAACGTGCGCAAGCCCGCACCGGCCGGGACGTGCACCGTCTCTCGGCGCGTCTGGCCTTCACGACCGTCGTAGACGAACTCCTCCGTCGGCACCCGCACCCGACCTCCTCCCGCGCCCCGCCGCGCGCGCGGATCGGTATCACGATCCGAACGCTCCTGTCCCGGCAAACGCGGCACTTCGCCGCAGCTCCCGCACGATCGCCGCCCCACCCGGTCGGCTGTTGCGCTCCGCGCCCGGCGGCTCAGACTCGGCGACCCATGAGCGTGCCCCAAACCGTCCTCGATCTCGCCACCGCGTGCCGCGCGTCCGTCCTCGCCACCGTCGGCGTCGAGCTCGACTTCGAGCCCGAGACCCTGCCCATCCTCGATCACTACGCGAAGAACCACCGCGCGCTCGCGGCGGGCGAGAAGGTCCGCCCCGGCAAACGCAAGACGAAGACCACCTCCGGAGAAGCCGAGAGCGACGAGCTGCTCGGACTGGTCGCGCCGATCTGCGGCGCATACTTCGGAGAGGTCCTTCGCCACCGCTTCGAGGCGATGCGCTGGCACGCCCCCGACGAAGAGCACGGCCTGTGGCGGCTCGAGGCCGAGTCGGTCTTTCTCTTCTTCAACCCCATCGGCACCGCGGTCGAGGTGATCGAAGAGAAGGATGCGCCGGGCTGGGGCGCGCATCTACGCGTGCGTCCGAACGACCGCGAAGCAGTTCGCAGCGCGCTCGAGCTCTTCGGCGACGTGCGCGACAGCGACTACTACTCGTTCACCGTTCGCTTCGAGGTGTTCGAGCAAGTGATGGAGACCCTCGGACGGCAAGCGCGCGAACGCAGCGAGCGCCGCTTCTGGGAGAGCGCCGAGTACGACGCGTTCGTCGCGCGCGAGAACGCCGACTGAACGAGCTCGCGAGCCCACGACCGAGGTCGACGCTGACCGCATGCGAAACGTGCGGGCGGCGAAGGCTGTGCAACCCGGACCGCGAACCACCGCTCAGCGTGGGAGCCGAACGCGACCCGGCACACGCACCGGTCGCACCCGCGCCGCCTGCAAGCCGAAGGGCCGCATCCCACCGACCTCGTACATGCCCGGTCGGAGCCCCACGAAGTGCGCGGTAGCGCCGGCGTCGACCCACCCGATGGGCGTGCCTTCGATCGTGACGAGCGTCCGCGTCGGACCACGGTTCTCCACCAAGAGCCCTTCGCCCGGCGCCTCGCCCGAGGTCGAGGGATCCAGCTCCACGCCGCTGCGCTCTCGACCCGGCTCGAAGCGCGCCATCATCGCGGGCGGCAAGAACGCGCGGCTGGTCGATGGCGGCACCGGCGTGGGAGGATCGACGTGGTCGGCACGGAGCTGCGAGCGCGGCAGCTCCACGCCCACGTCCGCCGTTCGTTCCGCACGCCAGAGCCCCACCCGAAAGCTCGGCGGCGAGCCTCCCTCCCCACAACGACGCGCGAGCGAGTCGGGCGCGTTGTTGGTCCACTCCGCGATGAGCCGACACAGCAGATCGCCCGGCCCCGACTGTTCGGTCGTCGGCGGGGTCGCGATGCGAAACGAGGGCGAGGTGCGCGGCCGCCCACCTTCGAACCACTGCGCGAGCTGGCCCGGTCCGAGCGGGCGTCCTCCTTCGCCGTCGAGCAGGTAGACGCCGGGCGTGTCTCGCCGGAGCCGCACCTCGGCGCCCGCGTGCACGGGCCAACCGTTGCCACCGAAGCGCGCCCGCAGCCGATCGCGCGCGACGTCCACGTAGAGCTCGGCGGTCGGACCCGCGACGCCCGTCTCGTTGTCACCCTGACTTCGGGGAACGAGCAACGACATCCGGTACACGATGCGACGCGCAGGCTCGGCCGTGCTCGATCCGTAGTCGGGATCGTCGGCGAACGCGGGCGTCAGCCGCCACGTCAGATCGGGCACGGGCGGCGGCAGATCGTCCGCGACCACCGCGCTCGGTTCGTCGAGCGGAGGAAGCTCCGGCAACGGCTCGGGCGGCGGCGGCGCGCTCCGAGGCTCGCTCGTGGTGCACGCGACCGTCGAGGCGCACGCGATCATCCACATGCCGACGAGGCGACCCCACGCCCCCACGGCGCGGCACGCTTCGGAGCCCACCTTCCGAGGGCCACCGGCCCCGCGACGCGGCGACTCAAGACGCGGCGACTCAAGACGCGCGGACCCAAGACGCGCCGACCCAAGACGCGCGGACACGCGCGCCGACCGAACGCGCGCCGACCGAACGCGCGCCGACCGAACGCGCGCCGACCGAACGCGCGCCGACCGAACGCGCGCCGACCGACGGGGCGTGTTCGCCGCACACCGTGCGAGAGCCGAAGGGGCGCGCATCGCGCTCAGAACTGGAAGACGACCTGTCCGCCGGTGTCTTGACCGACGTCCGACCCACCGCTGGCCGCCACCGCGATGCCGATGACCGCGCCGACCACGACGACCCCGCCGACCGCGGCCCAGAGCCACCACTTCTTGTAGAGCGGATCGCGCGGCTCCGGCTCGTCGGGAACCTCGGGCGTCAGATCGATCGCGATGGGCGTCTCACCGTCTTGGCCGACCTGCGGGTTGAGCGCGTTCTCGACCGCTTGCTGAACGGCGCGCGTCACGACGTCCTCGAGCTCGCCGAGCGCTCGCGGCGCGACGACCTCACCACGCAGCACGCGGCGCCCCGAGTGCGCGTCGAAGATCACGAGCTCGAGTCGAATCGACTCCTGCGACTCGCCGTACGCGACGCGGATGACCCCGATCTTGTCGAGGTCGAGGATGCGCGCGACCTCGCCGACCGCTCCGTCCGCCGATCGAAGCTCGCTGCCCGCGATCCCAGCGACCGCCGCCGCGAGCCCCTCGTTGCCTTCGACCGGAAGCAAGAACGCGCTCACGGTCGCGGGTCCGCGACGTCCGCCGCTCTCGGCGTTCTCGATGTACGGCGTCGAACCGGGAGCGACCACGCGGATGGTGTGCTCGCCGCGCGGCAAATCGCCGACGGTGACCGGCGAGAGCCCGCGCGGGATGAAGTCGACGTAGGCGACCGCGCCCGGCGGGTCGCTCTCCACCGTGATCTGCGCGTCGTTGGTACGAATCCGCGATTGCTCGTAGCGCTCGACCACGTCGGGCGCGAAGACGTTGGGATCGGGCTGGATGTGCGGCATCTGGATGTGGAGCCGCTCGAACGTGCGCTGCGCGCCGCGCCGATCGTTGTTGTACACCTGCACGGCGCCGAGGAAGAGCAGTGCCTGCCCGAGGTCGGTCGGATCTTCGAGCGCCGACATCGCCTGGTCGAAGTTCTCCACCGCGTCGCGGAGGAGGACCGTCGCCTCGTCGAGGCGCAGGTCGAGGTATGCGGTGCGGCCGAGCTCGAGCTTCTCGCGCGCGACCCGGAGCTTCTCGAGCGTGTTGTCGTCGTAGCCGAGGTAGCGTTGGTCTGCTCGCTGCCAGTCTGCGCTCGGCACGCGACGCAGAGCGGCACGCGCGGCGGCACCCACGCGACCCGAGAGCGCTTCGAGCTCTGGATCGACGGCGGTCGACACCATGTAGATGCGCTGCATCGCGACGGGGGTCGTCGCCGAGACCTCCGCCACCGCCGTGGCTTCCTCGGCGGGCGGGTTGATCTCGATCGGCTCGCCCTCTTGCGCGCGGGCGCTCCAAGGCGACGCCGTCGTGAGGATCAGCGCCGCGACCCAGGTGGCGCGAACGATCGTCGGACGTACCGTCCGTCGCGCGGGCGTGCCGGAGCAGGAGAGAAACCAGGCGCTGCGGATCGCGCGTCCACGGACGGAGGGGGTGTGGGGCATCGTCAGGGTGCGCGGGCGCGCACGTGCGGGGTCTTCAGCCTTCGAGGTCGCGCACCAGCGCGGCCAGATTCGGATCGTCTTCGAGCGACGCGCGGAGGTGCGTCTCGAGCGCCGCACGGGCGCGGGCGTCGAGCCCCGCCGCCATCGGGCCGTTCAGCACGTCCGCCACGAGGCGATCGATCGCAGTCGCGCCGTCGATGCGACCCGCCTGCAAGTCGGCGGCGACGCCCGCGACCGGGCTCGTGCTCGACGCCGCCGTGGTCGACGGGGCGCGGGAAGCTTCGAGGGCCTCCTCGAAACGCTCCGCACGCGCGCGGTCACTGCGCTCCGCGTCCTTGGACGCGCCCACCGGATCGACGGGCTTGGGTCCGCCGCTACCGGGCGGTTTGATCGACGAGGACATCGTGGACTCCTGATGAGGTTACCGAAAGCGCCTCGCGAACCGCAAGACGCGCCCGAGCCGAGAGGGGAGAAGCGAAAGGAAGGCTCGAAGAGGGAGGCCCGGCTCGCGCGCCAGACTCGGCGCGCGCACGGACCGCGTCTGCTTCAGCGGAGGTTGCCGATCACCGCCTTGTTCGAGTCGTGGCGCGCTTTCATCACGTTCGAGATCGTCTGGACGCGCTGCTGTTCCATCGCGAGGGCGTGCTGGAGCTCGAGGAGCTGCATCGCCTGGTTCGACTGATCCGCGAGGGATCCCACCGCCGAGCCTTCCGTACCGGCGCCGGCCGCGCCGGAGGTTGCGCCGCCGGAGGTCTCCGGGCTCGAGCTCAGGCCCTGGCTGGAGCTGCCGACCCCGCTGGTCCCGCCAGCCGCGCCACGAATGGCGGCCGTCACGACGGGACCTCCGGGGACGAAGCTGGCGACCTGCTCGACGCCCGCGACCAACTGGCTGGCGCTGCGGCCGAGGGCCTCGCGGAAGCGATCGGCGGCGGGCGCCTCGGTGGTGCGCGGGGTGGTGACGCGGGACTGGACGGCGAGATCGGGGCGGCGGACGGTGGTCATGACGGCTCTCCTGGACGGTCGGTTGGGCTCCGCTCGCCTTCGCCAGCGGAGGGGGTCTCTTCCGAAGACCCCGAGGAAACGGGTTCGCGAGCCCCGGATCGACGGGCGGCGTCCGGGGACGGCGCTCGGGGTCCGGGTCGATGCGGGGGTGCTCGGCCGCCGTGAGCGCCAGTTGCGTGCCTTGACGCTTTATCTGCCCTCCCCATACACCAGAGGTTCGAGCGGGGGCCTCCTGGCAGGACGGACTGCCCGCCGACGTCGACACGAGACCCGTCTCGACGACCTGCATCGACGACTGCAATCGACGAACTGCATCGACCATCCGCTCGACGATCGGCACTCCGATCCTCGACCGTACCGACCTGACGACGCTCCGAGCGAGGAGCGACCGCGATTGGAACCCGACACCGTGGAACGCAACGACGGCCATTCTCATCTGCAAGTCGTCGACGAGGACGAGCCCGTGCTCACGACGGGCGACATGGCGCGCCTCTGCGACAGCACGCTCCGGACGGTGCGTTTCTACGAACAGGAGGGGCTCATCCGTCCGCGCGAGCGCGCGGGAGGGCGCCGCATGTTCACGTACGGTGAGCTGCGGAAGCTCCAGCTCGCGCTCGATCTGCGCGAGGCGGGGCTCTCGATCCAAGACATCAAGGAGCTCTTCGAGCTCAAGAGCCGCTACGCCACCGCACGCGAGGCGTCGACGGAGATCACCGAGATCGTCACGCGTCAGATCACCGCGATGCAGGAGAAGATCGCGAAGCTCCGCAAGCTCCGCGAGGAGCTCACGGCGATGGTGACGGTCCTCGCCGAGTGCGCGGAGTGCGAAGGCGATCGCTTCCCGACCGCGTGCGGGGACTGCGACGTGATCGAACAGCCCGGTCTGCCGCGCGCGGTTCGGGTGCTCTGGAGCAGCTGAGCGCCCGCTCCCACGTGAGAAGTCCTGCGCAGTCGTCGGCGCGAATGGGCTACGATCGCCGACATGGAAAGAGCGTCCCACACGCACGCGAGAGGGAGGGCGTCGTGAGCGTCGACGTCGAGGCGGCGGCGCGTGCGATCGACGCGTTCCTGGCGGCGCTCGGACACCCGCCACAGAGCGATCCCGAGCTGCGTGACACGGGACGTCGAGTCGCGGAGGCCTACGCGCACGAGCTGCTCACCGGCTATGCGGAAGATCCGGCGGTGATCCTCGCGGACGCCACCGCGAGCGACGCGCCCGGGCTCGTGGTGGTGACGGACGTGAGCGTGACGACGATGTGCCCGCATCACCTGCTGCCCGCGAGCGGCGTCGCGCACGTCGGGTATCTGCCGGGGGATCGGGTGGTCGGGCTCGGCGCGCTCGCACGCGTCGTCCAGTGCTTCGCGCGGCGGCTGATCTTGCAGGAAGATCTCGGCGCGAAGGTGGCCGACGCGTTGGTTCGACACCTCGGCGCGAAGGCCGCCGGTTGTGCGCTCGATCTCTCGCCGACCTGCATGACGGCGCGGGGCGAGCGCGAGCACGGCGCGCGTGCGGTGAGCGTCGCGTTCGCGGGCGACGCGGACGACGCGCCGGAGGAGCTCGAGAACCTCCCGGTGTTCCCGCTCCCGCGCGTGGTGTTCTTTCCGGGGAGCGTGCTGCCGCTGCACCTCTTCGAGCCGCGCTACCGCGCGATGATCGAGCACTGCGTGACGAAGGGCCCACGCGCGTTCGCGGTGACGCTGCTCCAGCCCGGCTTCGAGGCCGCGTACGAAGGGCGACCCGCGATCCGCACCATCGCGGGGGTCGGCCGCATCGTGGCGCACGAAGCGCAGCGCGACGGCACGCACGACGTGCTGCTGCAAGGTCTACATCGCGTGAGCCTCGACGAGATCCACGACGAGTCGTTGCCGTTCCGGACCGCGAAGGCGACGGTGCTCGAGCCGACGAACGTCGACGTCCCGATGGGCGAGCTGCAAGCGCTGATGGCGTGCGCGACCCAGGTGGCGCAGGTGGTGCGGCAGCAACATCCCGAGTTCCAGCTCGGCACCTCGCTCGCCGAAGGCGCGTCGAAGGTGGCCGACACGATCGCGGATCGCTTCGTCGCGGTGCCGGAGACCCGGCAAGCGATCTTGGAGGCGCTCGACCTGCGCGAGCGGGTGGGCCTCGTCACCGACGCGGTCGGCGGGCTGCTCGCGATGCTGGCCTCGCGGGACGCTCCGTCGTGAGCGGCGATCGGATCGCGGGCGGGCGTCGGGCGACGGCACGAGAGCACGTCGCGTCCGAGGCCGTCTCTGCGAACGATCGCGGCGAGCCACGCGCGAACGGAGCGGCGGGTTGAGCGAGATCGCGCGCGTGAAGCTCGCGGTGGTCGCGGACGGCTCGCTCGTGCGCGTGAAGCACCCGCCCTACGACGTGGTGGTCGGGCTCGACGGCCAGGGGCGGCCGTTCGCGCTCGAGGACGCGTGCCCGCACAGCGGGGCGAGCCTCGCGAAGGGCTGCGTGCGGGGCGACGTGATCGTGTGCCCGTCACACGAGTGGGAGATCGAGCTCGCGAGCGGCGAGGTGCGCACTGCCGTGGGTCGCGGTCGATCGTGTCCGGTGTACGCGGTGGAGCCCGAGGGCGACGAGCTCGTGGTGCGCGCGCGCTGACCTCGGCGAGCGCGTGGGCGCCGCAGACCTCGGCGAGTCGGGTGCGCGTGTCGACCTCGACGACGAGCGTGTGGTGCGCGTGCCGACCTCGACGACGAGCGCGGGTGCGCGTGCCGACCTCGACGACGAGCGCGGGTGCACGTGCCGACCTCGACGACGAGCGCGGGTGCACGTGCCGACCTCGACGACGAGCGCGGGTGCGCGTGCCGACCTCGACGACGGACCGCGTCGCACGCGCGCTGCGGCGAACGATCGCCACGGAGGTCGGCGATCACTCGGGGCGGCGGCGACCGCTCTCGCGCAGGCGGCGCGCGAGCACGCGGACGATCTCGCGCATGGCCTTCGGACGACGCTCGAGGAGCTCGTCGACGTCTGCGCCGCGAAGGCGCAGGAGCACGGTGTCGGAGGTGCAGAGCGCGTCGGCGCTGCGGGTCTGGTGATCGAGCACCGCGAGCTCGCCGAAGAGCTCGCGCTCGCCGAGCTCGGTGAGCGTGGTGTCGCCGTCGACGATCGCGACGCGGCCGCGCACGACGAGGTAGAGGTCTTCGCCCGGATCGCCCTTGGCGAACACGAGCTCGCCCTGGCGGCGCTCGAGCTGCTCCACGCGCTCGGCGAGCTGGAGCACGTCGTCGCTGCCGAGCTCGCGGAACAGAGGCACGCTGCGCAAGAAGCGGAGGCGTTCGTAGAGCGGGACCATGGCGTCGTCGCGATCGTCCGCGGCTGACCCCGCGGACCGGGCGTGCTCGCGGGGCCAACGCGCGCCGTAAGTGAGGCGCGCGCAGCGGCGGAGGTGAGGATCTCCGAGCGCGAGGATCGCGTCCAGCGGGCTCTCGAACGCGCGCTCGTCGAGCAGGCGCATGCGCGAC
>JALOQC010000080.1 GCA_025453555.1 Myxococcota bacterium | reverse complement strand
GCCTCGAGCGACGCGCGAAACGCGAGGAGCGTCTCGCGATCGGGCACCTCGAACGCGATGTGCTGCACCCACTCCGGGGTGTTCGGATCCTTGCCCATCTTGGGCTTGGTCGGCAGCTCGAAGAACGCGAGCACGTTGCCGTTCCCCGCGTCGAGGAAGACGTGCATGTACGGATCGGGCTCCTTCGTGGAGGGTACGCGGTCCTCCGCGATCGCGAGGACGAAGTCCATCTTCAGGTGCTTGCCGTACCACTCGACGGTCTCTTTGGCGTCGTTGCAGCGGTAGGCCACGTGGTGAATCTTGGAGATCTTCATCGCCCCCCGAGCATCACGCCTGGGGTGAGACGACTCAATCGCGGAGCGTGAGCGGCATCATCGTCGGCGGGGGAGTCATCGCACCCGTCACGTCGAGCGCGCCTCACGAAGTCCCACGCTTGGCGCGCATGATCTCGCGCAGTGACTTCGGAGCGTCCTCGCGCGCGGCTTCGGCGGCGGGTCCTCGGGCTGGAGGCGACGCCGGGCGCGGCGCGCCACACGAAGGGCACGTCGCGAGCTCCGCCGTGCTCACGACCCCGCACGACGCACAGGTGACGCGCCCGAGCGGCCGATCGACGAGGCGAACCATCTCGGGGTAGACGACCTCGAGCTCCGCGCTGGAGAGCCGATCGCGGTCGCTCGCGGGCGACCACGTGACCTCGAGCGCGACGAGGCGGTCGATGGGGATCTCCCGCAGGCGCTGGAGCAGACGATCGAGCCGCTCCACCGAGACGGTGCGCGCGTCCTCGATCGTGTCGCGCGCAGCGACCACCAGCGACACCACGACGAGCCCGTCGCCCTCCTCCGCGCGTCGCGTGGGCTCCGGCGCCGAGCGCTCGGTCGCGCGCGCGTCGGTGCCGCGGAGCAGCTCGTGTCGATAACGCGCGCGGAGCTCGGCGGCGTGGCGCTCGAGATCGCGTCGTGCGTGCCCCGCGGCGCGTGGGAGGTGATCGACGATGCGCCCGTAGACCCACGCCTCCTTCGAGTCGCGCAAGGACGAGATCACCTCGCGGAGCGCGTCGTATCGCGCGCGGGTGCTGCCGAGCCCGCGCGCGATGCGGGGCAGCCGCCGCTGCATCCGCGTTCGCGCCGTGCCGCCCAACGCGATCGAGACGAGCGCCACGTCGATCAGTCCGGGGTCCGCTTCGTCTCGGATCTCGCGCGCCGCGCTCCACCACGCCCAGCCGATGCCGAGCACGAGGATGGCGAACAACGTGCCTCCGATCGCGTAGTCGATCGGCCCGCGCGCTCCGGAGCCGCCCGTGCTCGACGAAGCGTCGAAGCCACCGCTCGAGAAGTCGGCGGCTGACCCCGCCGACCCGGTAGAGAAGTCGCTCGACCCACTGCTCGAGAAACCTCCGCCGCCGCTCGAGGTCGAGCCCCAGTCGCTGCTGCCGAAGCTCGAGCCCGTGCTCTGCGCGAGCGCGGGGCAGGCGAACGTGAGGGCGAACGCGAACGCGAGCAGGAGGCGCACGCTCCGAGCGTCGCACGGCGGCGCCCGCTTTCGCGAGACGTGTCGGCGTCGATGGACCCGAGGCAACCGAGCGGGGTCGTCGCCTTGCCGCTCGTGCGTCGCCCGCGCCCCGTGTTTGACGGACGTTCACGCGCGTTCGTATCCTGCTCGCTCGCGACGGGCGCGTCGCGCTAGCAGGCTGCTGAAAAACACACGTGATGTGATTCGTGGGGTCCAGTGCTTCGGATCGCGCGTCCTCGAACCGAGGAAATGTGGGGCATTTTCGAGCGTGAGGATGGCGCGAGGCGGAGTAATGGTCGCGCGAAGCGCGCGCGTGAGTCTTTCAGCAGCCAGCTAGGTGGTCGAGCCGGCTCGGGTCGGCTCGTGGTCGCTCCCGGGCGGCCGGAGGTGCGGATGTTTCGGGTTCTTCTCTTGGCTTTCGCGAGCATCGTGCTCGTGCTGCCCTCTCTCGCGCGGCCGTCGATCGCTTCGGCGCAGACCGAAGCCGAACGTGCGCAAGCGCGGGCGGCCTTCCAACGTGGTGTCGAGGCGTACGCGGCCGAGCGATTCCAAGAGGCGCTCGCGTCGTTTCAGGAGGCCTACCGGATCGCTCCGCATCCGAGCGTCCGCGTGAACATGGCCAACTGCTACGAGCGGCTCGAGCGGCCCCTCGAAGCGCTCGATCACTTCGAGCGTTTCCTCGCGGAGGCCGAGAACGCGAGCCCGGAGCAGCAACGCGAGGTGCGCACGGCGGTGCGGCGGCTGCGGCAGCAGGTGGGCGAGGTCTTCGTGCGCGTGCAGCCCGAGGGCGCGACGGTGCGCGTCGGAAACGTCATGCGGACCGCGCCCGTGCTGGAGCCGATCGAGCTCGCGCGCGGCACGCATCGGGTCGAGGTCTCGTTCGCGGGTCACCGCACCGAGACGCGCGACGTCGAGGTGCGAGGTGGCGACCGGGTCGAGCTGACGGTGACGCTCGTGCCCGCGGCGCCGGAGGTGGTGACGCCGCCGCCCGAGGTGCTCGACGCCGACGTCTCGAACGGCACGGAAGCCGACGCGAACGACGACGAAGTCACCGAGGATGCGTTCGACGACGACGCCGGAGGAGGACGCCGCCTCCACTTCGACGCGCCGACGATCGCGGCTGGCGCGGCCACGGTGGTGCTGCTCGGGACCACGATCGGGCTCGGGGTCGCCGCCCTCGGCGCGGAGTCGGACTTCGACGACGCCGTCGAGCGAAGCATGAGCGCGCCCACCGCGGCGGAGCGCAACGAAGCGCGCGCGGACGGACGCGACGCGGATCGGCGTGCCTCGCGGCTCTCCATCGCGACCGACGTCTTCGCCGTCACCACGGTGCTGGCGGCCGGCGCCACGGTCTTCTTCCTGCTCTGGGATCGCGGCGAAGACACCGCGCAGACGACCCAGGTGGCCCCCATCGCCGGCCCGAACGCGGGCGGCGTCCTCGTGCGGAGGAGCTTCTGATGTCCATCCTCGTACGCGCTTCGAATCTCTTCGTTCTCTCGTTCGTCGCGCTCGGCTTCGGCTGCAGCGCGCTCGTCGACACCGACCCTGGACGCCTCGGCGACGACGAGCTCGTCGACGCGGGCCCCGGCGGCGGGGACGGTGGCGACGGAGGCGGTGGTTGCGGCGCGGGCTGCGACGACGGCGTCGCGTGCACCGACGACTCGTGCGTGGGCGACGTGTGCCGCTTCGTCCCGAACGACGCGCTCTGTGGGCTCGGCGAGCGCTGCAACCCCACGCGCGGCTGCATCTCGGAGCGCTGCGCGACGAACGCCGACTGCGACGACGGGAACGCGTGCAACGGCGAGGAGGTCTGCGGCGGCGCGGCCCCCGACGCGCGCACGGGCTGCTCGGCGGGCACGGCGCCCACCTGCGACGACGGTGTGCCTTGCACGTCGGACCGCTGCGAGCCCGGCGTCGGCTGCGTCAACATGCCCGTCGACGCCGCGTGCGACGACGGCGTGAGCTGCACGGTGGACACGTGCGATCCGGCGCGTGGGTGCTCGCGAACGCCGAACGACGCGCTCTGCGACGACGGCGTCTGCTTCGAAGGTGGGCGCTGCGATCCCGCGCGCGGCTGTCTCGGCGCGATGGCGATCAACTGCGCCGACGGCAACGCGTGCACGGAAGACTTCTGCGAGCCCGGCGTCGGCTGTCAGAACCCGCCGCGCGACGACGACGACGACGGCTTCGCGGTCTCGGCGGACGGGCGCTGCGGCGGCGACGACTGCGACGACACCGACCCGAACGTCTACCCGGGCGCGCCGGAGCTCTGCAACGGCGAGGACGACGACTGCGACGGCGACGTCGACGAGAGCGACGAGTGCGAGAACGATCTGCCCGACGATTGCGAAAGCGCGACGCCGGTGGTGCTCGCCGCGAACACCGGATCGATCACGGGTACCTTCGTGGGGCTCACGGACGACTACGACACGCTCTGCCAGACGAGCAGCGGCATGCGCAGCGCGATCGGCGGCGCCGCGCGGACCTCGTCGCCCGACGCGATCCACTACGTCGACATCCCGTCGGGCAACTGGGACGTGCGCATCGACACCCAGGGCGCGACGGTGGACACCGTGCTTGCGGTCGCCCGCACCTGCGGCGACTTCGATCTGGGCGGCCTCGGCTGCAACGACGACTCGAACCTCGGCTCGACGACGTGGAGCCGCGTGTGGCTGCACCGCATCGGCTCGAGCTTCTCGACCACGCGCGTGTTCCTGCTCGTGGAGCCGTACGGTTCGAGCGCGACCGGCGACTACACGATCAACGTGCAGATCACGACGGCAGCCGAGGATCGGTGCGGAGTCGCGCTCGACATCCGCGGGGGTGGCACGGTGATCGGGTTCGGCGGCGTGGCGGTCGGCGCGGCGGGGCAGAGCGGCTCGTGCCAGGGCAGCGGCTCGTTCCTCGAAGGCGAGCACCTGTTCTTCTACGGCGCCGCCTCGAACGAGCGTCCGGCGGTCTTCGAGCTCTACTCCGACACGCACACGCCCGACGTCTACAACCGCTTCACGTGCAACGACGACGACACCGAAGGCGCGTGTGCGACGGGCACCAGCATCGGCGGCGGGATCCAGCGCGCGCGGATCCAGATCAACGCGGGCAACACCGTCTTCGCGGACGGAATGACCGGCACCAACCCGGTCTACTCGCTCTTCTACGATCCGTGATCGACGTGAGAGCCCCGAGCGCTCACAGGCGCTTCGAGCTCTTCTACGAGGGATCGAACCGAGAGCTCGAAGCGCTCACTTGCGCGCTTCGAGCTCCTCCCAGCGCGCCATCAAACGCTCGACCTCGGCGTGCGCGGCGTCGCGATCGGCGGTGAGCTTCGGGACCTCCGCCGAACGCTGTGCGTAGGTCGTGGGATCCGCGAGCAGCGCGTCGAGCTCCGCCGTGCGCGTCTCCGCCGCTTCGATCGCGTCCATCAGGCCTTCGAGCTCACGCTTCTCCTTCGACGAGAGGCCAGCCTTCGGCTTCGGCGGGGTGCTCGCCTTCGTCTCCGCGGCGCTCTTCTCCTTCGACGCTTCGCGCATCGCCTTCTCGCGTCCGGCCTGCTCCACCTCGCGCGCCTGCTTGAGCCGACGGTAGGTGTCGTAGCTGCCTTCCCAGCGAATCGGCGTTCCGTCGCCCTTCGGATCGATCTCCAAGATCGCGGTGCACACCCGATCGAGGAAGTAGCGGTCGTGGCTGACCACCAGCGCGGTCGCGTCGCTCTCGAGCAGCATCTCCTCGAGCGCTCCGAGCGTCGCGACGTCGAGGTCGTTGGTCGGCTCGTCGAGCAGGAGCACGTTCGCCGGCTCCAGCAGGAGCTGCGCGAGCCGCACGCGCGCGCGCTCGCCTCCGCTCAGGTTGCCGACCTTCTCGCGGATGCGATCGGGCGCGAAGAGGAAGCGCGACAGGTACGTGCGCACGTCCATCGTGCGATCGCCGATCGTCAGCTTCTCCTTCTTGTCCGCGACGTTCTCGAGGATCGAGAGCTCGTCGACGAGCCCGCTGCGCGTCTGATCGAAGTATGCGAAGCGGGTGCTCGGGCCGACCACGACCTGCCCCGACGACGGCGCGAGCTCACCCGTCACCGCACGCAACAGAGTCGTCTTGCCCGCGCCGTTCGGACCGACGATGCCGACGCGGTCGCCCTTCTGAAGCACGAAGTCGAGTTGCCGCACGAGCGTGCGTCCACCGATCGTCAGGTCGACCTTCTTCAGCTCGAGGATCGTCTTGCCGAGTCGCGTCTGCTGGAGCGCGAGCGACGCGGTGCGCTCGCGGCGCGGGCCTTCTTCGGCGAGCGCCTCGTGCGCGCGACCGATGCGCGCCTTCTGCTTGGTGCTCCGCGCGGACGGAGAGCGCCGGAGCCAATCGAGCTCCTTGCGGAGGAAGTTCTGGCGGTTCGACTCCTGGCGCTCGGCGAGGAGCATGCGCTCCGCCTTCGCTTCGAGGTACGCGCTCCAGCCGCCGTCGTAGACGTGCACCTTGCCCGCGTCGAGCTCCCAGGTCTCGTCGGTCACGCGGTCGAGCAGGTACCGATCGTGGGTGACGAGCAGCACCGCGCCACGGAAGCGTGTGAGCAACCAGTTCTCGAGCTGCTCGATCGCGTCGGTGTCGAGGTGGTTGGTGGGCTCGTCGAGGATCGCGAGATCGGGGGCCTGCACCAGCAGTCGCGCGAGCGCGACGCGGCGTCGCTCACCGCCGCTCATGCCGTCCACGACACGATCCGGCTCGGGTGCTCCGAGCGCGCGCAACGCCGCCGGCACCACGTGGTCGGCGTCCCAGCCTCCGAGGTGCTCGACCACCGTCGCCGCCTCGGCCTGCATCGCGAGCGCAGCGTCCAGATCCCCACGACCTTCGGTCAGCACGAGCGTCGCCTCGTCGTGGCGACGACGCGCGGCCTCCCACGCCGCGAGCCCCTCGCGCACCACCTCGCCCGCGGTGCGTCCCGGGGCGAAGCGCGGCTCTTGCGCGAGGTACGCAACCACTGCGCCGTTGCGCAAGATGACCTCGCCGGAGTCCGCGTCCTCGTCCCGCCGACGCAGCTCCGTGCTCGCGTCGGTGCCCGAGCTCGCGCCGGTCGCGAGGATGCGTGCGAGGGTCGACTTCCCGCTCCCGTTCACGCCGACGAGCCCGACGCGACGGCCTTCTTCGAGCGAGAGGTCGACCCC
Source organism: Myxococcota bacterium (assembly GCA_025453555.1). Classification (GTDB taxonomy): domain Bacteria; phylum Myxococcota_A; class Polyangia; order Polyangiales; family Houyiibacteriaceae; genus JACKEH01. The sequence continues at coordinate 12,775 of JALOQC010000080.1, read as the reverse complement.
GTCCAAGAGGACGCGCGGTCCGAACGATTTCTGTAGTCCGCGGGCGACGAGCAAGGGCACGGTTGTTGTTACTCCACGTGACAGCTCGGTGTCGTATGGACGACCTCGAGCCGGCGCGGTGTGCAGCAGGCGCGCCTCGCTCGCAAACGGCCGACGCGTGACCGTCGGTGGCGCCCGATTTCGACGGGCCTCGAAGCCCGTGTGGGCGGAGGTGGATGGATGGACCCGCGGCACTCGATCTTGCCCGTCGATCATTGGACGACGGGCCTCTCCGACGAGGACCTCCGAGGGCTCGTCGAGCGTCACGGCGTCAGCTTCGAGGTGCACCCGCATCAGATCGGGGTCGACGGATCCGTGCGCCGCGACGGCTGGACCATCGACCTCTACGGCATGCGCTCGGAGGCGGACGAAGAGCTGCACCTGCGCGACGCGGCCGAGCACCTCGACGACGTGCTCCGCTCGATCGCGCGCGCGGTGGTGCCCGACGACACCGCGACGCTGCACGTGGAGCTCTCGCCCTTCACGGGCGCGGTGCGCATGGATCCGAAGCGCGGCTTCGCCGAGCAGGTGCGGCTTCGGGTGTCGATCGAGCCGATGACGACCGCGCGGCAGAGCATCGTCGCGGGCGTGGAGACCGACTGGGTCAGCGACGTGAGCGCGCGGCTCGAAGCGCTCGGGTGCAAGCGGCGGTGAGCGCGGTACCGCGCGTCGTCAACCGTCTTCGACTTCGTCGGCGGTCGCTGAACGCGCGGAACTTCTCGATGAGGATCGCATCTCGAAGCACCCCTCGATGATCCCTCGAAGAACCCCTCGATGAGCACCGACCCCGTCGACACACCCATCGCCTCCACGAGCGCCCGCCCTTCCGCGCTCACGATGATCCGCGGCGGCTTGATGGTGCGTCCGGGCGAGGGCGTGCGCGTCTCGCTGCTCTTCACGCACCTGCTGCTCGCGTCCGCCATCTTCGTGATGGGGCGGACGGTGCGCGACACCCTCTTCCTGAGCCGCTTCTCCATCGACGCGCTCCCGTGGATGTTCGTGGCGTACGGCGTGGCCTCCGCGCTCACCGTCGTGGTGTATGCGCGCTTCGCCGATCGCCTGCCGCGCGATCGCATGATCGCGATCTGGTCCGCGCTCGGGGTGGTGACCTACGTCGGTACTTGGTTCACCGTGCGGGCCGAACAACGGTGGATCTACCCCGTCTTCTACGTCTGGTCCGAGGTCTTCGCGAACCTGCTCATTTCGCAATTCTGGACCCTCGCCAACGACGTCTTCGATCCACGCTCCGCCAAACGCCTCTTCGGCACCGTGGGCGCGGCGCGGGTGCTCGGCATCATCGTGGTCGGGCTCGCGACCGGCGTCGTCGTGCGCGCGATCGGCACCGAGCAGCTCCTCTTCGTGCTCGCGGGCTTGCTCGTGCTCGTCGCGATCCTCGCGCTGCGTCTCGGTCGCGAGGTGCGCGCCACACCGCGACCGAAGACCCCGCGTCGCAACGCCAAGAGGACGACGACCGCACCGAGCGTGATCTCCGACCGTTACGTGCGTGTGCTCGGCGGCATGCTCCTGCTCGCGTTCGCGAGCCTCACCGTCGGCGACTACCAGTTCAAAGCGGTGGCGCGCCAGACCTACCAGGAGGACGAGCTCGCGGCGTTCTTCTCGTATTTCTACGCTGGCGCCGGCCTACTCGCGTTCCTCTTCCAGCTCGTCGGCACCCCGCGGATCCTCCGTCGCTTCGGCGTCGGCGTCGGCATGTCCGTGATGCCCGGCGTCTTCGGGGTCGCGAGCGCGCTCTTGCTGGTCTGGCCGAGCCTCGCGTTCGCGTCGGTGATGAAGTTCGCCGACAACGGCTTCCAATACACGATCCACGAGACGACGCTGCAGTCGCTCTACGTGCCGTTTCCCGCGGCCGCCAAGGCGCGCACGCGCGCGTTCCTCGACGCGGTGGCCAAGCCGCTCGCGTACGCGCTCGGCGGCGTGCTCCTGCTCCTCTTCGCCAAGCCGCTCGGCACGATAGGCCTCTCGTGGGTGGCGCTCGTCGCGACGGTCGGCTGGCTCGTGATCGTGCCGGTGGTTCGTCGCCGCTACGTCGCGCGCCTCGAAGCCACGCTGCGCGTGCACGGCCTGGAGGACGACGCGGAGGGCCTCGTGGACGCCCACGCGCGGGCGGCGCTCTCGGCCGCGCTCTCGAGCGACGATCCGCGGCGCGTGGTCGCGGCGCTCGACGCGCTCGGCGAGTCCGCTTCGCCCGACGAAGCGGCGGTCGCGCTCGTGCGGCTCGCGGGCCACGACGAGCCGGCGATTCGATCCGTCGCGCTGCGCAGGCTCGCCTCGCTCCCGCCGAGCGCGATCGTGCGCGCGGGCTTCGTACCCGTCGGGATCGACGACGCGCACGCGGGCGTTCGCGCGGCGGCGTGTGGCACGGTGGCTGCGCTCGACGGCGACGAAGCGGTCGACGTGCTGCGCGCGCGGCTCGACGATCCGGAGCGCGAGGTGCGCACGGCCGCGCTCGCCGCGTTGCTCGGTCGGGCCGGCTTCGAGGGCGCGATGGTCGGTGGACCGCGGCTCGCGCAGCTCCTCGCCTCCGAGGACGTGGAAGACCGCCACGACGCCGCGGTCGCGATCGGCGCGCTCGGGGCGGGCGGACACCGTCGCCTCGCGCCGCTGCTGCGCGATCCTTCGCGCGTGGTGCGCAGCGCGGCGACGCGGGCTGCGATTCGGGTCGCCCACCCGAGCCTGCTGCCGCTCCTCGTCGAGCGGCTCCAGGAGCGCGGGACCGCAGGCGACGCCGGCACCGCGCTCTCGGCGCTCGGCGTCGGCGCGCTCGATCCGCTCCTCGCGGTGCTCGACGATCCGAAGTCCCGCCGAGAGGTGCGCCTCGCGCTGCCGCGGGTGCTGCGCGAGATCACGGACGCACGGACCTACGACGCGGTGCTCGCGCGCCTCGAGACGCCCGACTCGCACTTGCGGCTTCGGCTCCTCGCCGCCGCGTCCAAGCTCCGCACCGCGCTGCGTCGCGCGCCCGAGCCGCGCGATCGGGTGCTCGCGTGGGTACGCCGAGAGCGTGTCGCGACCGAGCGCTTGGTGCGCTCCTACGCGGCGGCGCGCGACGTGATCGGGACGGAGCTGCTCGACGAGGCGATCGCCTTCCGCGCGACCCGCGGGTTGCGACGGATCTTGCGCACGCTCGAGCTGCGTCATCCGCCGGAGTCGCTGCGCCTCGTGCGGGATCGACTCGGCGCGCTCGTGCTCTTCGAAGAGGCTTCGCCCGAACGCGCAGCCAGACGCGCGAACGCGCTGGAGGTCCTCGACGGCATGCTCGAGCCGGCGACGCGGGCGCTCGTGATGCCCTTCGTGGACGACGGTCCGCTCGCGGGTGCGCCGATCGCAGGCGCGGAGCCGCAAGCGCTGGACGCGTGGGTGCGCGCGCAGATCGCACACCCGAACCCCTTCGCGACCTTCGTGGTCGTCGAGGCGCTGATCGCGCGCTCGCACCCGGACGTCGCGACGTACGGCGCGCTCGCGCTCGCGCACGACGACGAGGTGGTGCGCGAGTCGGTGGTGAGAGCGCTCGCCGCGGGTGGCGATCGCGAACGGCTCGGGGCGATGCGCGGCGATCCAGCGCCGCGAGTGGCACGCGCCGCGCGGGCGGCGCTCGGCGAGGAGGGCGACGTGGAGACGACGTTGGAGAAGCTGCTGACCCTGCGCACCGCGCCGCTCTTCGCGACGCTGCGCGCGGAGGATCTGATGCCGATCGCGCGCGTCGCGACGGTGGAGCGCTACGAGCCCGGCGAGCCGCTCTTCGACGAAGGCGCGCCCGGGGACACGCTCTACGTGATCGCGTCCGGCACGGTGGCGATCGCGCACGGCGGCGTGAAGCTCGCGACGCTCGGGGCGGGCGAGGCCCTCGGTGAGATGTCCGTGCTCGACGGCTCGCCGCGGAGCGCGTCGGCGGTGGCGGGCCCGGACGGAGCGCGCGTGCTCTGCGTCGATCAGGAGGCGTTCTACGAGGTGATGCGCGAACAAGCGGAGCTCGCGGAGGGCATCGTGCGGATCCTGTCGCGCCGCCTCCGCGAGGCGAACGAGCAGCTCGAAGAGGCGAAGAAGGCGCGCACCAGCGTGCTTTGAGGCACGCGACCGCGGATGGGATGAGCGACGGAGAAGGCGCGCGAGAGGCGGGCTCGTGAAGAAGGAGGAGTTCATGTTCGAAGCGGCGGAGCTCGGTCGGAAGGTCGACAAGAAGACGTACGCGGACGAGGTGCCTGCGCTGCGTGAGTCCCTCCTCGATGCGCAGCTCGATCTGCTAGAGAAGCGCGATTTCTCGCTCGTGATCCTCGTCAACGGGGTCGACGGAGCGGGCAAGGGTGAGACGGTGAACCTGCTGAGCTCGTGGCTCGATCCGCGGCACGTGCAGAGCCACGCGTCCCGTGAGTACACCGACGAAGAGCGCGCGCGCCCGCCGCTCTGGCGCTATTGGCGTGACCTGCCGCCCAAGGGGAAGATCGGAATCTTCTTCGGCTCTTGGTACACGATGCCGATCCTTCAGCGCGCGTGGGGCCAGACCGGCGAGGCGGATCTCGATCAGGCGATGGACGAGCTCGTCCGCTTCGAGCGCATGCTCGCGCGCGAGAACGTCGCGCTGCTCAAGCTGTGGTTCCACCTCTCGAAGAAGCAGCAGAAGAAGCGTTTCGAAGAGCTCGCGTCGGATCGGCGCACGAGCTGGCGCGTGACCAAGCAGGATTGGGAGAACCACCGCGGCTACGACACGTTCCGCCCGATCTGCGAGCGCGCGCTGCGTCGCACGAGCATCGCGGAGGCGCCGTGGCACGTGATCGAAGGCTACGATACGCGCTACCGCTCGCTCGCGGCCGGGCGCCTCGTGCTGCAGACGCTGCGTGCGCACCTGGACGCGCCCACGCGCACGGAGCCCTTCGTGCCCGAGAAGTTCGAGAGCACGCGCGAGACGGGCGAGCGCACGCTGCTCGAGAGCCTCGATCTGAGCGCGAAGGTCGACGAGGAAGAATACGAGAAGCGCCTCGAAGAGCTCAGCGGCCGGCTCGCGCGGCTCACGCGCAAGAAGGCGTTTCGTGAGCGATCGATCACCGCGGTCTTCGAGGGGGTCGACGCGGCGGGGAAGGGCGGCTCCATCCGTCGCGTCACCGGGGCGCTCGATGCACGCTTCTACCGCGTGGTCCCGATCGCGGCGCCCACCGACGAGGAGCGCGCTCAGCCGTATCTCTGGCGCTTCTGGCGCCACGTTCCGCACCGCGGGCAGGTCACGATCTTCGATCGCAGTTGGTATGGACGCGTGCTCGTCGAGCGCGTCGAGGGTTTCGCGCGCCCGAGCGATTGGCAGCGCGCGTATCGCGAGATCAACGACTTCGAGGAGCAGCTCGTCCGACACGGATCGATCGTGATCAAGCTCTGGCTCCACATCGATCCGGACGAACAGAAGCGGCGCTTCGACGAGCGCGCCGCGACGGGGTTCAAACGCTTCAAGATCACCGAGGAAGACTGGCGCAATCGCGGCAAGTGGCCCGCGTACGAGCTCGCTACGCACGAGATGTTCGAGCGTACGAGCACGGAGCTCGCGCCGTGGACGCTGGTGCCGGCGAACGACAAGCGAAGCGCCCGCCTGAAGGTCATGGAGACCTTCTGCGATCGCATCGAAGCGGCGCTCCGAGCCTGACGAGCTGCGCATGGCGGCTTCGCGCCGCATCGGACGCCGAGGTCGACACGTGCCTCGTCGCGCGAGCTCTGGCTGGCGCGTCGACGCGATTCGGTCGCCACGGAGGTCGCGGGACGACGCCGAGATCGCATCGCCGAGTGGGCGTGGAACGTCGCTTGGCGACGCTGTGAACGTGGTTCACGATGTCGGTCGACCATGCACGCCGCGACCTCCATCCCCGAAGTGCTGCCGTCTCCCCCGTCCCCCGTCGTGACCGACGCCGACCGACAGCAAGCGCGCCGGCTCCCGCTCTCCACGCGCTTCGTGCTCGGGGACGTCGTCACGCCCGTGCAGCGCGCCTTCCTCGACGAGCACGGCTTCCTCGTCTTCGGCTCCGTGCTGACCACGAACGAGGTTGCCGAAGTCCTGGTCGAGATCGACGCGCTCCAGACTCGCTGGATCGCCGAAGGCCGTCGCGAGGTGCATGGCATCCCGCTCTTCGTCGGGCGCGACCCCGACGGCAAGCCCTACATCCAGCGTTTCGCCTTCACCTCGCTCTTCTCGCCTCACCTGCACGCGCTCGTCCGCGACCCGCGATTCGCTCCCATCCGCAGCTTGGTCGGCCGCGACGTTCGGGTCGGCGATCGCGAGAAGGACGGCCTCGTCTTCAACCGCAACCTCAACGTGCCCGGAAGCGCGTACCCGCGCCTCGGCTGGCACACCGACGGACTGCGCGATCTCTTCCTCAACCGCGCCGTCCCGGGCCCCACGCTCAACGTCGGCCTGCACTTCGATCGCGTGGCGAAGGCGGACGGCGGCCTGCGCATCCTGCCGGGCAGCCATCGACAGGGGTTCCTCTCGATGCTCGCGCGCAAGCCCTACTTCGTCGACCACCGCCCCGATCGCGACGAGATCGCGGTCGAGACCGAGCCCGGCGATCTGACGGTCCACGACGGCCGCACGTGGCATCGCGTCGAACGATCGCCCCACGTCGGGTGGCGGAGCCTGCGCCGCACGATGTACGTGCCTTACGTCGTCGATGCGTATGCACCCAAGCACGAAGGCTCGAAGACGCCCTTCTACCACCGCCTCGGGCGCATCCCGCGCGAGCTGCGCGTGAAGCTCGGACGCTGAAGCTCGCGTGTGTCGGTCCTCGCTGCGGCACCGACTGCCGCGGCCGCCACACGGGGCGCGGACAGATTTTCGGCTGACCTCGGGGGCTTTTCTGCTATCCCGCCGCCGCCGGGGTGGCATCGGGCGTAGCGGGATCTACCTTCCGCCGTCCAAACCCCACCCCCGAGCGCGCGCGCTCGACGGCACGCACGAACAGAGGAGCACAGCTTGGCGACGAAACGACGAGGAGGCGGCGGAGGCCGCGGCCGACGCGGAAGGCAAGAGTTCGAGGATCCGGATGACGACAGCCGGGACGACCACATCAAGCTCGACGGCACGATCACGAACGTGTTCGCGGGTGGTCAGTTCGAGATCGAGACGGACGCGGGGACCAAGGTTCGCGCGCAGCTCTGCGGTCGGATGCGCAAGTTCCGCATCCGCGTGATCCTCGGGGACCGCGTCACGGTGGCGCTCTCTCCCTACGACCTCACGCACGGAATGATCATCTACCGCGCGAAGTGAGCGCGGCGCTCCGCACTGGAGCGTGAGACTCGGTTTCCGACTCCTCGCCCGACCCACCCCCCGTGGGCCGGGCGCTCGTGCTCCGTCGGCTCGATGTGTCCCCGCGCGGGCTGGCCCGCGTTCCAAACCCGACCGAACCAGCGAGCTGCTACCCTCCGGCCCGATGTCGTTTCGTCTGCGCTCGTCCTTCGTCCTCCTGCTCGCGTGCGGGGGAGAGCCCGCCACGCCAGATCCGGAGCCGCGCGCCGATCCCGAGCCGACCCCGACCGCCATGACCGAGAGCCCGACGCCGACCCCCGAGCGCGCGCCCCCGGCCGACAGCGAGTACGGCCGCATCTACCAGCTCCGCGACGATCAGGAGCTGCGCGTGGAGCTGCAGCGCGCGCTCGCGGCCGCGCGCGAGAAGGACGGCAAGCTGCTGGTGGTCTTCGGCGCCGAATGGTGCCCGGACTGTCGCCAGGTCGCGAAGCTCCTCACCGAGTCGCCCGCACGCGACGTGGTGAGCGAAGGCTACGAGGTCGTGCACGTGAACATCGGTCGCCGCGATCGCCACCGCGATCTGCTCGACCGTTACCGCGTCGATCGGATCAGCACCCTCGTCGTGCTCGATGGCATGGCGCGCCGCGTGGCGCAGACGACCCTCGAACCGATCTCGAACCATACCGGGCTCACCTCCGAAGCCCTCGCGACGTGGCTGCGCGAGCCACGCGATCCGTGGCGCCGCCCCGACCGACCCGATCCGCTCGGTTCGTCGCCGGGTCCCGTCGATTCGCCGCCCGACGACTCGCCGCTCTTCCCGCCCGAGATCCTCGGCGGCGGATGATCGCGCGATGATTCCGCGGTCGCCGGCCGAGCGCGTGGGCGAGACGCTCGAGCGCCTGCGTACGCTCTGGGCGCGCGAGCGTCAGGCCCATCGCACGCGCTTCGCAGAGGAGCGCACGCGCCGCACCTTCGCGGAGCGCGTCGCGCGAGGCACCGCGCTCGACGGCCTCGAGGTCGAGGACACCGAAGCGGCGCCGGGCGATCGCACGCGCCTCGTGGTGAGCTACCCGAAGGGCGTCGATCCGGACGACCTCGCGCTGCGACCCGGCGCGCCGGTGCTGTTGTGGTGGGACGAGCCCAAGCCCGAGTCGAGTGTGCGCGCGGTGATCGCACGCCGACCGGGCGCGCAGCTCACGCTCGTGGTCGACGCCGACGTGCCCGATCGGCTCTTCGAGGGGAGCTTTCGGCTCGATCTCGAGGCGCCCGAGGCGACCTTCGACGTCGGCGATCGCGCGCTGCGGCGCTGGAAGGACGTCGACCCCAAGAGCGAGCTGTGCGAGCTGCGCGACGTGTTGCTCGCGGGCGAGCCGGCGCGCGTGAGCCGTGCGCGTGTGCATCCGATCGCGCAGTGGTTCGACGAAGGTCTGAACGCGCCGCAACGCGAGGCGGTGGAGCTCGCGTTCGGCGGACGCGTGGTGTCGCTGGTGCACGGGCCTCCCGGCACCGGCAAGACGCGCACGCTCACCGAGATCGTGCGGCAGGCCGTCGCGCGTGGGGAGCGCGTGCTGGTCTGCGCGGCGAGCCACACCGCGGTCGACAACCTCGCCGAGCGCCTCGTCGCCGCCTCGGTGCCGCTCGTGCGTGTGGGTCATCCGGCGCGCGTCGCGGAGGCGCTCGAGTCGGTGACCCTCGACGCGCAGGTCGACGCGAGCGAAGAGCACGCGCTCGCGCGCCAGTGGAGCCGCGAGGCCGCGCAGCTCCGTCGCAAGGCCGCGCGACGAAGCGCGCTCGATCGCGACGAACGCCGGGCGATGCAGAACGAAGCGTGGCGGCTGCTCAAGGATGCGCGCGGTCACCTGCGCGGCGCAGAGAAGCGTGTCTTCGAGCGCGCGCGGGTGGTCTGCGCGACCCTCGCCGGCGCGGCGGAGCATCGCCTCGACTCGGAGCGCTTCGATCGCGTGGTGCTCGACGAGGCCACGCAGGCCCTCGATCCGCTCGCGCTCGCGGCCCTGCGTCGCGCGCCCGTCGCGGTGCTCGCGGGCGATCCGCGTCAGCTCCCGCCGACCGTGATCGACCCGAACGTCGCGCGCGAAGGGCTCGGGACCACGTTCTTCGAGCGCCTGCTCGACGCAGACTCCACCGACGGAGCCGTCGAGTCGCCGGGGTCAGCCGACGACTCCGGACGCGATGAGCTCGGCCGCATGCTGCTCGTGCAGCACCGCATGCACGAGGCGATCATGCGTTTCCCCTCGGAGCGCTTCTACGAAGGTCGCCTGGTCGCCGCGCCCGAGGTCGCCGCGCATCGCCTCGAAGACCTCGGCGTGCGTCCGGATCCCACGCGCGACGCGCCATGGCTCTTCGTGGACGCGGCGGGTCGCGGCTGGGAAGAGGAGCGCAGCGACGACGACCCGAGCACGCGCAACCCCGGTCAAGCGGAGCGCGTCGCGGCGGAGGTGCGTCGCCTCGTGCGACGCGGGCTCGCGCCAAAGGACGTCGCGGTGATCACGCCCTACGAAGCGCAGGCGCGCGTGCTGCGCGGTTTGCTCGTCGAGCTTCGGCGCGAAGGGCTCGAGGTCGGCACGGTCGACGGCTTCCAGGGCCGCGAGAAGGAAGCGGTCGTGGTCGACCTCGTGCGCAGCAACGATCGCGGCGAGGTCGGCTTCCTCGCGGACGTGCGCCGCATGAACGTCGCCATCACGCGTGCGCGCCGCTTCCTCCTCGTGGTCGGCGACGGCGCCACCCTCGCGAGCCACGCGTTCTACGCGGCGTTCCTCGAGCACGCCGAGCACGACGGCGCGCACCTCTCCGCATGGGTCGACGATCCGGACGACGACTGACGCGTCCACTCACGTGACCCGAACGCGTCCCGAGCGGAACCCTGCGGTCGGAAACCGATGCGTGGGAGGAGAGTCGAGGTGGCGGCCGCCACTCGTCCGCCGCCGATCCGCCGCCACCCCTCGCGTAGGTGTGCGGAATCGTTGAAGCGGGCTCCCGGCATGGAACCTGGATTGAGCCGCGGTGGTGCATCCGCGGCTCATCACGGAGAATGCGTGCGTCGCGCTCACGCGGCGGACGAGCTTTCGCAAGGCGTTCGTGGCGCCTTGGGCGGGGTCGTCGCGGGATGCGGTGTCGGGGGCGGCGGCGCTGCGGCGTGGGGCTTCGTCGTCGTGTTGGGACCAGGTGGGGCAGATCTTCGCGTACGCGGCCGCTCTCGCGCAGCGGGCGACGAAGATCGACTGGCATCAGCTCGTGCTGAACGTGAACCACCACCATTCGCAGGCCACACCGCGGGATCGGGAACTCGCGGAGGCGACGCGGATCCTGCATCGCACGACGTCGCTGGCGCTGAACGAGCTGCTGGAGGAGCGTGGGCTCGATGCGGCGGGATCGGTGTGGGACAAACGTCAGACTCATTGGACGACGCTGGTCGACGTCGAGGCGGTTCTTTCGCGAACGATCTACGACGACGTGAACTGCGTCGCGGCGGGGTGGGTCGAACATCCGCTCGACGTTCCGCTCGGGCATCACCTCGGATTCGAGCTCTGGAAGGCGGGCGGGATCGCGGTGCGGAAGCCGGAGAACGGTGCCTTTTCGAAGAAGATGCCGAAGGAGATCGAGCTTCGGCTCACGCCGCCGATTGCTTTGGTTCGACAGTTCGATGGCGACCTCGACGCGATCGTTTCGGAATTGACCGCGCTTCGAGAGGCGGAGTGTGCACGGCTCGCGAAGGCGCGCTTGGGGCCGGTGCGCGGCGTGAAGGAAATGCGCGAGGTGCATCCGTGGGACGAGCCGGATACGGACGAGGAGCGCGGCGGCGGTCTTCCGTTCTCGGTCCGGCAGCGCGGCCACGCGGGTGACCTCGTCCGCGATCGATGCGCATTCGAGACGTATGCGCATCGAAAGGTGCACGCGAAGCGGATCGTGCGGTGGAAGGCGGGAGATCGGACGAGCGCGTTTCCGGCGGGCACGCTGCGTGGGCGTACGTTCCTGGGGATGCCGCTCGACGTGCCGGCGGACGACGCGATTCTCGGGACACCGCATCCGTCGCGCGAGGAGGTGGAAGCCGAGATCGCGGAGAAGCGCGCGCGGCGCGCGAAGTCGGAAGAGGCGCGGCGCGAGCGTGCGCGGGTGCGGGAAGAGCGACGGGAGCGTGCGCGGGAGTGGGTGGAGGCCGAGGCGCACGCGCGTGAGCTCGAGGACGAAGCGCGGCGCGTGCGTTCGATCGGCGTCGACTTGCTGAAGAAACCTGGTTTGAAGCCGGCGCCGTCGTCGTGGTCGCGGAGCCAACGACCCACCTGTCTGACGGCAGAGCGCCCGAAGCGGCGATGCGCGGCCCGGAACCAGCCCGAGCCGCGCATCGGTGCGTCCGTCGGGCGCGGTGATTCCGGACACACGCGGCGAAATCCAGTGTGGCCAAACATGGCCTCTCGCAAGTCCGTCGCTCTGTGTCGTTCACGCCGCGCGGGCTGCCACGACAGCACGGTGAACGCCCGAGTACCTCGTACGGCAGCACGGTGAACGCCCGAGTACCTCGTACGGCAGCACGGTGAACGCGGCGAGCGCGGCAGCACGGTGAAGGCCCGAGTACCTCGTACTGGGCAGCACCATGTCGCGCGCCGCTCCGCATGGGTCGACGAGCCGGACGACGAGCTCGCCACGCACCGATGATTCGTACGGGGGCTGCTCGTCCAACCCTTCGAGCGTGCGTTCGACACAGCGCGGCGTACGACTTCGCGAGACGTCGACTTCGCGCCTCGATGCGCGCCTCGACGACGCACCCCACCACGGAGACGACCATGACCGCGAAACCGAACCCCGCCTCGACGAGCCGCATCTCCACCTGCCTCTGGTTCGAGTCCGGCGGAGAAGAAGCCGCGCGCTTCTACGTCGAGCTCGTGCCGAACAGCACGATCACCTCCGCGTTTCGCCCGAGTCCGGAGGCGCCCGCGCTCGTGATCGAGCTGATGCTCGACGGGGTGCCGTACCAGATCCTCAACGGCGGGCCGCACTACGTGTTGTCGCCCGCCGCGTCGATCGTGGTGCGCACCGACTCGCAGGCGGAGACCGATCACTACTGGGACGCGCTGACCGCGCATGGCGGCAAGGAGAGCCGTTGCGGATGGCTCGTGGATCGTTTCGGTGTGTCATGGCAGGTCGTGCCGCAGCGGCTGCTCGAGCTGCTCTCGGATCCCGATCCCGCGGCCGCCGCGCGCGTGCGCGACGCGATGCTCCAGATGGCGAAGATCGATGTCGCCGCCCTCGAAGCCGCTCGCGGCTGAGCGTGCTCGCACCGTCCGCTGCCGATGGCTCGCGTCCGAGCGCGCGAGTTCCCTTCGGTGGATCGCGCCAATCCTGATAGCGTCCGGGCGTGGCCGCTGGAGTGCCGCTCGGCCCTTACGTGCTCGTCCGCCGCCTCGCCAAGGGCGGCATGGCCGAGATCTTTCTCGCGCGTAAGGAAGGACCCGAAGGCTTCGCGCGCGACCTCGTGGTCAA
>JALOQC010000079.1 GCA_025453555.1 Myxococcota bacterium | reverse complement strand
CCTCGAGTGGGTCTACGGCGTCTCGCTGCGCGACTTGCTCCGCCGCGCGTCGCGTCAGGGCGGCATCCCGATCCGCATCGCCTGCCACGTCGCGGCGCGAGTGGCGGCGGCGCTCGATTACGTCCACCGCGCGACCGGCGTCGACGGGAGGCAGCTCGCGATCGTCCACCGCGACGTCAGCCCCCACAACGTGATGATCGGCTGGGACGGCCGCGTGAAGCTGCTCGACTTCGGCATCGCGAAGACCTCCGAAGCGGAAGAGCAGACCGAAGCCGGCGTCCTCAAAGGCAAACACGCGTACCTCGCGCCCGAGCAAGCGCGCGGTCGCGCCGTCGACCCGCGCACCGACATCTTCGCGCTCGGCATCGTCCTGCACGAGCTGCTGACGGGGCGCCCGCTCTACCACCGCGACGGATTGCTCCCGACCCTCGACGCCATCCTCAACGAGCCCGCGCCCACCACGCGCGCGGTGCGCCCCGAGATCCCGCCCGCGATCGACGCCATCGTCCTGCGTGCGCTCGCCAAAGATCCCGCCTCACGTTTCCCCACCGCAGGTCACCTCCGCGAGGCCCTCGAGTCGGCCCTCGACACCCTCGGCGGTGCGGTGACCCAGAGCGAGGTCATCGAGCTCCTCGACGCCCGCTTCGGTCCCGACGACCGAGTCCCGCTCCCCGAACAGAGCGCGAAGCTCACCGGCTCCTTCTCCGCCCTCTCGGAGAGCTACTCGTCGGTGAGCGCGTCGTATGGCCCCTTCGGCGTGACGAAGAAGCCGTCCGAGCGCCCGCCCGCCCCCGTGGCACCGGCGGGCTCACCCGTCGCCGCCGCCGCGAAAGAGCCGATCTCGATCCCGATCCCCTGGCTCGTGGCGGGCGGAACCGTGCTGCTGGTGGGAGCCGCGGTGCTGACCTGGCTCATCGCGAGCTGAACCGAGGCGGGACTCGACACACGGGCGAAAGAAGCGATCGCTTCTTGGGGCGAGCGCGCGAAGCGATCGTTTCTTTTGAGCGTGACGGCGGGGCCTCGACGACTGGCCGACACCTCGGCTCCGCGCTCAGACGCGGCTCGATCGACCTCGACAGGGGCGCAACCGAGACGCCTCTCCTCCGGGACGCGAGGTTGATTCGCGAAGTATCTCGGAGATGTTTTCGAGCCCTCGGTCGGGGTCGCGAAGTATCTCGGAGATGTTTTCCAGCCCTCGGCAGGGGTCGCGAAGCATCTCGGAGATACTTTCCAGCCCTCGTTCGGGGTCACGAAGTATGTCGGAGATACTTTCCAGCCCTCGGTCGGGGTCACGAAGTATGTCGGAGATGTTTTCGGGACCTCCGCGGGGGCGCGGGGTCACTCGAAGACGTTTGCCGAGCCCGCGGTGGTCCGAGAAGCATCTCGGAGATGTTTTCGAGCCTCGATGGGGTCCCACTGGGGGCCTCTCCGTCTCTTCGAGGTGCGGCCCTCGCACGCGAACGTGAGGTCAGTTCTCGACGCGCACGCGGTACGGGTACTGGACGCGGTACGTCGCGCGCTGGAAGGGCCCGAAGTATGCGCTCCGCAGCACGTCGACGATGCAGTCGCCTTCGGAGGTGCCCGCGAAGTTCGGAGACACCTGTACGTCGCGGACGCTCCCGTCGGAGACGATCTCCACCGCGACCCGGACCTGGTCGCGGGGACCGGGCGAGGTCACGCAGGCGGCGACTCGTGCGTTCAGCGCGGCCAGGGTCCTACCCATCACTTGGCGGCTTGGGACTTCGGGGACGTCTGCTGGCGCGCTCGTGGTCGGAGCGGGCTGCTCGCCGCCCTGCTGCGACGAGACCGCGACGGGCTCGGGCGGAGGCGAGGACGAGCTCGCGCACGCGAGGGTGAGCGTCAGAACGAGTACGCGCATCGTGGTGCTCCTCAGCGAAGCGGCCGCTTCATGCAAGTACGACCTCCCGGGTAGTCGGTGGCCAGCTCCCACCCATGCTGTCCCCGTGCTTGCAGGAACTCGTTGAGACTGCCGAGTCGGCTGAAGTGCTCGCAGTAGTACTCCCAGCGCACGTTCGTGGGGTGCTGCGCGCTGAGACGCGGCACCAGGAACGGTGCGGCGAGACAGCCGAGGACGAAGGCGACGGAGAGCGAGAGACCGAGGGCGAAACCTTTCATGGGGAGCTCCTGTTCGTAGAGGTCGTGCGCGACCGCCACCTCGGGGCAGCGCCGCGTGTCGGCGTGTCACGCTCGCGCTCGAGCGCAACGCGAATCAGCCGCGAACGAAAGGCCGAGATTCGGCATGTTCGGCGGTGAATGCAGACGGAACGCAGCGAGAA
The DNA here is from genome assembly GCA_025453555.1 of Myxococcota bacterium. GTDB lineage: Bacteria > Myxococcota_A > Polyangia > Polyangiales > Houyiibacteriaceae > JACKEH01. Next base: position 29,678 of record JALOQC010000079.1, on the reverse strand, counting down.
AAACTGCTCTCCGTGCTCCGAAGAAACGAGAAAGTGGGACTGAATCTCGGGGAAGATCGGATCTTCGACCTTCAGTCACTGCTCGTCGCCCGGCTCGCGCGGTGTCGGTCGCTCAGTCCGCGTACGTGATGTCCGCGCGCATCGCGCTCGTGTGCACGGAGCAGCGGTAGGCGTCGACGACTTCGAGGTCCATGTGGACCGTGAAGAGGACGTCGTTCCCGCTCTCGACCCACGCGACGTTCGCGTTGCTCTCCAACGCGCCTGCGTCCGACTGGCTGAGCTGAATCGTGTCGGGGGTGCCTTCGGTCACCAGCTCGAACGGGTGTCCACTCGCCGCGGCGTTCACGACGCGATACCGGAAGCCGCGCCGCAGCGTGATCGCGGGATCGTTCCCCGTCGGAAGGTCCGCGGCGAACGTGGTGGGACGACCCGCGCCGAAGACGTAATCGCTCGAGCCCGAGGTCCCCGTGATCCGCAGCTCCAGGTCCGGCGTTCCCGCCGTCACGTCCACCACGAAGGTGTCGAAGACCGGATCGCCGTCGAGGGTCGCCGGCACATCCGTCGCGGCGCCTTCGAAGACACCGTCGCCGTCGTCGAGGTGCAGGCGGGCGTGGAGGGTCTCGCCGTCGACCGCGGGGCGCGTGAGCTCGACGGTGACGTTGGCGGTGGTGCCGGCGGCCACGCCGGCGCTGCCGATCGCGGTGGTGCTCGGGGCGCCCGCGGCGTTCGTGTAGATGACGACGTGGCCGGCGGTCGCGGCTTCGACGCTCGGGATCACCAGGAGGGTCGTGAGGTCCGCGAGGACGAGGGTGGCGGGCGTGGTGACGCCGCAGATCGGATCGTTCTCGCAGCCGGTCACCGCGTCGCACGCGTCGGCGGTGCAGTCGTCGGCGTCGTCGCACATGCCGTCGACCGGGGTGAAGACGCAGACGTCGTCGGTGCAGGCGTCGGTGGTGCACGCGACGGAGTCGTCGCACTCGCTCGGCATCGTGCACTCGATGGGCGGGCCGGCGTCGAAGCCCGAGTCGGTGCCCGCGTCGTCCATCGCGGCGTCGCCCGCGTCGTCCATCGCGGCGTCTTCGGGGCCCGCGTCTTCCGCGCCCGCGTCCTCGTCGGTGCCGGCGTCCTCGTCGTCGCCCGCGTCCATCGCGCCCGCGTCGACGTTGCCCGAGTCGACTCCCGCCTCCGGGATGCGGCTGCGATCGAAGTCCACCACGAGCTCGCAGCCGAAGAGGCCGAGCAACAATCCCCAACGAAGCGTGCGCATCATCGAAACCCCGAAAGAAGGCGACCGCGATCGACGTCGACCGCGAAGGCGCGGCCATCATCCTCGAAAATCACGCGAAACGAAAACGGCCCAGAACGTTTTGGTGGCGGCACCGAGCCGGGTGCCGGACGGCGAGACGAGGTGCCGGAAAGCGCGACCCCGGACGAGACGAGAGCTCGAACGCGGCGCGGGCGATGAAACGCCACCCCCGTGCGGAGGCTCAGAACTGGAGCTGCGCCGAGACACCACCGCCGCGGCGGCCGAGGCTCGGTGAGATCGTGAGCGTGGCCGCGGTGTCTTCTTCTTCTTCGCCGCCCGCGTCGTCGTCGCCGTCGTCGCTGGTGAGGAAGAGGACGATCGCGGTGATCGCCGCCGCGCCCGCGACGCCGAAGAGGACGTCCGCGAAGAGGGCGAAGCGTTCGCCGTCGTCGGCGCGACCCGCGGTGGGCATGTCGTCGAACTCGGCTTCGCGGGAGAGAGCCATGAAGCCGAGCACGGTGCCGCCGACGAGCGCGGCGGCGGCCACGCCGGAGGTGACCCAGAGCGCGGCGCTCGGGCCTTCTTCGCTCGGGGTCGCGGGCGGCGTGGGCTCGGGCTCGACGGGCTCGGTCGCGGGCGGCGTGGGCTCGACCACGGGCTCGGGCTCGGGGAGCGCGACGAGCTCGGCGCTCGCTTCGGCACGGCCGCCGGGCGAGACGGTCGCGGTCGCGGTGCCGGCCTCGTAGCCTTCGAGGGAGAGCGCGATCGTGTGCTCGCCGGGCGGGGCGGGGAGCTCGGCGGGGGTCACCGCGCCGGTGTCGGTTCCGTCGATCGCGATCGAGGCGCCCTCGGGGTTCGAGGTGACGGAGAGCGTGCCCGGGGTCGCGCGAAGCGTCGTGAGGCGCCCTTGGATCGAGGCAGCGTCTGGCGCGTCGGGGCGGAGCACGAGGTACTGCTCGAGCGACTGGATCGCGCCGGTCACGTTGCCGAGGCGCTCACGCGACTCCGCCACGCCGAGGAGCACGACGGGGTTCGGGATGAGCGCGAAGGCCTCGTTGAACGCGGTCTCGGCCTCGGCGAAGCGGCCCTCGCGGAAGAGGGTCTGGCCGCGCCCGTAGGCGTCGCGGGCGGCGTTGCGGGTCTGGGCGCTCGGCTGTTGGGCCTCTGCGCGGGAGGGAGCGACGGTGACGAGCGCGAGCGCCACGACGAGGGGCGCGACGAAGATGCTGCGAAGCATGGAGCCTCCATCCGAACGCGGCGTCCGGCGGGCCGAAACTAGACGGCCGCTTTCGTAGCGTCAAACGCGGAGGCGCCGCGCGGCGAGGGATCGTGCGCGTTGGCACGCGGGCGTCACAGAAGCGCCGGCCTCGGGCGGGGTGGCGGCGACGTCACGTGCGTTGTGTGATCTCGCGGTTCCGCGCCGAGCGTGCGAGGGCCGCCCCCAGAGGGACGTCACCACCGCGCGGTCTGCGTCACGACGCGAGCGCGTCACGGCGGAGCGGTGTCGCGGCCGATCAGCCAACGCGCGCGGCGCCTTCGTTCCACGACCGCTCGACCCACTGCTGCACGCGCTCGAGGGGCAGACGCAGCGCGGCGGCGAGCGCGTCGAGGCGGATCATCTCGACGTCCGCCGTGGTGACCAGGCTCATGTGGCGCTCTTCGACGTCTTCGTTGTGGGCCTCGAGCTGCGCGCGGAGCTCCGAGAGCTGCGCTTCGAGCTCGTCGGTCTCCAGCGCGTGGCCGCGCAGCGCCTCTTCGACCGTCGCGAGCTCCCAGAGCAACGCGTCCGCGCGGCCCTCGTCGCCGACTCCGTCGCGTACGCGCGCGTTCTCGGACTCGCGGCTCGCGCGCAGCTCGTCGCGGCGCCGCGCGAGCTCTTCGAGCACGCCGCGCGCCTTCGAGAGCTTCACCGCGAGCTGATCGATCGCGCGCCCGAGGGTCGACTTGAAGTCGCGCGCCTGCTCGTCGAGCTGGTCGATCTCGCGCTGTGCGGCCTCCGCGGTGGCGACGCCGGACTCGAGGTTCTCGAGGACCTCCATCGCGAACGCGAGATCGTCGAGCACGGTCGGCTCGGTGCAGAGGAGCTGCGCGACCGCGGCGTCGAGGGCGTCGAAGCGCGCGCGCCAACGCCGCACCCCGAGCAGGCCCTGATCGCCGGTGGCGGGCGTGCGCGCGACCATCGGTGGCGGCGGCGGGATCGCTTGATCCAGATCCAGCAGCGTGTCGCGACGCGGCTCGTCGTCGGGCGGGATCTCCGGCGCTGCGATCTCGGTGCGGTCGTCGTACGCGATGCCCGCCGAATCCGTCTCGCGGAGCAGCGCGCGATGCACGACGTCGTCGACGCGCGGAACGATCACCGCGGAGTCCTCGCGTGCGCTGGGCTTCTCGCTGAGGCCGCCCCACGTCGACTCGCCGCCGAGCCGCTCGCGCGTGAGACGCAGCTCTTCGAGGAAGTGGTATGCGTCGCGGAAGCGCTTGGCGGGATCCTTCTCGAGGCAGCGCAGGATGAGCTTCTCGAGCGCGGGCTCCACGCTCGGCTCGCGGCGCGAGGGTGGGATGGGCTGCTCGGTGACGTGTTTGACGAGGAGGTCGCCCGGGTACTCGTAGTCGAAGGGCAGCGCGCCCGTGACCATCTCGTACATCAGCACGCCGAGCGAGTAGAGGTCCGCGCGGCCGTCGATCGCGGTCGATTGGATGTACTCGGGTGCGATGTAGCCGGGGGTGCCGAAGATCTGTTGGCTGCCGGTGAGCGAGGGCGCGTCGAGGATCTTCGCGATGCCGAAGTCGAGCAGCTTCACGAAGTCGCGGCCGTCCTTGCGGCGCACCACGAGCACGTTCTCGGGCTTCAGGTCGCGGTGGACGATGCCCATCTGGTGCGCGCGACCGAGCGCGCTCGCGGTCTGCTCCGCGACGTGCAGCGCGCGCATCGGCTCGAAGGGCGCGTCGGTGCCGATCACGCGCAGGAGCGAGTCGCCCGCCACGTACTCCATCACGAGGTAGACGAGCCCGTCGTCGGTCTCGCCGAAGTCGGTGATCTCCACGATGTTGTCGTGGTTCACACGATTGACCGCCCGCGCTTCGCGGATGAAGCGGTCGCGCTGGATCGGGTCCTGCGCGAGGTCGCGTCGCAGCGTCTTGACCGCGACGAGGCGATCGATGAGCACGTGACGCGCGAGATAGACCGCGCTCATGCCGCCCGCGCCGAGGCGCGAGATGAGACGGTAGCGGCCGCCGACGGTGCGCCCGACGAGGGGATCCTGCACGGCGCGCAGCGGGCTTCCGTCACGCGGGCAGCTCGCGAGATCGTCGCCGTAGGCTTCGCCGCAGGTGGGGCAGACCTTCATCGGGGCTCGAACGAGCGGTCGGTCGGACGCGTCGTGGTGGAGGCGTCGGTGAGGGAAGAGCGATGCGCGCGCGGAGACCACCCCCACGCACCACACCCGGAGCGCCGAGAGCTTAGCCCACCCCGGGGGGTCGAAGGAACCGGAGTCGGGCCAGCTTCCTCGAGGGGCTGTCGCCAGCCCCTCCCCCACGGGGCGTGCAGCCCCGATGGGGCCCCCTCCCACGAGCCTACGCTCGCTGTCGCTCACTGCGCGCCGTCCGGTAGGGCGGCTTGCGGAGATCGGCCATCAGCTCTCTGCCCCCGCGACGAGCGTGTGTCGGGGCAAACTCGGAGCGACCCGGCGGGAGCGGCAATCGCCGGGCGACCGAATCGCCGCGAGGGACGAGCGACGGGAACCCGCCGCGCCGTTTCGTCACTCCATGCCGGCGTCGACTCCGGCGTCGGAGCCCGCGTCTTCGTCGCCTGCGTCGGTGCCGGCGTCCTCGGCGCCGGCGTCGGAGCCCGCGTCTTCGGTGCTCGCGTCCTCGCCGGCGTCGAGCTCCTCGGTGCTCGCGTCGGTGCCGGCGTCGGTGCCGGAATCGACGGTGCCCGAGTCGACGCCCATGCCGGAGTCGGGGCTCTCGCACATCGGGAGGCACACGCCGCGCGCGGTGCTCGACGCCGAGCCGGCCTTGCAGCACAGGAGGTTGCCGCTGCAGTCGTTCTCCTCCTTGCACGCGTCGCCGCTGCCCGCCTTGCAGGCGCCGAGCGCGAGCAACGCGAAGAGACCGAAGGAAGCGGCGAGCCGAAGCGGGGCGGAGTTCATGGCGGCCTTCGTACCAACCTCGAACGGAAGTTCAAGCGCCGAGCCCGACCCGGGTCAGTCGCCGTAGGCGCAGCGGAAGCCGACGTCCGGTGCGTACGCGCCTTCGGCGGCGGGGCGTCGGGTCGTCACGCGGAGCGACTCCGCGGTGCTGCGCCACGAGCCGCCACGGAGCGTGCGCTCGCCGGTGGCGGCGTCGTGGCGCGGATCGACCGCGGCGTCGGCGACGTAGGCCTGGAGGTCGAAACGATCGGCGGTCCACTCCCAGACGTTGCCCGCGACGTCGAGGAGCCCGTGCGGGCTCGCGCCGCTCGGGAAGCTGCCGACGGGCGCGAGGTAGCGGTGCCCGTCGATCGCCGCGCGGCCTTCCGGACCGCCGTGGTTCGCGAGCCGATCGTTGTAGAGGTTGCCCCACGGAAAGCGTCGACCGTCGGCGCCGCGCGCCGCGCGCTCCCACTCGGCCTCGCTCGGCAAGTGTCCGCCTGCGAACTCGCAGAACGCGCTCGCGTCGTGCCACGTGACGCCCACGACGGGATGGTCCGCGCGACCGAGGCGCGGATCCGCGTCGGACACGCGCGAGGGAGCGCAGAGGCCGGCGCGCACGCAGCGGTGGTAGGCCGCGCGGGTGACCTCGGTGCGATCGATCGCGAAGCTGCGCACCCAGATGCGCCGCGCGGGGGCCTCCGCGGCGAAGAGCTCGGACACCGCGGGGTCGCGGCAGATCTGTCGGCCGCGCAAGCCGATCTCGCGTTCGCAGAGCTCGATCGCGAACCGGAGATCCGCGTCGTGGCTGCCGCGCACGAAGAAGCCGCCTTCGATCGCGATGCGGCTCGGGAGCGCGAGCGTCAGGTCGTCGCCGGAGGCGCGGGGTGCGAACGCGACGAGGCCAGCGAGGCTGGCGAGGCCGACGAGCGCGAGCACGCCGAGGCGTCGCGCGCGCGAGGCGCCAGGGGGCGAGAGGGTGGCGTCACCGATCACGGGGCCGCGCTCCGAAGCACGGGCGCGTGCAGCCGAGCGCGCGCGATCAACACGAGCCCGAACGCCGCGGTCGCGATCGAGATCCACTGCGAGGTCGAGAGCCCGAGCGCCCACACGCCGCGCACGGTGTCGCCGCGGAAGGCTTCGACGGTGGTCCGCACGAGCGCGTACGTGACGCAGTACATCCCGAAGCGCGCGCCGTCTCCGACGCGCTTCGCGGGCACGAGCGTGAACGCGTAGGCCACGAGCAAGAGCAGCGCGGACTCGTAGAGCGGGGTCGGGTGTCGCAGCACCGGAGGATGCGCGGCGGGCGCGATCGCGTTCGTGTAGCGCACCGCCCAGAAGGTCGCGTCGGTGGTCTCGCGGCCGAAGCAGCAACCGCCGAAGAAGCACCCGAGGCGGCCGATCGCGTGGCCGGCCGGGATCGCGTGCACCGCGGCGTCGCAGAGGCGCGCGAAGGGGAGCCCGAAGCCACGGCAGGAGAGCCAGAGCGCGAGGCCACCGCCGAGCGGCGCGCCGTAGAAGACGAGGCCGCCTTCGTTCGCGAAGTCGATGAGGCGGCCGGTGCGGAAGTACTCGACGACGACGAAGAGCCCGAACGCGCCCGCCATCGAGCCCGCGGCGGTGAAGCCGAACGACGCGATCGTGAGCCCGGGATCGAGGCCTGCGCGCGCGGCGGCGCGGGTGCCGACGATGGCCGAGACGAGGATGCCGAGGCCGACCATCAGCCCGAACGTGCCGAGCGTGCGCTCGACGTCGCCGAAGCGGAGGACGGTGAGGACGGGATCCACGGCGCGGAACGTAGCGCGACTTCGGCGGACGCGCGCACGTCGAGCGTCGTGTCGTGAGGGGGTATCGTGAGGGGGTGTCGTGAGGGGTGTCGTGCGAGCCGCTCTCCGAGCTCGGATAGGATGGGCCCATGCTCGCGGCGACTCAGATCGGGATCCCCTCGCTGGTCCGCATCAAGCCGGGCGCGCTCGGGCGCGTCGGGGTCTACCTCGCGCGGATGCGCGTGGCGCAGGTGGCGCTCCTCGCGAGCGAGGGATTGCCGCGTGCGATCGTCGAGGCGATCGACGAGAGCCTCTCCGCGGAGGGGATCGCGCTGGTCCACCAGACGTGTGTGGAGGACGCGAGCTACGAGGCCGCGACCGCGCTCGCGCCGCGGCTCCCGGCGGCGTGCCAGGCCGTGATCGGGCTCGGCGGAGGGCGCGCGCTCGACGTGGCGAAGTACGTCGCGCACCTCGCGAGCCTGCCGTACGTGGCGGTGCCGACCTCGCTCTCGAACGACGGCTTCGCGAGCCCGAGCGCGAGCCTCACGGTCGACGGTCGTCGCCGGACCTTCGGCAGCGCGTTGCCGCGCGGCGTGGTGGTCGACACGGCGGTCTGTCTCGGCGCGCCGAGGCTCCTCTGGCTCTCGGGCGTGGGCGACTTGGCCGCCAAGGTCACCGCGGTCGTCGACTGGAAGCTCGCGTTTCACGCGCGCGGTGAGCCCATCGACGATCTCGCGGCGCTGCTCTCGGATGCCACGGTGTTTCAGCTCGCGGGTCGCCCGGTCCGCGATCTGGAAGGGGAGCGCCTGCTCGCGACGGCGCTCTTGCTCGACGGCGTGGCGATGGAGATCGCGCGCTCGTCGCGACCCGCGAGCGGGAGCGAGCACCTGATCTCGCACGCGCTCGATCGGCGCAGCGCGCGGCCGCGTCTGCACGGCTTGCAGGTGGGGATGGCGGCGTACTTCGTCAGCGGTCTGCAGCGCGACTCGCGCGCGCGCGTGGAGCAGCTCCTGCGGAGCACCGGCTTCTTCGACGGGGTTCGCGAAGATCCTTTCGAGCGCGCGGAGTGGCTCGACGCCCTCGCGCACGCGCCGTCGATCAAGGAGGGCTTCCACACCGTCTTGACCGGGCGTCACGATCTCGCGGAGCGCTTCGAGCGTTTCGTCGAAGAGGACCCGCTCGTGCAGGGCTGCTTCGTGTGACGGCCGCGTCGACGGGGCGTCGTTCCGCTCGCGCTCAGGTTTCGCTCAGCCACTCGCCGACGTACTTCGCGATCACGTCGGGCTGCTCGAGCTGGAGGAAATGCCCCGCGTCGAGCTCGACCTCTTCGAGGCGACCGGTGAAGTACTTCGATTGACCGCGACGGGCCTCGGGACCGACCGCCTTGTCGTGCTTGCCGCAGAGGTAGAGCACGTCGTGCGGGATGCGAAGGCCCGAGGCGGCGCGCATGCGCTTCACCTGCGGGACCACGGGGCGGAGGATGCCGCGGTAGTACTCGAGCGGCGCCGGCAACGACGCGTCGAGGCAGGTCGTGAGCGCGTCCCAATAGCCTTCGGGCAACGCGACGTCGGGCGACCAACGCGACCAGAGCCAGCGGAGGATCGCGAAGTGGTTCGCGCGCAGCGTGGCCTCCGGCAGCAGAGGGAGCTGGAAGAAGAACATGTACGTGCTGAGCACGAGCTGACGCGGGCTCGTCGCGGTGTGCGAGAGGAACGCGAGCGGATGCGGCACCGACATCGTGACCGCGCGCTTCACGTGCTCGGGGTGGCGCATCAGGATCTGTTGCGCGACGACGGAGCCCCAGTCGTGACCGACGAGGTGCACCGGCTCGCCGTTCCCCGCCGCGACGAGGTGCGCGTCGACCTGCTCGCAGAGCGAGTCGACGTCGAAGGGGCCGTCGGTGGGCGAGGGCGCGTAGCCAGGCATGTAGGGCGCGACGAGGCGGAAGCGATCCGCGAGCCGCTCCATCACCGGGTGCCAACCTTGCGGTACATCCGGGAATCCGTGCAGCAGCACGACGGTCGGGCCTTCACCCGTGACCCAACACTCGAGACCTCCGAGGCGCGTGCGTTCCATCGTGTCTGCTCGTCCTGCGCGTCGCTGCGCCTTCGGTGCGCGCGAGGCGTCGTCGTGGTGGGAGTGGTGGTCGTGACGGCCGCGCTCCGTCGACGGTCGTGCATGCCGTCGACGAGCGTCGCTCAGACGCCGACGAGCGGGAGCTGACGACGCTTGCCGTCCTCGCGCGGGAGCTCGACCGGGATCGGGTAGTTGCCGGTGAAGCACGCGTCGCAATAGCCGGTCGCGTCCTTGCCGCCGTGCACCGCGCGGTGGAGGCCAGGCACCGAGAGGTAGCCGAGGCTGTCGGCGGTGACGTAGCCCGCGACCTCTTCGGCGGTGTGGCGGCTCGCGATGAGCTCCTGCCGGTTCGGGGTGTCGATGCCGTAGAAGCACGGCCACGCGGTGGGCGGCGAGCTGATCCTCAAATGCACTTCTTTGGCGCCCGCGTCGCGGATCATTCGCACGATCTTGCGCGACGTCGTGCCGCGCACGATCGAGTCGTCCACCACCGCGACGCGTTTGCCCTCGAGCATGCTGGTCACGGGATGCAGCTTCAGGCGCACCCCGAAGTGTCGGATCGACTGCGTGGGCTCGATGAAGGTGCGGCCCACGTAGTGGCTGCGGATGAGCCCGAGCTCGAAGGGGATGCCGGTCTTGCGCGCGAAGCCGAGGGCCGCCGCGACGCCGCTGTCGGGCACCGGGATGACGAGGTCCGCGTCGACCGGCTGCTCTTCCGCGAGCACCTCGCCCATGCGCTGGCGCGCCTGGTACACGCCGACGCCGTCGAACGTCGCGTCGGGGCGCGCGAAGTAGACGTGCTCGAAGATGCACATGTGCGACGGGCGCGGCGCGAAGGGGAACACGCTGCGCACGCCGAACGCGTCGATGACGATCATCTCGCCCGGCTTCACGTCGCGCAGGTACTCGGCGCCGATCAGGCCGAACGCGGGCGGCTCGCTCGCGACCACGTAGCCGTCGCCGAGGGTGCCGAGGCAGAGCGGGCGGAAGCCGTTCGGATCGCGCACCGCGACGAGCTCGTCTGCGGAGAGGAACACGAGGCTGTAGGCGCCCTGCACGCGGTGCAGCGCGTCCGCGATGCGATCGACGTTGGACTTCTCGTGGCTGCGCGCGACGAGGTGGACGAAGACCTCGGTGTCGCTGGACGAGCTGAAGATCGAGCCCTGGGCTTCGAGCTCGCGGCGGAGCGCGTGGTAGTTCGTGAGGTTGCCGTTGTGCGCGACCGCGAGGCTGCCGTGCACGCTGTCGACCGCGAGGGGCTGCGCGTTCTTGAGGTGGCTGCCGCCCGCGGTGGAGTAGCGCACGTGGCCGATCGCGCGGTTGCCCGGCAGCCGCTCGATCACCTGCGCGGTGAAGACGTCCTGCACGAGGCCGAGGCCGCGGTGCATGAAGAGCTGCTGTCCGTTCGAGCTGACGATGCCGCAGGCCTCTTGGCCGCGGTGCTGCAACGAGTGCAGGCCGAGGTAGGTGAGGTTCGCGGCTTCGTCGTTTCCGAAGACGCCGAACACACCGCATTGATCGTGGAAATGGTCGTCTTCGAGGAGGATGTCGCGGGCCACGGGCGCGTATATGCAGGCCGCGCGTCGTCGATGCCAGGGGGCGGAGCGCCCCGCTCCGCGGCAGGTGCGACTTCTGCGGGCTTGGTGTATCGAGCCGCGTGCGCTTCCTCCCGCCCGGATCTGCCGTCCGCTTCCTCGTCGCGATCCGCTCGCTCTTCGTGATCGGCGTTCTCTCCGTCGCCGCGTTGCTCGCGACCTCGTCGGTCGCGTCCGCGCACCTCGGCAGCCGCAAGTACCTGCGGGTCGAGGTGGTGCCCACCGGCGCGACGGTGGAGCTCGAGGTGGAGGCGATCGACGCGTCGATGGAGCTCGGGCTCGGCGCGGAGCCGGACGTGGAGGCGCTGCTCTCGCGCGGGGACGCGCTGCGGCTCTGGATCGCGCGCGCGATCGTGGTGACGCGTGGGCAGGCGCGCTGCGAGCCGACGATCGGGACCTTCGAGGCGGTCGATCGCGACGGGACCTTGTTCCTGCGCACCGACGTCGACTACCGCTGCGCCGGAGCGGACGGCGCGCTCGTGCTCGAGGACGGCGCGGTCTTCCCGGACGACGTGCAGCACGAGGCGATCGTGCGGCTCGCGTTCGCGAGCGGCGACGAAGCGACGATCCTGCGGCACGGGCGTCAGCGTGTGGAGCTCGGGGTGCCGGCGGGCGCGGGCCGCATCGCGGGCGTGTTCCTGTGGGAGGGCGTGCTGCACTTCGCGCTCGGCTACGACCACGTGCTCTTCCTGCTCTCGCTCGTGTTGGCGGCCGGCTTCTGGATTCGGGTCCCTTCGCCGCCGGACTCGAAGGCTCGAGCGTCCACTCCCCCGCCACCGAACACCGGTCTGCTCTCGCGCGGCACGAAGAAGGCGCTCGCCGACGTCGTGTGGCTCGTGACCGCGTTCACGCTCGGGCACAGCGTCACGCTCGTGCTCGCGGCGCTCGGGATCGTGGTGCTGCCCGCGCAGCCGGTGGAGGTCGCGATCGCGGCGTCGATCGTGCTCGTGGCGCTCTTGAACGTGTGGCGCCCGGAGCAGCGCGGGCCGATGCCGTGGATCGCTGGCGGCTTCGGCCTGATCCACGGCTTCGGCTTCTCGTCGGTGCTGATGGAGCTCGGGCTTCCGCGCGCGCAGACCGTGCTCGCGCTGGTCTGCTTCAACGTCGGCATCGAGCTCGCGCAGCTCGCGTTCGTCGCGCTCGTGATGGGCCCGCTCGCGTGGGCCGCACGCACCCGCGGCTACCGCGCGTTCGTACGCGGCAGCTCGGTGCTCATCGCGTTGCTCGCGCTCTTCTGGGTGATCGAGCGCGTCGCGGGTTGACCCGAGAGAAGCTCAGCCGATTTCGCAAGCCGTAGCGACCGCAGCGAGCGGAGGCTCGTCGGAGGGGGCCCGCGACGCCTCGTGGGGGAGGGTCTGGCGACAGACCCTCGAGGGAGAAGATCTCAGAAGCAGACGCCGTACTCGACGCCGTTGAGCACGAGGCCGGGTGCGGGGCCGAGGCGCTCGCAGAGGGTCCCGATGGGGCAGCTCGACGTCGGTGCGCTGCGACGGCACCAGCGGAGGCAGCGATTGTCGGGGATGGTGCCGCCGACGTTGATGCACGCGAAGCCGCGCTGACAGCTCGTGTCGTCCACGCACGCCGCCTCTTGGCCGCCCGTGCCCACGGGACCGCTGCAGTCCGTGAGGCGCGTGCCGCTCATCGTCTCGTAGATCGAGCACGACGCGTTGCCGGGGCAGCCGGTCTGCGTGACCACGTCGCAGTGGCTCGAGCAGATCTGCGTGCCGGCCGAGCCGATCGTCGCGACGCAGCGCGAGCCCGGCCCGCCCGTGCAGCTCGCGTCCGAGGTGCAGAAGCGCTTGCACACCGGGACCTCGGTCGCGGTCTCGGAGACGTCGATGCAGATGAGGCCCGCCGCGCAGATGTCGGCCGCGCACGCCTGGCCTTCGGTCGAGGTGCCCGCCGGCGCGCAGACGCGCGTGTCCATGGTGGTCAGGTAGCAGCCCTCGCCGCTCGGGCAGCCGCACTGCGGGCTCACGAGGCGGCACGGGCTCTCCGCGCAGGACGCGTCGCGGCAGCCGAGGGTCGCGTTGCAGGTCTGGGGCGCGACGCAGAGCGAGTCGTTCGCGACGTTCGTGCAGCCGGTGGCGGTGCAGGTGTCCACCGTGCACGCGACGCCGTCGTTGCAGCCGCCAGGGCAGGTCGGTCCGGCGTCGACGCCCGCGTCGGTGCCGGAGTCCACGCCCGAATCCACGCCGGAGTCGACGCCTTCGCCCGCATCGACGCCCGCATCGACGCCTTCGCCCGCATCGACGCCTTCACCGGCGTCCTCGTCGGGGACGTCGCCGTCTTCTGGGATTCCGGTGTCGAGGGGCACCTCGGAGTCGACCTGCGTGTTGCCGGAGTCCGACTCGGTTCCGGTGTCCAACACGAGCAACCCACTGTCGCGGGTTCCCGCGTCGCGATCGTTGCCGCCGCCGGACGCGCACGCGAGCGCGAAGACGATGCCGAAGAAGAAGAATGACGAAACGTACGAACGTGCCATGCCGGCCTCACCACCCACCCGCTCGCCCCCGAGCGAAGCCGAACGAGTGCCACGCCCCGGGGAGTGGAGCAAACGTGGGGCGCGCAGATGGAAAGTGTGTGCTGGAAAACGAAGTGGTTACGAACTCTTGCGCAACGGGCGGGCGCCAGGATTCGTCCGCCTGCGGGTCTCTTCGCGGTCGCCGGATCGTGCTCAGCCGCCCCCGGTCGGCATCTTGCCCATCAGCCGCTGCAGCACGCGGGTGAGCTCGTCGACCGAGAGATCCACGTGCTCCACCACGCGCCCGTAGAGCATCGCGGTCGGCACGTTTCGACCTTTGAGCTCCTTTTGAAGAACCGAGATTTGCCAGAGAACGACGCGCTCGATCCGCGTCAGACCGTCGCGCACGTCGGGCAGACGATCGAGGTGGTGTCGCGACGGACCTTCGCCGCCGCCTTCGATCACACGAAGGTGTGGAGGCGGAGGGGATCGTCGTCGCGTGGCCATCGGGCGTCCTCGGTGCGTCGGTCTCGGGCGTGGCGACGAACGTCACCCGAGGAAGGGGTAACGCCAGTCCTTCGGGGGCAGCAGGTTCTCCTTCAGCGAGCGTGGGCTGAGCCAGCGCCCGAGGTTCCAGAGGCTGCCCGCTTTGTCGTTGGTGCCGCTCGCGCGCGCGCCGCCGAAGGGTTGCTGACCGACCACCGCGCCGGTGGGCTTGTCGTTGACGTAGAAGTTGCCCGCCGCGTGGCGCAGGCGCGCCATGGTGTGCGTCACGACCGCGCGATCGCGCGCGAAGACCGCGCCCGTGAGCGCATAGGGCGACGTGGTGTCGACCAGCGTGAGCGCCTCGTCGTAGCGCGCGTCGTCGTACACGTAGGCACTGACGACGGGGCCGAAGATCTCCTCCTGCATCAGGCGGTGCTTCGGATCGTCGACCTGCACGAAGGTCGGCTCGACGAAGAAGCCCTTCGAGTCGTCGGAGTGCCCACCCGCGAGCACCTTCGCGGTGTCCCGCGCGAGCTTCTGGTAGCCGCTGATCTTGTCGAACGCGCGGCGATCGATCACCGCGCCCACGAAGTTCGCGTAGTCGCGCACGTCGCCCATGCGCAGCTCCGACGTCATCGCGCGCACGCGCTCCGAGACGGCGGGCCAGAGGCTCTTGGGCAAGTAGGTGCGGCTCGCCGCGCTGCACTTCTGGCCTTGGTACTCGAAGCCGCCGCGCACGATCGCGGTGGCGACCTCGTCCACGTCGGCGCTCGGGTGCGCGACGATGAAGTCCTTGCCGCCGGTCTCGCCGACGAGGCGCGGGAGGGTGCGGTAACGATCGAGGTGCTCGCCCACGCCGCGGTAGAGCGCGCGGAACGTCGCGGTGGAGCCGGTGAAGTGGATGCCTGCGAGGTGCTCGCTCGCGAGCGCGACCGCGCCTTGCTCGGGGCCGTCGCCGGGCACGAGCTGGATCACACCGTCGGGGAGACCGGCCGCGCGCAGCAGCTCGAGGCAGTGCCACACACCGACCGCAGAGGTGTGGCTCGGCTTCCAGAGCGCGACGTTGCCGAGCAGGACCGGCGCGGCGGGGAGGTTCACCGCGATGGAGAGGAAGTTGAACGGCGCGACCGCGAAGACGAAGCCCTCGAGCGGCCGGTAGTCGGTGCGGTTCCACTGCCCCGGCGCGGAGCGCGGCTGCACGGTGAGGATCTGCCGCGCGAAGGCGACGTTGAAGCGGAAGAAGTCGATGAGCTCGCAGGCGGCGTCGATCTCGGCTTGGTGGCAGGTCTTCGAGTGGCCGAGCATGCAGGCGGCGTTGATGCGCGCGCGCCACGGGCCGGCGAGCAGATCGGCGGCGCGAAGGAAGATCGCCGCGCGCTCCTCGAAGGGCAGCGCTTGCCACGCGGGCGCGACGCGGAGGGCACCGTCGATCGCCTGCTGCACCTGCGCGGGCGTCGCGTGGTGCACTCGGCCCAGGCGGTGCGCGTGATCGTGCGGCATCACGACGTCGGTGGTGCGGCCGTCCTTGCCGGCGAAGAACGCGCGGCCGTCGATCACGGTCGGGATCTCGACGACCTCGGACGCGACCTGCGCGAGGGCGACGTCGAGCTTCGCGCGCTCGGGCGAGCCGGGCGCGAAGCTCAGCACGGGCTCGTTCTCGGGGAGGGGGACCTCGAAGATGCCGTCGATCATCCGTGCTTCGTAGCGCGCGAGGTGCGGGTCTGCGCGTTGTGAATGCTCATAGGACCGAGCTCGCTCCGAACGCTCCAAACGAAGACGCCCGCGCGAGGCGGGCGTTTCGTTCGGCATGCGCGAGCCGTTCACTCGGGGGTGGTCGGCGTCGCCGCCGGCGCGGGCGTGGTCTCGGGTGCGGGCGTCGTCTCGGGCGTCTCTTCCGGAGCCGGCACGCGCTGCGCGGCGGTCGGCGCGTCCGGCGAGACGAGGTTGAACTCGACGCGCCGGTTGTTCGCGCGACCGGTGGGCGTGTCGTTGCTCTCGAGCGGCACGGTCTCGCCGAAGCCGCGCGCGTCGAGGCGCTCACGCGCGACGCTGCCGCGCGTGACGAGGTACTCCACGACGGCCTCTGCGCGACGCTGGCTCAGCTCGAGGTTCTTCGCGTCGTCGCCGCGGTCGTCGGTGTGACCCTCGACGCGCACCCGCTGGATCTCCGGGTGCGCGTTGAGCACGCGCGCGACGTTGTCGAGCAGACGGAAGGAGCGCGACTGGATCGTGTCGCGGTTGGTCGGATCTGCACCTGCTGGCGCGCGACGCAGCCCTGGTTCTCCGCGGTGCCCGCTTCGTCGGGGCAGTTGTCGAGGCGGTCGACCACGCCGTCGCCGTCGCGATCG
This sequence comes from Myxococcota bacterium, assembly GCA_025453555.1. Taxonomy (GTDB): domain Bacteria; phylum Myxococcota_A; class Polyangia; order Polyangiales; family Houyiibacteriaceae; genus JACKEH01. The sequence goes on along the minus strand of JALOQC010000079.1, from coordinate 13,570 downwards.
GTGTCGGGGCAGCCACGGTTCGCGGCTGGGCCGGCCTCGTTCGGGCACGCGTCGGCGGAGTCGACGAGATCGTCGCCGTCGTTGTTTTCGTCGGGGCAGCCGTCGGTGTCCTCGAACTGATCGACGTCCTCCGCGCGGTCCACGCACGCGTCGAGGCGATCGACGATTCCGTCGCCGTCGCCGTCGGTGTCCGGGCAGCCGCCGTTCTCGCTCGGGCCGGACTCGAGCGGGCAGCGGTCGTCCGCGTCGAGCACGCCGTCGCCGTCGTTGTCCGCGTCCGGGCAGCCGTTCTCGTCCTCGAAGCCGTCCATGTCCTCCGGCTCGTTCGGGCAGGCGTCGCTCTCGTCGACGAGCCCGTCGCCGTCGGTGTCGACCGGCTCGGTGGGCGCTTCCTCCGCGACCTCGCGCGGCTGCGCCCAACCGACGGTGAGCACCATGCGGCCATCCGGGCTGCCGAAGCCGCGCGTGATGCCGGCACCACCGGCTGCGCCGACCACGAGGCCGTTCGTCAGGTGCGCCTTCACGCCCGCGAGCGCTTCGAGCGGCGTCTCCTCGCGACCGAAGAAACGATTGAACGAGGACGCCCCCCAGATCTGCGCGTGGAGATCGACCCGCGTCCGCGAGGGGTCGCGGAAATCGCCGAAGAGCGGGGCGGTGATCCCGAGCCCGAAGGTGAGCTCGTCGCCGATCTCCACCCCTCCGACGTAGGTCTGATTCTTCCGCACGCGCGCGCCGACGTTCGCGGTGATCCGCAACAGACCGGGGCGCATCTCCGCGAGGAGCTCGGGGTGAAACGAGAGGAAGTCGTCGCCGCGGTAGGTGCCGCCGCCGCTCGGAAGAGTGAGCGAGAGCTGCGCGGCGAGGCCGAAGAGGTCGTCCTGCTCGCCGAGGAGCCGCGCGCGGGCGCCGAGGTAGACGTCGCCGAGCCCACCGCCGTCCGCGGTCTGCACGCCGAAGGGCACGTCGTCGTCGCCGTTCATCAAGAGATGGATCGGCAAGCCCGCGAACACCACGAAGCGATCGTAGAGGCCGATCGAGAGGCCGACGGTGGCGCTGAGCTGATGCTCGACCACGCGCGCCGACTCGCTCTCCTCGTCGCCGAGCGCCTGTTCGTACACGAGCGGATCGTTCGAGTAGTCGAGGTGGAGCTGCGCGCCGAAGCGCAGGTGGCCCTGATCGTCGGGGCGGCTGAGCGAGAACGCGTCCTCCGGCGTCTCGGAGGCGCGGAACTGGTTGAGGGTGGTCTGCGCGGAGGCGCGCGAGGCGTCCAGCGGGCCGCTCGGAGCGAACGTCCCGAGCGCGAGCGCGCACACGAGCGTGAGAGGGAGTGTCTTCATCGAGGATTCCTTCGGTCTCGAGGATGGCGGTCGAGCAGGCGTCGCCGACCTCGCGGCTCACGCGCCTCGCGCGAACGACATCGCGCGTGACCGTACCATCGACGCTCGCAACGGCGAACGTTTCGTGAGGCGCACGGCGACCGCGACGCTCAGCGCTTGCGGATCTCCACGATCTCGTGGCGACCCGCCTCTTGGACCTCGAAGGTGAACTCCACCGAGTCGCCGACGCTGAAGGGGGCGAGCTGTCCTTCTTCTTTCGCGAAGAACGGCATCGTCATCGCGGGCATGTATCCGGGGACGTCCTCGTGCGCGATGTCCGCACGCATCGGGGTCAACGCTTCGATCCGACCCCGAGTGCCGTAACGAACCGGGCTCGTTTCCTCCGATTCCGACGTGCTCGCGGTAGCCTCCGGTTCGCGGGCACACGACGAGGTCAGGGGCGAGGACAGCACGAGCGCGAGGAGGACCAGGATTCTCATGCGTCCGGTCGTGTCACCGCAGGCCGCCGGAGGCAACGTCGGAAGGCTCGCCCATCACGTTGGAGCGCAGCGATTCGTAGGTCGGAAGGAAGCCCGTGCGACGCGCGGCGCGGATCTCTTCCGGAGGCACCTCGAAGGGCTTCGGCTGGATCGCGAGGATCGCCGCTTCGTCGACCTCGTCGATCAGGTGCGGTGGCAGGTAGCGCGCGGCGTAGGTCTTGTAGACCCCGGAGGTCACGAAGAGGTCGAGGAGCTGCGCGTCGAGGTGGTTGTCGCGCTTCATGAAGCCCATGATCTTCATGGTCTCGCTCAGCGTCTTGCCCGCCTTGTACGGGCGATCCTGCGCGGTCAGCGCTTCGAAGACGTCCGCGACCGCCATCATGCGTGCGGGGATCGACATGTCGCCCGCGTAGAGGCCTTTGGGGTATCCGCCGCCGTCCATCTTCTCGTGGTGCCCGCCCGCGTACTCCGGCACGCGGCGCAGGTTCCGCGGGAAGGGCAGCGCCTCGAGCATCTGGATCGTCTGGACCATGTGCCCGTTGATCACGAGCCGCTCTTCTTCGGTGAGCGTCCCGCGCGCGATGAGCAGGTTCTCGAGCTCGTTCGCGCTGAGCAGCGGACGCGGCACGCCGCCTTCGACGTAGGTGCGCGCGCCGATGCTGCGGATGCGGGCCTTCGCGTCGTCGTGCAGGAACTCGCCGCCGGTGTTCGCCTTCACGAGGAACTCGAGGTCGCTCTCGAGCTCCGCGAGCTCCACGCCGAGCTTCGTCTCCGCGTCGGTGTCGCCGGCGATCTGCGCTTCGAGCGCACGGATGCGGGCCTCGCGCTCGAGCACCTCGAAGCGCGCACGGACCATGTCGATGCGATCCCAGATCGTCTCGAGCTTGGTCGCCTTGTCCATCACGTGGACGGGCGTCGTCACCTTGCCGCAGTCGTGGAGCCAGGCCGCGATCTTCAGCTCGTACCACTCGTCCTCGTCGAGCCGAAAGCTCGCGAACGGACCTTCGGTCGCGTTCTGAGCGGCCTCCGCGAGCATCAGCGTCAGCACGGGCACGCGCTCGCAATGGCCGCCGGTGTAGGGCGACTTCGCGTCGATCGCGGTCGCGATCATCTGGATGAAGCTCTCGAGCAGCTTCTTCTGCGCCTCGAGCAGCATCTGGTTGTCGAGCGCGACCGCGGCCTGCGACGCGAGCGCCTCGACGATGCGCACGTCCTCCGGATCGAACGCGATCACCTCGCTCGTCACCGGGTGCTGCGCGTTGAGGAGCTGCAGTACGCCGATCACGCGGAACTCGCTGTTCACGAGCGGGATCGTGAGGAAGGACTTGCTGCGGTAGCCGGCCTTCTCGTCGAAGCGTTTGGTGCCGCTGAAGTCGAAGCCCGCCGCTTCGTAGGCGTCCGGAATGGTGATCGACGAGCGCATCAGCGCCGCGCACGTCGCGACGTTGTTGTGGTTCGGGCGTCCGTTCGCGTCGCGCATCGGGAGCGGCGCGAGATCGATCGCCTTGCCGGTGGTGCCGCCGAGCGCGATGCCGAGCGAGTCGTTGCGCATGATCGCGAAGCGGAGCGTGTCCTCTTCGGTGCGGAGGTAGAGCGTGCCGCCGTCGGCGCGGCACAAGCGTTTGGCCTCGAGCAGGATCATCTCGAGCAGTCGATCGCGGTCCCGCTCGGCCGAGAGCGCGACGCCGATGCGGTGCACGAGCTCGAGCCGCGCGATCTTCTCCTCCGTCGACGCGATCATGCGAGCATGGATAACACCCCGAGGCCCACGGGATGAAGAGGGGCACGGCGGGGACGCGGCGCGGCGCACGTCGTGACAGGGCGCCGTCGGGTCGACGTCCCATCGGTGTCGGGGGTGCCGTCGGGCGGCGAGCACGAGGAGGCGAGCGGGTGAGGGTGACCTTTCGGCGAATCGACGAGCCCTGCGTGGTGACGGTGGACGGACCACGCGGGCGAGAGACGCACGAGCTCTGGCCGGTGATCGTCGACGTCGTCGTGAAGGGCGAGCGCGTGCCGCTGCGCTTCGCGTGGGACCGTCACCACCACGAGCTGCTGGTGGACGAACGCTGGCCCGGGCGCGCGCTGCTCGGCGACGCGGAGGCTCGCAAGACGGCGGCGAAGCTCGCGAAGCAGGCGCTGCAGGCGGCGGCGAGCCGCGCGTCCGAGCGATGATGCGCATCGGCCGACGGGCTCGGACCTACGACACGAGGTGCGGCTCGCGCCCGAGAGCCCACGACGGTGTGGATCGTGCTCAGTCGCAGGTCGCGCTCGGATCGCAGCGCGTGCGGCAGCCGTCGCAGGTGCAGCTCGCCTCGTCGCGGCAGAAGAGCGCGCAGTCGCCGCTCGGACACGTGAGCGCGCACGATGCGGCGTCGGTGCACACGAGGCTGCACTCGCCGCCTTCGCAGGAGCCCTCGCAGACCGCGCTGCCGTCGCAGTAGAAGTTGCAGAAGCCGTCGGGGCAGCTCAGCGCGCAGGTCTCGTCGCCGTCGCAGAGGACGTCGGGATCTTCGGCGCACGCGCCGACGAAGAACGTGGCCACGAGGAGCAGGTTTCGAAGGGTCATCGGAGCTCCGCGAGGCGCGCGGCGATGGTGACCGCGTCGGGGCGCTCGCCGGGATCTTTCGCGAGGCACGCCAACACGAGCGCGTCGAGCTCGGGCGCGAGCGAGGGCACCAGCTCGCTCGGATGCCGCGGCGCCTGGAAGAGGTGGGCGGCGACCACGTGCGCGGAAGACGTCCCGGGCAGGTCGTAGGGCAGACGCCCGGTGAGCATCTCGAAGAGCATCACCCCGAGGCTGTACACGTCGGCCGCGCCGCCGATCTGCTCGGCTTGGCTCAGGCGCTCCGGGGACATGTAGTCCGGCGTGCCGACGAGCTGGCCGCGCTCGGTGATCGAGACGTTCGTGTCGGTCGCGTCGAGCAGCTTCGCGAGGCCGAAGTCGAGCACCTTCACGGTCTCCGCGTCGCCGACCCTCGCGATGAAGACGTTGTCCGGCTTCACGTCGCGGTGGACGATCCCCGCCGCGTGCGCCGCCGCGAGCACGTCCGCGACGGTGGCCGCGATCTCGATCGCGCGGCGGTACGGCAGGCGTCCCTGTCGATCGAGCTCGTCCGTCACGGAGTGCCCGTGCAAGAGCTCCATCACGAGGTAGACGAGCCCCGCCGGCGTCACGCCCGCGTCGTGCACGACGACCGCGTTCGGGTGCTGCACCGCGCAGGTCGCGCGCGCCTCGCGCTCGAAGCGTCGTCGCAGCTTCTCGTGGCTCCGTCCGCGCCCGACCGGCCGGAGGATCTTCACCGCGACCTCGCGATCGAGGCCGAGCTGCACCGCGCGGTAGACGACGCCCATCCCGCCCGCGCCGATCTGCGCCTCGATGCGGTAGCGCCCGCCGAGCACGGCGCCTGGGAGCAGCTCGTTCATGGCGTCGAAGAGCGCGCTCTCGCGCGTCTGCGATCCGCGCAGCTCGTCGAGCGTGCGTTGCAGCTCGGTGTTCTTCGCTTCGAGCTCCTGGCGCGCGCGCTCGAGCTCGCGCTCACCCTCCACGCGCTCGGTCACGTCGAGGATCGCGCCGTCGAGATAGAGCACGCGACCTCGCTCGTCACGCTGCGCGCGCCCGCGCTCTTCGACCCAGCGTCGCTCGCCGTCGGAGCGCACGACGCGGTAACGCACGCTCCAGGCTCGCCCCGCCGCGATGCTCGTGCGCACCTCGTGGTCGAGGTGCTCGCGATCCTCCGGATCGATCACGTCTGCGAACGCACGCTCGGCGTTGCCCACGAACGACGCCGCGGGATGACCCGTGAGCTCTTCGACGCCGTCGCTGACGAAGAGCATCGTCCAGCGCGCGTCGAGCAGGCAGCGATAGACCACGCCGGGCACGTTCGCGGTGAGCTCGCGGAGCGTCGCGATCGCGAGGTGGTCGACGAGGCTCTCGTCGACGGGTGCACCGACGGGGGGATCGAGGGGCTGGCTCACCGAGCCGAAGCATACCCGTGTGTCGGGAGGGTGAAACGCCTCGAAGCGCGAGCGTCGAGCTCTGCGCGGCAAGCGGTTCGGCCGGAGGGCGCGCCGCGAGCGGAGGCCCGCGCGAGGTGCCCCCTCGGGGCCATGCCCTCGTGGGGCGTGAGGAGAGTGAGGAGAGTGAGGACCGACCTGGCGACAGCCCCTGGGCTCGTGCGTGAACATCCGGGACGTGCGGCTCGTCCCGACGCTTCCGTGCTCGGGATCGTCCGATGCGGTATGGAGACGCCGTCATGAGCTCGCGCAACGTCCTCTTCGCGACCCTCCTCGCCACCATCTTCTCCGCGTCCGCCCTCGTCGCGTTCGGCAGCCACGGCGCCGCGCAGCGTCGCCCGACGCCCGCGCCGATCCCGAACGACGCGCCGCCGCGGCCGGAGAACAACACGGCGTGCAACTACCAGGAGCCGATCGACTACCTGGTACGCGAGAACTTCGTGGTGAAGTGGCGCCAGTCCCCCGAAGAGCAGGCCGCGCGTCGTGCCTTGCACGAGAAGGCGATCCGCTGGCGCACCGAGCACTTCGGCTACTTCGAGGGCTTCGGTCAGGCGAGCTGGAACCGCTCGACGCCGAGCGACAACGCGGTGCGCGCGCGCTTCATGGGGCTCCCGATCCGGGTGAACGCGAAGATCGTCCCCGCGCTCCAGTGCGTGGAGGAGCAGATCCGAACCGAGTGCGGCTCGACCTACACGCCGGGGCGTCTCTCGGGCCTGCGCACCAGCAACACCTACCACAACGGCGAGGTGAGCAATCACGTCTACGGCATCGCGGTCGACGTCGATCCGACGCTGAACACGTGCTGCATGTGTGTCGCTCAATGGGGCGACCACCCGCTGTGTCAGCGGGAGGTCTCCTCGATCTACGAGCGCATGGAGATGCCCTCGTGCTGGGTTCACGTCTTCGAGCGCTTCGGCTTCTACTGGCTCGGTCGCGACGCGCTCCAGGACACGATGCACTTCGAGTTCCTCGGTCACCCCGACCACATCCTCAAGACTCAGGGCCCGCCGCCCGCGCCGACCGCACCCGCCGCCGCGCCGACGCCCTGAGCCGAGACGCCCTGAGGCGAGACGCCGCCAGGCCGGTTCGTGTCGCGCGAGTCCTCGATTGCGGACTTGTTGCGCCTCGAAGAGCCCCCGAACGTTCGAGGGCATCTTCGATCGACGTCGCGCTCCTCGAGCGAAGAATGTCGTGCGCACGGAAACGTGTACCAGAGTTGCACATCCGGTGTTAACCTGACACTCGTTCGGCGGCGGCTGACCCGAACGACGCGCTCCACGACTCGGTGAGGGGGTGCTCGGCGGATTGGATCTCGGTTCGCGGGGGCGACGGAGGTGGGGTCATGAAGAAGGTGTTGGTGGTGGAGGACGACCCGCTCAACGTGCAGGTCATGAGCCACTTCCTGCGGGCTCACGGCTACGACATCGTCGTCGCGCGCACCGGAACCGAAGGCATCGAAGCGTTCGCGGAGCACCACCCGGCTCTGGTCATCGTGGACGTGCAGCTCCCGCGCAAGAACGGCTTCGAGGTTTGTTTCGAGGTGAAGCGCACCGAAGAAGGGCGCCGGACGCCCGTGCTCCTGATGAGCGCCGTGTACACGGACAAGGAGCACGCGAAGCGGTACTCGAGCGAGCTGCACGCGGACGGGTACCTCGTGAAGCCCTTCGACATGCACCGGCTGTTGCGGCAGGTGCAGGGATTGATCGGGTGATGCGCGAAGGCGCCCACGAGGTCCCGCGACCGAGCTCCGAACGTCTCCGCGCCGAGGGGCTGCGGACGGATCCTCGAGGAAGCTGAACGTGCCGAGCGAGCGGGACGACGACTCCACGCGCACCAGCACACCGCGCTGGTCCTCCGACGCGCCGCGCACGATCTCCTCGCGCCCCCCGCGCGCGCGTCGGCGACGCCCCTTTCCGTACCCGGCCTTCATCGAGGAGATGGACACCCCTGCGCACCGCGTGCACCTCACGTTGGGGGTGCGTTCGGGGTACGTGTTCTCCGTCCTCTGGCCGCTGCTCGCGTGGCTGGCGGAGCAGGCGGGCGTGCTGCCGCACGAGCCGCTGCTCTACTGGCTCGTGGGCGCGAAGCTCGTCACGAACGTGCTCGCCGACGTCGGGCTTCGTCGCGACCGCTTCGCGCTCGAGCTCGGCGGGCTGAACATCGCGGCGGACATGGCGCTGCTCACGGGCGGCATCCACCTCACGGGCGGGCCGCTCAGCCCGCTCTTCGTGGCGTACGTGATCGAGATCTGCGTGCTCGCGTTGCTCACGAACCGTGGCGTCACGGTGCTGCTCGCGAGCTTCGCGTTCGTCTGCCACACGACCGCGATGCTGCTCACGCACTTCGGCGTGCTGGTACAGCATCCGCCGCCGGCCGCCACGGTGGAGCCCTTCGGCGGTGTGCAGATCGCGCTCGCGATCGGCTTCGCGGCGTTCGTGCTCGGCGCGACCACGCTCTTCACGACCACGCTCACGCGCGAGCTGGAGGAGAAGCGGCGCGCGCTGGAGCGTCGCACGCAGGAGCTCGTCGAAGCGGGACAGCAGAAGAGTCACTTCCTCGCGAACGTCACGCACGAGCTGCGCACGCCGCTGCACGGGATCGGCGGGCTCGTGGATCTGCTGGAGGCCGGCATCTACGGGCCGCTGAACGAGCAGCAACGCGAGGCGCACGAGAGCATCCGCGAGAGCGGGCGATCGCTGCTGCGGATGGTCGACGATCTGCTGACCCTCTCGCGCGCGGACGCGGCGCGGCTCGAGCTGCGCGTGGTGCCGGTGGAGGTCGACGAGCTGGTCGAGCGCGTGGTCGCGTCGGTGCGGTGGATGATCGGGAAGAAGCACCTCACGATCGACGTCGCGATGACCCCGCACCTCGGGCTCTCGAGCGACCGCGGGCGCATCGCGCAGATCCTCGTGAACCTGCTCGCGAACGCGGTGAAGTTCACCGACGAAGGCGGCGCGATCACGCTTCGCGCGCGACCGGGATCGGACGGCGCGGTGGTCTTCGAAGTGGAGGACACGGGCATCGGCATCCCCGAGCACGAGCTGCCGCGCATCTTCGAGCCGTTTCGTCAGGTCGACGGCGGCGACGAGCGCGCGTTCGGAGGCGTAGGGCTCGGGCTCTCGCTGGTGCGGCGTCTGGTGGATCTGCTCGGCGGCGTGCTGGAGGTGGAGAGCCGGCTGGGGGAGGGCTCGATCTTTCGGGTGACGTTGCCTTCGCTGCCGTGGTCCGAGGTGGTGGAGTCCGAGGGAGTGGAACGTCCGGAGGGCTCGGGGGCGCGCCACGTCGCGTGACGCTCTCGGCCGTCGCTCTCTCCGGGGGAGCGCTGCGGGGAGCGCGGGGTCGCGTCGGACGCACGAGCGGCCGCTCCACGAGGTGGCCCGACTGGTGCGGACCGCGCGCTTTGCTATGCGGTCGCGACGATGCGTGTCCATCGAGCACCCGAGCCGCGGCTCCCCGTGGTCCTCGTCAGCGGTCTGGTCGCAGCGGTCGCCGGTTGGGTGTTGGTTCGCGCGACGATCGGCCAAACGCCCGCGGGAGCGAGCGCGGAGGCGCCGAGCCACGACGGCGCGGTCGTGGACTCGAGCCCGGAAGCGAACGCCACCGGGGAGGCGCCGGCGAACGCGAACGCGGTCGACGCCCACGCGAGCCCGGTACCGAACCCGAGCACCGATGCCGTCGAGCCGAGCGGATCGAACGCGATCGTCGAGGCCGAGCCCACGACCGAGAGCCCTACGGTCGAGACCCCGACTCCGCTTCCTCCGTCGAGCACGGCAGGTACGACCGTGCGGCGCGGGCGCGTCGCCTACATTCGCTGCGGCGACACCGAGCGCTGCCCCCGCGACGCCGTGCTCGAGGATGCGGCCTGGGCGATCGTCGATGCGCTCCCGAGCTGCGCGCGGCTCGTCGGGCAGACGGGTAGCGCGGACGTGCGCTTCCACTTCGAGGCGGAGACCGTCGAGGTTCGGTTCCGCGACCACGGGGATCGGCCGCTCGCGATCCCGGCGCTCCGCGCGTGCCTCGTCGGTCCGTCCGCGTCGCTCCGCACGACGCTGACGCCTCGACCTCTCACGGCGTCGTTCCGCTTCGACCTCGTCGCGGAGTGACGCGCGCTCAGCTCGGTCGACCGCACGCGGGACAACGACCCAGCTCGCGTGGGTGCACCGCGCCGCACGCGCGACACACCACGCGACCGACGGTGTCGTCCAGGCGCTGGAGCTCGGGGTAGAGGGCCTCCAGCTCGGCCGAGCTCAGCCGATCCGCTTGCTCGCTCGGCGACCAGATCAGCTCGAACCCCTCGGGGAAGGGCTGCTCCATCGCGAAGAGCGCCAGATCGAGCTCGCGCGGCGTCTTGCCGAACGCGTGCTTTCCGAGCGCGCCGAAGGTCAACACCGAGACCACGAGCAAGCCCGGCCCTTCTTCGGCGCGGTAGGTGAGGTCGGGGGCGGTGCGGGCGCCCGTCGTGGTCTCGTGGCGGTACCGAGCGCGCAGCTCGCTCGCGAGCGCGAAGAAACGTTTGACGCCCGCCTCCTGGCGCGTCGGGATCGCTTGCCACGCGACGTAGCGGACGTCGTCGCGGTGCGCGCGCAGGAGCGAGAGCACCTCCGCGAGGAGCGCGCCGCGTTGTTGCGGGGTCGCGGTCTTCGCGTCGCGGGCCAGCGTGCGCAGGCGCTCTTGGAGCTCGACGCGCGAACGAGGGCCGAAGCCCAGACTGAGCCGCCGGACTTCGTGGCGCTTCGCGAAGATCAACCACCCGATCAAGTAGAGAACGAGCGCGAAGAAGAACGCCCCGCCCGCGACCGCGGCCCCATCCTCGAGCGAACGCGACGACCAGTACGGCTCGCGCTCGAACGCGCGCAGCTCTTCGGGCGTCACGGTCGGCGCGCCGCGCTCTTCGTGGGTCTCGCGCCAGACGCGCCGTCGTTCGGCGGTCGCCTGCTGCTCCTCGTAGGTGGGCAGCGGACGCGATGCGCTGCTCGACGAGGAGGAGGACGAAGACGAGGACGACGAAGAGGTGGGCGAGCGGTAGCGGTACGACGACCCGCTCGAAGACGAACCGCCGAAGCCACCCACGCGGCCGCCGGTGGACTGCGCGAACGCCGGCGCCACGAACGCGAGCGCGAGAGCGGAGGCGAGGAGGAGGCGCACCACGGGAGTCCACCACGGGGCTTCGCCTCCAAGCAACCGACGATCCGTTGCACACACGGTCGCTCGGGACGACGCGCACCGACGCGCGACCGGCGCGCCGGCGCGTCCTCGACGTCGTGCTCGCGGAAAACCCCGACATCGTGCGCACGGGGCAACCTGGACCGTCGGTCTGTCGGTTACGCTCGTGAACGTGCTGAACAGCGTGGAGCTCGTCCTGGTCACCGTGCCGGAGCCCGACGTCGCCGTTCGCTTCTACGTCGAGCGGCTCGGGTTCCGCTGCGTCGACTCCGATCCCGACGCCGCCACGTTGCAGCTCGGCGCGTTGCAGCTCGTGCTCCAGCGTGGCCCGGTGCCGGACACCGGAGGCTCGCCGCGCATCCACATTCGTGTCCCGCGCGCGACGTTGGAGACGGTGTGGAGCGAGGACCGACGCGCGCGTCCCGGCGCGCCGGGTCCACGCCTCGTCGCGGGAGCGATCTTCGAATACGAGACGCGCGATCCGGCGGGCAACCTCGTGCGCTTGAAGACGCCGGTGGCGACGCCGCCTGCGCGCGAGCGTTGATCGGTCGATGCTGGCGCCGATCCTCGACGCGCTGCTGGACGACGAGTCGCTCTCGCGGAGGGCCGAGCGCGTCCGCGCCCACGCGGAGAGCGGGAGCCTCGACGGTCTCTTCGACTACGCGGTCGTCTCCGCGCTGCGCGGACAACACGACGAAGCGGCGCGGGCCCTGCGTCGCGCGCGGCGCATGGCGCCCACCCACGTGCGAACCGCGCCCGTGTCGGTGCTCGCGGCGTGGCGTGCGGGCGATGCGTCGCGTGCGCGCGCGGCGCTGCCTCCGCGTCCACCTCCCGAGCTGCGCGCGATGGTCGCGCTCGCGGAGCTCGACCTCGAAGACGCTGCGGTCGAGGAGACGCTCGAAGGCGAGGGGCCGCTCGTCGCGTACGCGACGGCTCGCTTCGCGCTCGCGCGCGGTGATGCTCCGGCGGCCTTCGTCACGCTCGACGCGCTGGCGCCGACGGGGCTCTTGTCTTGCCTCGTGGAGCGCGCGCGTGGAGAGGCGCGGCTGAAGAGCGGCGACGTCGTGGGCGCGCGCGACGCGCTCTCGGTCGCGGTGTGGCAGGTGACGGCACTCGACGCCCCGGACGAGCTCGGGCGCGCGTACCTCGCGATGGCGGAGGTGGAGGCGCGCGATCTCGACGCGGAGGGGCGACCGCGCGATCGGGCGGCGGAGTGGCTCGCGCGCGCACACGCGCTGCTCACTCCCCACGGTCACGCGCACGATCAAGCCCGCTTGCGTCGGCTCTTTCGGCGCTTCGGGCGGCGCGCGATCGATCGCCTCGTCGGAGGTGACCTCGAGTCGCGCATCGAGGGCGTCCGGACGACGCGTGCGAAGGCGCGCGACCGACGGGTCGCGCTCGAAGAGGCGCGTGAGCGTGGGCAAGATCCTTCGGCGCTCGAGCGCGATCTCGCAGAGACCTTCGACGAGCTCGCGGAGGCAGAAGAAGCGCTCGTCACCGCGCTCGAAGGCGTGTTGGTCGATCGCGATCGCATGGGGCGGCTCGTGCAGGCGGCGCGGCGTCTCTACGGGCTCGAGGGCGTGGCGGAGATCGACGCGGCCTTGCCACGCCTCGCGCTCGAGCTCGACGGCGGCGCGGGCGCGGCGTTGGTGGAGCCGCGCGAGCTCGGGAGCGCCGTGCGGGCGACCGACGTGCGCGGGTGGCGCATCGTGGCGTCGTTCGGCGACGAGCAAGAGGCGACGCTCGACACGATCGCGACCGACCTCGAAGAGGTGCTGCGCTCGGGACAAGCGCGTCTCGCGGGCGAAGAGGAGCACCGCTCGGCGATCGTGCCCGTCTCGACCGCGCAGCGTGAGCTCGTGCTCGTGGTGCATCGTCCGACCAAGCGCACGCCGCTCGGTGGCGAGGAGGTCGAGCGGCTCTCGGTGCTCGCGAGCGTGGCGGTGGTGGTCTACGAGCGGGCGCGCGCGGCGGACGCGCTGCGTGAGGCCGCGGAGCGTGACGCGGCGATCCTCGAGACGATCCGCGACGGCATCCTCGCGCTCGACGAGCACCGTCGCGTGCGCTCGATCAACCGCGCGGCGGCGGCGCTGCTCGGGGCGAGCCGCGACGAGCTGCTCGGTCGGGTGCTCGACGATCGTTCGGGGCTCGCGGCGCTCGCGGACGCTGCGGAGCGCGAGGCGGACGACGAGCCGATCACCTTGCCGCGGATCGAGTTGCTCGTGCGCGCGCGTCGGCATCCAGGCGGCGCGGTGTTGATGCTGCGTGAGCTCGCGAGCGCGCAGCAGCTCGCGCAGCGTCTCGTCGGCGGAGCGGCGCGCTTCGCGTTCGAGGATCTCGTGGGCGACGACGTCGCGTTTCGGCGGGTGATCGCGGATGCGCGTCGCGCGGCGTCGAGCGACGTGCCGATCCTCATCACGGGCGAGAGCGGCACCGGCAAGGAGCTGCTCGCGCAGGCGATCCACCACGGCAGCCCCCGCGCGAAGGAGCCGTTCGTCGGATTGAACGTCGCGGCGATCCCGCGCGAGCTCCTGGAGAGCGAGCTCTTCGGCTACGAGGCGGGCGCGTTCACCGGAG
>JALOQC010000002.1 GCA_025453555.1 Myxococcota bacterium | reverse complement strand
GGCGTGGTTGGGTTTCACTTGGTGAGTTGGATTGGAACGCCGCCGACGCGCGAGTGGTCGCGTGGTGACCAGCGCCCGGGGTGAATCTGGAGTGACCGAGTTCTCGGCGATTGGGTACCCGGCGGGCGGGGGGACGACGAGCTTCGATTGGAACTGCGATGGGGCGGAGGAGCGGCGCTTCACTGCGCGCAGTTGCTCCGAGACCACTTGCTCGGTCTTGGGGTCGAGTTGGAGCGGTGGAGCGTTGCCGAACTGCGGCCAGACCGCGACCTACAACTTCTGTCGGAGCAACGGCTCCGGTGAGTGTATCTTTGCTGCTTGCACCATGAGCGGATTCGAACTCTGCACGCGTACACAAGACTGCCGCTAGCGCCCAGCTGCGGTCGCCCAACGAAAGAGGGCGCCCCGAAGGACGCCCTCTTTCACGGCACACGCCGTTGGGTCACATCATGATGCAAACGGGGTCGATTCCGCAGGTTCCCATCGGAAGCGCACCGATACAGCCGTCGAAGGCCGCGTTCTGAGTCGAGCACGATCCGGCGAGCTCACGCTCAACGCACGCGTCAAACTCGGCCTGCGTCGTCGCGCTGGCGCAAGCCGTCTCGAGGCAGCAGCCGATGTTGCCCCATTCGTCGTCGCAGCCGTTTTCGGTCGCACAGGCAAGGATGCCGACGTTGAGACAGCCGCCACAGGCGGCGTTCGAGGGATCGTTGAACCATGCGGTGAGCGCTGCATTGCCCATCATCGCTGCGCTCTGAAGCGGCCTGCGTCCATCGTCGGCGGGGTGCCCGTGTCGGGGAGCACGATCATGCCGCTGTCCATGAGCGTCAGCATGCCGCTGTCCGTGCCGCCGCGCGCGTCGTCGTCGCCGCAGCCGATCGCGAGCACCGAGAGAATCCCCATGAGGGCGAGCTTCTTCATCCGATCCATCCTTCTTCCAAGTAAGCCCCGACGCCGTCGGCGCCGGTTCATCCGTCCGAGTCCACACGCTCCGAAAAGAGCGCCCACCGACCTGAGTGTCGGCTGCGGCTGAGCCGCTCTCACACCACCACCGTTCGGGGGCGACCGACGACACGCGCCCGGCGCCGCACGAACGGCGAACCATGGTTGACGGCGGGTGTGCAACCAAGGGACTCGGTGATGCTCCTCACGCTCCCGAGGGAAGGTGCCGGACGTGGGGTGTGCCCGTTCGAGTCGAACGGGCGATTCCGACACGCGGCGGGTGCGGACGCCCGAGCGTCGAACCCGAAGCTCCGGCGGCGATCAGCTCGCGAGCAGCCGGGCGACGCGGCTCTGGGCGCGGGCGAGCCAGAAGGCGCGGACGAAGCTCCGCGCGAGCGCGGCGAGCTGGGCGAGCGCGAGCCCGAGGCTCGGCAGGCCCGAGAGCCAGAGGCCGAGGGCGAAGAGGCCGAGCGCGAGCAGGGAGAGCAGGACGTACTCCGCGGTGGCTCCGGCACGAAAGCCGACGCGCAGCGAGGCGCCGATCGACGCGTCGAGCGCGATCGCCGCGCGGGTGTGATCGGTCCAGCTCGCCCAGCGGAGCACGGCGGCGAGGCCGGGGAGCATCGCGGCGAGCAACCCGAGGTCGTGGACGCGGGGGTCGCTCTCCGCGTCGAAGGCGAGGTGCCAGAGCGCGGGCAGGAGCACCGTGAGGCCACCGACGAGCACGAGTGGGACCAGGAGCACGACGCTCGCGCCCACGCCGCGCAGGACGTGCCGGGGCCAGCGGCGCAGGAAGCCGGCCTCGCCGGTCATCGCGCCGAGCCAGAGCAGCGAGATGGGGAGCGCGGCGAGGGCTTGGAGCGCGAGCAGGCCGAGCCAGCCGAGGAACAACGGGCCGAGCGCGTGCTCGCCGAAGGTCGCGAGGGTCTCGGGTGCGATCGGCGCGCCGCGCGCGAAGCCTTCCGCGAAGAACGGATGCGGGCCGGCCGATCCGGCGAGGGCGCGTGAGACGGAGAGCGCCGCGACGGCGGCGACGAGCGCGGTGACGACGTGGACGAGGAAGGTGGTGCCGAGCGCGCGCCGGAAGCGCGGGAGGGCGCCTTCGGTCGAGGGCGGGGCGGGCACGCGAGCGACGACCCCGAGCGGTGAGCCCGCAGAGGTGTCGAGGCGCGCGGAGGAGGCGTCGTCGATCACGACGCGTCCTTCGCGTGTGGAACGTCGCCAGCGTCGGGTCGCGCTTCGAGGAGCACTTCGCGAAGTGCTTCTCGAAGCGCGACTGCGTTCCGAACGTCCGCGCTCACGGCCCCACCGCCTGGAGCAACGGCTGCAACAGCGCGAGCGCGCGCGCGAAGAGGCCGTCGGGCAGCTCGGTCGGCGCGGCGCTGCGTGCGTCGTCGCGTCGATCCGGATCGAGGAGCGCGTGGGCGTCGCGGTCGATCCACACGCTCGTCCAGGCGCCGGCTTCGTCGAGCTCGAGCACGTCGCGCTCCATCGGCCAGTCGAGCTCGCGCGCGCCGTCGGGCCCGCGCAGGAGCACGCGACGCGGGAGCGGCACCCCGCGGCGTTCGAGGCGGACGCGGGTGCGACCCCCGTCGACTCGTGGCGCACTGGCGTGCACCGAGGAGTGGCCGCCGAGCATCAACGCGGGGCGAAGCACGTCGCGCGACATCCACGCGCCGTACTCGCGATCGAAGCTCGCGAAGAGATCGTCGGGGCGCGGGTGCCGGAAGCGCTGCGTGCGTGCGTAGTGGCCGAGCGCGCGGCGCATTCGGTCGCGACCCCAGGTGCGCGCGAGCGTCTCGAGCACCACCGCGGTGCGTCCGTAGATCGCGCGACCGTAGTCGTTGCTGCGACGAAACGCGGTGACCGGGTTGCCGGGCGCGGGCGTGACGGAACCGCGGAGCGCGAGGGCGCGACGGAGCTCGAAGCCGTCGATGCGCAGACCGAGGACGTCGACGCCCGAGCGCGCGCGACCGTGCATCGACTCGAGGAGGTCGCCAGTGGCCCACTCGGTGAGGCCCTCGTCGAGCATCGGCCACTGCACCTCGTTCGTCGCGACGAGCCCTTGGAACCATTGGTGCGCGAGCTCGTGCGCGGTGACCTCGTCTTGCAGCGCGATGGGCAGCCCCGGCACGTGAAGCCACGGACCCGCGGTGAGGAAGAGCGTCGGGTACTCCATGCCCGCCGCGCCGTCCGCGCCGCGTGGTGGCACCACGACGGTGAGGTCGTCGTAGGGGTACGCGCCGTAGATCGCGCCGAAGTGGTCGAGGCCGGCGAGGGTGACCTCGAGGTGGCGATCGGCGGCGTGGCCGTAGCCGGGTGGATGCACGAGGTGCACGCGCGTGACGCGATCGCCCTCGCGGTGGTCGGCTTCGAGGCGACGCAGCCAAGGCGCGGCGACGAAGACGCAGTCGTGCACGCGGTCTTGGACGAAGCGCACGCGAACGTGACCTTCGTGCTCGCTGCGTTCGACTTCGGCGCCGGTCGCGACGACGTCCCAGCCGCGCGGGACGTCGACCGTGAGCTCGTGCTCGGCGAAGTCGGCGTAGAACTCGCCGAAGCCGTGGTACGGGAACGTCGCCCACGTGCCGTCTTCTTCGAGGCGCGCGAGCTTCGGGAACCACTGCGCGGCGACGTGGAAGTCGCCGTGGTAGCCGCTGCGCGCGAAGACGGGCGGGAGCTTCGCGAGGAAGCGGACGCGCAGCGTGATCGTGGCGCCGGGCGAGAGCTCGCGCGGCAGGGGCACGCGGAGCTGCGTTCGATCGTCGGCGTCCGCGGGATCCTCGATGCGCGCGAGCAGATCGATCGGGCCCGACGGATCGTCGAGGGTGAGAGCCTGCACGTCGAGGCCCCCGCCGCCACGAAACCGCACGCCGCGGAGCTGCCGGCCCGACTCGCGCATGAACACCGTGCGTTCGCTGCGGAAGGCCTCGAGGTAGCGGTGAAACCAGAGCTCGCTCACCGGGGCGCGGCTGGTGTTGGTCCAGCGGATCTCGGCTTCGGCGTGGATCTCGTGGGTGCGCGGATCGAGGCGCGCGCGCAGGACGTAGCGCTGCTGCGCGAGCGGAGCGTCGTTGGGCGCGGGCAGCGTCTGCGCGTGGGCGAGCGTCGTGCACGCGGCGAGCGCGAGGTGCAGGAGCGTGCGCGAGACGAGAGGCACGGAGCGATGCTGGCTGCGTGGCGACGGAGAGTCGAGGGCGATCGATCGTCGAAGACGGAGACCGAGACGCGGGGCGACGCGGCTACGCGAGGAGCGTGCGGACCAACGCTTCGCGGCCGCGGAGGTGGGCGCGGCGCGTGTGCCCACCGGTGCGCTCGAGGCGGAGCAGGAGCGCCGGCTCGCCGAGCACGCTCGTGAAGCGTTCGCCCCACTCGACGCAGACCACGTGCTCGCCCGCGCGGAGCAGCGCTTCGAGGTCGAGCTCGTCGAGCTCGCTCGGATCGGAGAGGCGGTAGAGATCCGAGTGCACGAGCGGCGGCGTCGCTTCCGGGTACTCGTGCAGCAGCGCGAAGGTCGGGCTCTGTACGGGCACGTCGTCCGGCACGCCGAGCGCGCGCGCGAGGGCGCCCACGAAGAAGGTCTTGCCCGCGCCGAGGTCGCCTTCGAGGATCACGAGATCGCCCGCGCGCAGCGCGGCGCCGAGCGCGTGTGCGAGCGCCTCGGTCGCGGCTTCGTTCGCGAGCTCGATCGTCGCTTCCGTCACGTCGGCTCTTTCGCACGCCGTTCGCTCGCGCGCACCGCGGCCGACGTGGGTGCGGGCCGCGATCGGTTGCGACGCCGCCCGCGCTCTGATACAGCCGCGCGGGTCCGCGGAAGACGGGCCCCGACGGGCCGCACGCCGTGTGGCTCCTCGACGGAAGACCATCGCCCGAGCCGGGACGCGAAAGCCGACCGTGTGACTCGGGCGTTTTTCCAAGCGTTCTTCGGACGCTTGAGGCCGGGTGAGCACGTGCCGCGTCGCGACGACCTCCACAAGATTCTCCTCATCGGCTCCGGCCCCATCGTCATCGGGCAGGCTTGCGAGTTCGACTACTCGGGCACCCAGGGCGCGAAGGCGCTCCGCCAAGAGGGCTACGAGGTCGTCCTCGTGAACTCGAACCCGGCCACGATCATGACCGACCCGCAGATGGCGGATCGGACGTACGTCGAGCCGCTGGTGCCGCACGTGCTCGAGCGCATCCTGGAGCGCGAGCGACCGGACGCGGTGCTGCCGACGCTGGGCGGGCAGACGGCGCTCAACCTCGCGCTCGCGATGCACGACCGCGGTGTGCTGCAGCGCCTCAACATCGAGCTCATCGGCGCGAAGGTCGACGCGATCCGCAAGGCGGAGGAGCGCGAGCTCTTCAAGCGCGCGATGGAGAAGATCGGGCTCGAGTGCGCGAAGGCGTACACGTGCCGCACGATGGAAGAGGCGTGGAAGGCGGCGGACGAGATCGGCTTCCCGATCATCCTGCGCCCCTCGCTCACGATGGGCGGCACCGGCGGCGGCATCGTCTACGACCGCTCCGACTTCGAGCGCGCGATGCGCTGGGCCTACCAGCAGAGCCCGGTGCACGAGTGCCTCGTCGAAGAGAGCGTGCTCGGCTGGAAGGAATACGAGCTCGAGGTCATCCGCGATCGCGCGGACAACTTCGCCGTCATCTGCACCATCGAGAACTTCGATCCGATGGGCGTGCACACCGGCGACTCGATCACCATCGCGCCCGCGATGACGCTCACCGACCGCGAGTACCAGCGGATGCGCGACGCGGGGCGGAAGATCATCACCGAGATCGGCGTCGACACTGGTGGCTCGAACATCCAGTTCGCGGTCGACCCGAAGACCGGTCGTCTGCTCGTGATCGAGATGAACCCCCGCGTCTCGCGCTCGAGCGCGCTCGCCTCGAAGGCGACGGGCTATCCGATCGCGAAGATCGCGGCGAAGCTCGCGGTCGGGTACACGCTCGACGAGCTGAAGAACGACATCACCGGCACGAGCTCCGCGTTCGAGCCGACCATCGACTACGTCGTCGTGAAGCAGCCGCGCTTCGCGTTCGAGAAGTTCCGCGGCGCCGATCCGCGCCTGACGACGCAGATGAAGTCGGTCGGGGAGTCGATGGCGATCGGCAAGACCTTCAAGGAGGCGCTGCAGAAGGCGGCGCGCTCGCTCGAGATCGGTCGGGACGGGCTCGTCTCGCTGCTCGAGAAGGTCGACTACCGCGACGTGCGCGATCAGCTCCGCCGGCTCATCGCGACCGCGGCCGAGCGCGCCACCTCGCACGAGGTGGAGGTGATCGATCTGGTGCGGCCGCTCGCGCTGCTCGGGGATCGCCCGCCCGCCACGAACGAAGAGCTCAAGGAGGCCCTGCTCGAGATCGTGCGCACGCCGCTGGCGGAGCGGCTCTGGTACGTGGTCGACGCGATGCGCGTCGGCGCGACGGAGGCCGAGCTCTTCGAGGCGACCGCGATCGACCCGTGGTTCCTCCGGCAGCTCCGCGAGATCGTCGACGAAGAGCGCGCGCTGCGTGCGAGCGTAGGACGCGCGCTCACGGCGGACGAGCTCTCGCACGCCAAGCGGATGGGCTTCTCGGACTCGCGGATCGCGACGCTCCGCGGTGAGAAGGCGGCCGACGTGCGTGCCGTGCGCGGCGACGCGAAGGTCGAGCCGATCTACGCGCGCGTCGACACCTGCGCGGCGGAGTTCGCGGCGCTCACGCCGTATCTCTACTCGACCTGGGGCGAGCGCTCGGAGTCGGAGCCCACCGAGCGCCGGAAGATCATGATCCTCGGCGGCGGTCCGAACCGCATCGGCCAAGGCATCGAGTTCGACTACTGCTGCGTGCACGCGGCGTTCGCGCTCAAGGAGCTCGGGTTCGAGACCATCATGGTCAACTGCAACCCCGAGACGGTGAGCACCGACTACGACACCTCGGACCGCCTCTACTTCGAGCCGCTGACGTTCGAGGACGTGATGGCGATCGTGCGCGAAGAGAAGCCGCACGGCGTGATCGTGCAGTTCGGCGGTCAGACGCCGCTCAAGCTCGCGGTGCCGCTCGCGCGCGCGGGCGTGCCCATCCTCGGCACCAGCGCGGACGCGATCGATCGCGCGGAGGATCGCGAGCGCTTCGACGCCATCCTCACCAAGCTCGGTCTGCGTCGGCCGGACGGCGGCATCGCGAAGGGCATGAGCGACGCGTTCGCGGTGGCGGAGCGCATCGGCTATCCGGTGGTCGTGCGCCCGAGCTACGTGCTCGGCGGGCGCGCGATGGAGATCGTCCACAGCGACGAGGAGCTGCGCGAGTACTTCGAGAAGGCGCTGCAGGCGGTCGAGGACGCGGAGACGCAGACGATCCTCGTGGACGAGTTCCTGGAGGACGCGATCGAGGTCGACGTCGACGCGGTCTGCGACGGCAAGCGCGTCGTGATCGGCGGCGTGATGCAGCACATCGAAGAGGCGGGCGTGCACAGCGGCGACTCGTCGATGGTGCTCCCCGCGCACGCGCTGCCCCCGGAGGTGCTCGGCGCGATCCGCAGCTCCACCCGCGCGCTCGCGCTCGAGCTCGGCGTGGTCGGGCTGATGAACGTGCAGTTCGCGGTGCGTGGAAGCCGCGTCTTCGTGATCGAGGTGAACCCGCGCGCGTCGCGCACCGTGCCCTTCATCGGCAAGGCGACCGGCGTCCCGCTCGCGCAGATCGCGGCGAAGGTGATGGCGGGCAAGACCCTCGACGAGCTCGGCTTCGTGCGCGAGCCGGTGACGCGGCACGTGGCGGTGAAGGAGTCGGTGTTCCCGTTCTCGAAGTTCCCTGGCGTCGACACGATCCTCGGGCCGGAGATGCGCTCCACCGGCGAGGTGATGGGTATCGGCGAGTCGCTCCCGGAGGCGTTCCTCAAGGCGCTCTGGAGCTCGAACGTGACGCTCCCCACGAGCGGCAAGGTGTTCGTGAGCGTGCGCGACGCGGACAAGCAGGCGGCGTGCGATCTCGGCTTCCGGCTCGCGGAGATGGGCTTCGAGCTGCTCGCCACCGGGGGCACGAAGGACGCGCTCGCGCGCAACGGCGTGGAGGCGGAGCGCGTGAACAAGGTGCTCGAAGGTGGCGCGCACATCGTCGACCGCATCCGCCTGGGCGAGGTCGCGATGGTGATCAACACCACCGAGGGCGCGGAGGCCATCCGCGACAGCCGCTCGTTGCGGCGCGAGACGCTGCTCGCTGGCATCCCGTACTTCACGACCATCGCGGCGGCTTCGGCGGCGGTCGCGGCGATCGAGCGCATGGCCGAAGGCGAGATCGGCGTGCGTTCGATTCAGGAGTACCACGCGTCGTCGGTGAGCTCGGGGCTTCGTCCGCCAGAGGCGTGACGCGGCGCACGTCTCGCTCGGCAGCGCGAAACGAAGAAGCCCACGCGCGTGCGTGGGCTTCTTCGTTTCGTCGCCTCCGCGCTCTGACGCGACCGACGCGCCTCCTTCGAGCCGGTGCGCTCGGCTCCGCGCGCTTTCGAGCGCTCGCTCAAACGCGAGGCGCGACGAAGCGCAGCGCGTCGGCGACGTCGTCCGGGCTGCCGATGTAGAGCGGCGTGCGCTGGTGCAGCTCGGTGGGGATCACGTCGCGAATCGCGGTCTTGCCGTCCGTCGCGGAGCCGCCGGCCTGCTCGCAGACGAACGCGAGCGGAGACGCCTCGTAGAGCAGGCGGAGCTTGCCGGACGCGTTCTTCCGATCGGGCGGATACACGAAGATCCCGCCGCGCAGCAGCGTGCGGTGGAAGTCGGCCACCATCGCGCCGATGTAGCGGAGCTTGTAGGCCTGGTGGTCGCCCTCGTCGCGTTTGACCCAGTCGACCCACGCGCGGACCGGCTCGTCCCACTTGTGGTAGTTGCCCTCGTTGATCGAGTAGGTGTCGCCGCGCTTCGGGATCTGGAGGTTCTCGTGCGAGAGAAAGAACTCGCCGATGGCCGGATCGAAGGTGAACCCGTGCACGCCTTGCCCGGCGGAGTACACGAACATGTTCGACGAGCCGTAGATGACGTAGCCCGCGGCGACGATGTCGCGCCCCGGCTGGAGACAATCGACGATGGTGCCCGGCCCGTTGCCAGGCGTCTTGCGGCGATGAATCGAGAAGATCGTCCCGATGCTGGCGTTGATGTCGATGTTGCCGCTGCCGTCGAGCGGATCGAACTGGAGGACGTACTTGCCCTTGGGGTACTGGGGCGGAATCGGGATCGGCTCTTCGACCTCTTCGCTGCCCATCACACACACGTGTCCGCCTTGTTGGACGCATCGGACGAGCGTGTTGTTGGCGAAGATGTCGAGCTTCTGGACCTCTTCTCCTTGTACGTTCACGTCGCCGGTCAAACCGAGGATGTTCGCGAGGCCGGCCTTCGAGACCTGGCTCGCGATGATCTTAGCCGCGAGCGCGATCTGGTGGAAGAGCCCGGTGAAGTCTCCCGTGGCACCCGTCTGGCGCCGCTGCATCTGCAGCAGATGTTGCTCGAGCGTCTGTCCGTAGAAGCTGGGCGCGGGGCCGACCGAGAGGTGCTCGTCCATGGGCGTCGGGTAGCACGCGGATGGGCGGACGCACACGGCGCACCCTCACGTCGACCAGCACGCGAATCCCGCGGCGCGGCGTCGGCTCCGCCCCGAGCGGCCCGATGGTTTCGCGAAACCGTCGCGCTGCGAGCTGGTAATCTCGCGCGCGATGAGCTCCCGCAAGCGCTCGCGCGAGACCCAACGCGGCTATTCGTCTCCCCTTCGCGAGGACGTCGAGGTTCCGAAGGCTCCCGCGGCGCCACGCGAGGCTCTCGTCGACCCTGGCGAGCTCGTGGTCGACGCGCGACCGTCGATTCCGCTCGTGCAGCCGCCCGACGCTCCGCACGACCTCGAGCTGGAGGAGATCGTGGAGCGCGGCACGCCGCGCCTGCTCGGGGATGCGTGGTGTGCGGTCGAGGTGTGGACGCAGAACCGCGTGTACGGCCTCGATGGCGCGCTCGTCTGTCGCTTCGTCCGCGATCGGCGTACGAACGTGACCCACGAGGACCATCCGGTGCTCGGGGCCCGGCTCCTCGGCGGCCAGCGTCGCGCGGAGGATGGTCGGATCACCCACGTGGCGCATCCGTTCCCGCGGCGCGGGATGGCGGCGGTGTTCGCGACCGGGATGGGCGCGCGCCTGCGGGTGTCGGAGACGTCCTCGGTCACCCGCGTGGTCGTGCGTCAGCGCGTGGTCGAGCTGACCGCCGAGACCGCCCCGCCGACGTGGGACGCGATCGTCGGGGGCTGAAGCCCTGCGACGTCGGCGCCGTCGACGGCTCGGCGCGAACGAACTCTCGTCGCGCGACGCGACGCTGGCGGCCGGCCGAGAAACCGTGGATTCTCCGCCGCCATGTCGGTCGGGGAAGTCGACGAGGAGCGGTCGTTTCGGCACGCGATCGGGCCGGGGATCTTGTTCGCGGGTGCGGCGGTCGGGGTCTCGCACCTCGTGCAGTCGACGCGCGCAGGCGCGAGCTACGGGCTCTCGCTGATCGGCGTGATCCTGCTGGCGAACCTCGTGAAGTACCCGGCGTTTCGACTCGGTCCGCAGTACGCGGCCGCCACGCACACGTCGCTGCTCGAGGGTTACCGTCGCCTCGGTCGCGCGCCGCTCGTTCTCTACGCGCTCGTCACCGCCGCGACCATGTTCGGCGTGCAGGCCGCGGTCACGTTCGTCTGCGCCGCGCTCTTGCTCGCGCTGCTCGGCTCGGACGCGTCGCCCGTGCTCGCATCGGGCGGCCTGCTCGCGGTCTGCCTCGGGCTGCTCGCGGTGGGCAGCTACGCGTGGCTCGATCGCATCACCAAGGCGTCGGTCGCGATCTTCACCGTCGCCACGCTCGTCGCGACCGCGGTCGCGATCGGCCGCGTCGACTGGACCCTTTCGTGGTGGCCGGACGTCGACGCGTTCGGGCGCGGCGACTGGCTCTTCATCGCCGCGCTCGTCGGTTGGATGCCGAGCGCGATCGACGTGAGCCATTGGCAGTCGCTCTGGGTGCTCGCGCGCGCCAAGGACGCCGGGAAGCTCCCGAGCGTTCGCGCCGCGCTCTTCGACTTCCACTTCGGCTACGGCATGACCGCGTTCCTCGCGGTCTGCTTCGTGCTGCTGGGCGTCGCGGTGATCCACGGGCGTGACGTCGAGATCCCGCAACAAGCGCACGCGTTCGGCGCGCTGCTCGTGCGGCTGTACGCGGAGACGCTCGGCGAGTGGTCGCGTCCGATCGTCGGCGCGGCGGCGTTCTTCGTGATGTTCTCGACCACTTTCACGGTTGTCGACGGATTCCCGCGCGCGCTCGACGTGCTCGCGCAGCGTCTCCGGAGCGTGGAGACGCCGACCACGATCACCGCGGAGCGCGCTCCGATCGGACGGACCTACGTGGTCTCGGCGGCCGTGCTCTTCGTCGGCTCGATGGGCATCCTCGCGTTCGCGGCGAGCTCGCTGAGGACGTTGGTCGACTTCGCGACGACCGCGTCGTTCCTCACCGCGCCCGTGCTCGCCGCGCTCAACCACGCGGCGATGCGGCACGTGCCGGAGGTCGGACGCATGTCGACGGCGCTGCGAATCGGGAGCCTCGCGGGGATTGCGGTGCAGGCCGCCATCGCGGTCGGCTGGCTCTGGCTCTCGTTCACCGAGTGAGCGCAGCCGGTCGCGTCGGTGAACGACGACGCGGCTGCGAGGACGACGACCCACGACCCACGATCGACGACCCACGATCGACGACCCACGCTCGACGACCCACGATCGACGACCCACGATCGACGCGCGCCCGTCGCGATCAGCGTCGGCGGAACACCAACGTGAAGTTGTTCGCCGGCATCGTGACGCGCTCTTCGAGCTCGAAGCCAGCGTCCTTCGCGACGCGCGCCACGTCGGTCAGGTCGCGTACGCCCCAACCTGGATCGCGCGCACGAAGCGAGGCGTCGAAGGCTTCGTTGCTGGGCGCGGTGTGCGCGCCGTCGATGGCGTAGGGGCCGTAGGTGACGAGCGGCGCGCCCGAGGGAAGCACGCGTGCCGCGCCTGCGAAGAGCGCGAGCGTGGCCTCCCACGGGGAGATGTGGATGACGTTGATCGCGACCAGCGCGGCGATCTTTTCGTCGGCTTCGAGCGGCCAGGGCTCACGAGTGTCGAGCAGACGCGGCGGCTCGACGTTGGGGAGCTCGGCGAGGTCGCGGTGGGCGGCGATCGAGGGCAACGCGCTCGGATCCGCGTCCGTCGGAATCCACAGGAGGCCCGGGAGGGCGGCGGCGAAGAAGACGGCATGCTCCCCGGTGCCGCTCGCGATCTCCAGCACGCGACCTTCGGGAGGAAGCACCCGCCGCAGCACCTCGAGGATCGGCTCGCGGTTGCGTGCGGCGGCGGGGGCGTGGCGGGCTTCGTTCACTCCGCTGGATCCGTCGGCGACTGACCCCGCCGACTCAGTGGATCCGCCGCGTTCGCGACGCGGAATCCGTCCGGAAGCGGGAGGTGCCGCGGCATCTGCGGACCCGGACGTTCGGGGCCGACCTCGACGATGTCGTTGTGCTCGTTGCAGAGCACGACCTTCGGCTGGTGGTGACGCGCTTCTTCGTCGGACATCTCGCCGAAGGTCGCGAGGATCACGATGTCGTCCGGGCGCATCAGGTGGGCGGCGGCGCCGTTGATGCAGACGACCTTCGAGCCTCGTGGGCCGCGGAGCGCGTACGTCGCGAGGCGGGTGCCGCGCGTGACGTTCCAGATGTGGATCTCCTCGTGCTCGAGGATGCCGGCCGCGTCGAGGAGGTCCGCGTCGACGGTGACGCTGCCTTCGTACTCGAGATCGGCGTGGGTGACGCGACAGCGATGGATCTTTCCGAGGAACATCCGACGGCGCATGGGGGACCTCCGTGGCGGCCTGGCTGGGTCCGCGAGGGGCTCGTCGCGTTGCGACCTGTCGAGGGGCGACCTGGGCGCGTGGCGACGTCGTGGGGCACTGCTCGTGGCGTCCTCGCGCGGCGAGGTACACCCGATGACGGACACCATACGGGCCGCGCGTGGCACGCGCAACACACGCAATGCCGAGCCCGTAGGGAACGTTGAGGACGGTCGGCGACGCTCGCGAAGCGAGCCCGCCCGCGCGCTCGATGGCGGCCCCGCCGTTCGCGCTCGATTCACGCTTCAATTTCGCGATCTTGCGTTTGGGCCGCCGATCGCGGGAGACTCGCGGAGCGATGAAAGAGCCCGGCGAGAGCTCCGATCTCTTCAAGGTCGAGGACCACCGCGGGAGCCTCGCGCCCGTCGCGGAAGTCTTGCTTCCGCCCGAAGAGATCCGTCGGCAGAAGGTGCGCCGCGTCGTGATCGCGGTGAGCGCGACGCTGCTCGCCGCGGCGACCGCGTACACCGTCTACTACTTCGTGCACGCCTCGGCGGTGGAGTCGTCTGCGCTCGCGGCAGGCGATCGCGGGCGCGAGGCCGACGTCCGCGAGGCGCTCGACACGCTCGGCGGAAGCGAGATGCCGGGTCTGCGGGCGCGTCTCGAGGCGATGAGCGCGCTCGCGGGGGACGCCACGCTCGAAGCCGCGAGCGCGGCGCTCGACGTGGTCCCGGAGGGCGACGAGGAGCAAGCCTCCGAGCGTTTGAAAGCCGAGACGTACCTGCACCTCGCGCGGGGCGACGTAGCTGCCGCCGTGGCGGCGTCGTCGCGGCTGATCGCGCGCGGAACCTTCGCCGCCGAGACCGCGCATGCACGTTCGCTGGCCGCGCTCGCGAACGCCGACGCGTCGAGCGCGCTCGCGGAGGCACAAGCCGCGACGAGCGTCCGCACGGACGCTCCGCGCTACGTTGCCCAGCTCGGGATCGCGAGCGCGTGTGCCGGAGACGTCGAGGGTGCGTTTGGTGCGCTCGAGCGTGCGAGCGGACCGGCGATCGATCTCGCGCGAGCGCGCGTCTCGTCGATCGCGCGCCGCGAGGGTGCGAGCGAGGCGGCCGACGCGGTGCTCGGCGCGAGCGACGCAACACCCGCCGAGCGTGCGTGGGCCGAGCTCGTTCGCGCGGAGGTGGCGGCGCGCACGGGTCGGCGTGAAGAAGCGCGTGAGCGTCTGGCGAGCGCGCTGCAGACGCCACCGCGCGGCGACGCGACGTTCCTCTGGGCGAGCGCGCAGGTGCGGCTCGAGCTCGGCGACGCCGCGGGCGCGCGCGAGCTCGTCGCGGGGCTGAGCGCGCCGAGCGCGGAGGTCGGGCTCGCGGGCCGGGTGCGCGCGTGGCTCGCGCTCGAAGCGAACGATCCGAACGCGGCGCTCACGGAGCTCACGGCGGTGCCCGCGTCTCCGGCTGCGTTCGTGCTCGTCGCGCGTGCGCACGAGCAGCGCAGCGAATGGGACGAGGCGCGCACGCTCTACGACCGCGCGGCCGAGCACGCGGGTTGGGCCGCGGAGGCGCTGACCGCGCGGGCCGCGCTGGAGCTCGCGCGCGAGCGACCGGAGGACGCGGCGACGTACGCTCGCCGCGCGCTCGCGGCGGACACGACGCACCCCGCGCGGGTCGCGGTGGCGGCGCGCGCGCTGCTCGCGGCGAACGCGGCGACGGAGGCGCTCGGGGTGGTCGATGCTGCGCTCGCGGTCCACGAGGCGGACGATCGTCCGCGGCAGACCCCGCGGACCGGCGATGACCGTCTGCTCGAAGCGAAGGGCGACGCGCTGATGGCGCTCGAGCGTTGGGCGGACGCGCTCGCCGCGCTGCGAACGGCGGCGGAGGCGCGCGCGACGGATGCGTCGCTGCAAGCGCGGCGCGGCGAGGCGGCGCGACGCGCGGGCGAGCTCGACGAGGCGCGCACCGCGCTCGACGCGGCGCTCGAGCTCGAAGCCACGAACGCACGGGCGCTCGCGCAGCGCTTCGTGCTCGCGGTGCAGGCGAGCGAGCTCGATCTCGCGTCGACGTTGCGACGGCGCCTGAATGACGCGCGGGTCGACTTCACGCCGGAGCTGCTCTTGGCGGAGACACGCTTCCACGTCGGCTACGGCAGCGGCATTTCGGGCACGCGCGACGTGATGCGTGCGACGCGGGATCGCGCGCTGCGCAACGAGCCGGAGCTCCGGATCGCGATCGCGGAGCTCTACCTGCAGGCGGAGATGTGGCGCCCCGCGCTCGGCATGTTCGAGCAGGCCCGTCGGCTCGGCGCGGACCGCGTCGAGGTCGCGATCGGCAAGGCGCTCGCGAGCGTGATGGACGGTCGCGGAAACGTCGCCGCGCAGGCGCTCCAGGATGCGCTCGACGCGTCGCTGCCGGAGGGCGCAGCCGAAGGCACCGAGCCGCCGGCCGCGTCGCATCCGCGGCTCTTGCTGGCGCGCGGACGGCTCGAGCTGAACCTCGGGCGGCTGCCGAGCGCGCGGCGTTACGCGGAGCGCGCGTTGGCGGCGCGCGAGGGCTACAGCGAGGCGCATCTGCTGCTCGCGGAGATCGAGTCGCGCAGTCGGATCGATCCCACGAGCTCGCTGCGCGCGGCGCTGGCCGCTCCGGCGCAGCCGATCGCGTTCGCGCTCCTCGCGGAGCGGCTCGGTCCGACGCCGGAGGGCTGCTCGCTCGCGCAGCGTTACCTCGACGCGGTGGGTCGGAACGGCGCGCGGGTGGACTCGATGGAGTCGATCCGCGAGCGCTGCGCGGCGGAGTGAGCCTGGGCTCGGACGTCGGATGCGTGGTGTCGAACGCCGTCGCCGCTCACGTCCACGCCGTCCACGCTCACGTCCACGCTCACGTCCACGCTCACGAGAGCCCGCGCGCTTGCCGTTCGCGATCCACCGGGGCGCATGGGCGTGGGCTCTGCTATGTCCGCGGGTGATGAGCTTCGCCGCCGACTTCGACTGGAGCGCGCCCACCGCCGACGACGCGGGGGCGACGCGCTTCACGATCCGGGTGCCCGCCGACCTCAAGTTCTTCGACGGACACTTCGTCGGCGATCCGATCGTGCCCGGCGTCGCGCAGATCGTCGCGCTCGCGGAGGAAGGCGCGCGGCGCGCGTTCCCCGAGCTCGGGGCCAACGCGGGGCTGCGGCGCGTGAAGTTCATGGAGGCGCTGCGGCCGAACGACACGCTCGAGCTCGCGGTCGAACGCTCCGACAAGGGCGTGGGATTCGTGGTGCTCAAGCAGGGGCGCGAAGCCTCGCGCGGGACGTTGTTGTTCCGATGATTGCGCGGCTTCTCGTGGTGCTCGTCGTGCTCGGCCTCGCGTGCGGTCCGCGCGGCGGCGAGACGACGACGCCGACCGTCGAAGGCCCCGGCTATCCCACGCAGATGGTCGATCCCGCGTCGATCGCGGGGGATTTCGTGGTCGAACAAGAGGTGCGCATGACGCACCCGCGCGGCGAGAACACCTTCCGGGCGGTGTTGCAGAAGCGCGGCGGCGAGCTCGTGCTGCTCGGGCTCGCGCCGCACGGGGGGCGCGCGTTCCTCTTGAAGCAGACCGCGGCGGGGGTGGAGTTCGAGAGCTTCATGCCCTTCGAGCTGCCGTTCCCGCCGGAGTACATCCTCCACGACGTGCACCGCACGTGGTTCCTCGGGGTGAGCGAGCTGGGGACCGACGTGTCGATCGAGCGCGACGGAGAGCGCGTGCGCGAGCGACGCGACGCGAGCGGCGCGATCGTGGAGCGGACCTTCGAGCGCCTCGACGGACCGCCGGAGGGGACCATCGTGGTGCGCTACGGAGCGGGGCTCGCGCCGAACGCGCCCGTCACGGCCGCACCGCCCGACGAGGTCACGTTCGACAACGGCTGGTACGGCTACCGCGCGACGATTCGTACGCTGCGTTGGCAGCCGCTCTGACGACGCCTCACGTCGTGAAGCGCATCGAGCTCCGCCGCGCGGGGGACTTCACGTCGTGAAGCGAGGCGAGGTTCTCGTGCGCGCACGACCTCACGTCGTGACGCGAGTCGAGCGAGGCCTCACGTCGTGATCACGTCGTGAGGTGCGCGTCAGTCGGCTTGGTTCGGTTCGGCGATCGGCTCTGGCTGCTCGGCGAGGGCGCGCCTGATGGCGACGCTCACGTGACGTCGGGTCGCTCGGCCTGCCGGCTCCAAGAACGTCACTTCGACGGCACGACCACACGACCCGGCTGGTAGCGGCGGCGCGCCCACTCCGCCATTGCGATGCCGGCCGCGATGCTCACCGGGTAGCTGTGGTTGATGCCGTACATCGGGATGCCGACCACCTGATGCGCGGCGTCGAGCAGGCGGCGCGAGCAGCCGTCGTCCTCGTTGCCGAAGACGAGCACCACGTCCTCGGGGAGATCCGCCTCCCAGAGACCGACCGCGGCTTCGTCCTTCTCGAAGACCGCGAGCTTCCAGCCTTCGCGCGCCGCGAGCTCGAGGAACGCGGTGGTGCTCGGGATCTCGCGGACGTGCTCGTAGCGCTGCATCCCCATCGCGGCGCGCTCGTACCAGGGCTCGCTGCCGATGAGCAGGATCTCGCGGGCGAGGAAGCTGTGCGAGGTGCGGATGATCGCGCCGATGTTGAAGGGGTTCTTGGCGCGCTCCACCGCGATCCGGAATGGGTGCCGGATGCGGTCGAGCTCGGCGCGGATCTCTTCGCGCGGCATCCGAAACGGGGGGACCTTCGCCATGGGGGCCTCGTGCGTACGGGCCGACATCCGTTCGGGCAAGCCGTCGCGAGCGGTTCCGTGGCGAGCGCGGCGGCTCCGTCGCGAGAGAGGCACACGGGTTGCGTGGCGCTTCCCTGCCGTGCCGAGTCGCGCCACGTTCGTGCGTCCAAGCCCGTCGCGTGAAGGCTCGCGCGAAAGAGTCCGAACGTCTGCGCGGGGTTTGCTACGCTGGCTCCGCGGAGGGTGGCGCTGGAAGAACGAAACGAGCTCGACGACGAGCCGGCGGCGAAGGACGCGCTCGCCACGACCGCGTTCGGCTCCGACACGCCCGGCCAGCGTCGAAGCCAGGGCGGTCAGGGTGGTCAGGGCGGTCAGGGTGGTCAGGGCGGTCAGGGCGGCGCCGCGAGCCGCCAGCCGGCCGTGGTGGTGGACGACGAGGCCGAGGATGAGGGGCCCGATCCGATGATCGGTCAGGTCCTCTCCGGCCTGTACAAGGTGCAGAGCCGCATCGGCCGCGGCGGTATGGGGACCGTCTACATGGCGGTACACATCCACCTCGACAAGCCCTTCGCGGTGAAGGTGCTGAGCGATCAGATCGCGACGAACAAGAGCGCGATCCAGCGGTTGCTCCAGGAGGCGCGCACCGCGAGCAGCATCGACCACGACAACATCGTCGACGTGTTCAGCTTCGACGCGATGGAGGACGGGCGCGTCTTCCTCGTGATGGAGCTGCTCGAAGGCGTGAGCCTGTCCGAGCTGGTCGAGCGGGGGCCGATGCGCATCGAGCGCGCGATCCCCATCGCGCGTCAGGTCTGCCAAGCGCTCGAGGCCGCTCACGCGCGCGGCGTGGTCCACCGCGATCTCAAGCCAGAGAACGTCTTCATCTGCCGCAAGCGCGACGCGGACTTCGTGAAGGTGCTCGACTTCGGCATCTCGAAGGTGCGCGCGGCGGACGCGGAGCAAGTGCGCGTGACCAAGACGGGGCAGCTCGTCGGCACGCCGCTCTACATGTCGCCCGAGCAGGCGCGCGGCGAGCTCGACGTCGATCATCGCGCGGACGTGTACGCGCTCGGCGTGATGCTCTTCGAGATGCTCACGGGGCATCCGCCCTTCGAAGGAACGAACTACTTCCAGCTCCTCTGGAAGCACGGCAACGAGCCGGCGCCGTCCGCGCGGACGCGGGTGCCGGAGCTCCCGGAGTCGCTCGACCGGGTGCTGCTGCGCGCGCTCGAGAAGAAGCCGGACGCGCGCTTCCAGAACATGCGCGACTTCGAGGAGGCGCTCGTCGCGGTGGCGCCGGAGCTCGGCTCCCCCGATCGGCTGATCTCGATGCCGCCGAGACAAGCGTCGATCACGCCTTCGGCCGCGGCGGGAGAAGCACGCGCGTCGGCGCCCACGCCGGTGACGTTGCCGACGACCTCGCGGCGTCCTTGGCTCGTCGCGCTCGCGGCGATCGTCTTGCTCGCGGGAGGCTTCGCGGTGGCGCGGTTGACGACGGGACCAGAGACGCGACCGGGCACGGCGGGTCCGAGCACGACGTCGAGCGCGGAGAGCTCGAACGACGTCACCGCGGAGCGTGAGAATCCCTCGACGACGACGAGTGATTCCGTCGAAGAGGTCGCGGAGGCGCCTTCGATGGCGGCGCCGTCGATGCCGGAGGGAGTGCCGCCGCCCGCCTCGGTGGAGGTGCGGATCGTGAGCACCCCCGCGGGCGCCACCGTGCGCATCGGCGACGAGACGCTCGGGCGCACGCCGCTCGCCCTCCCGTTGCCGGCGGGTGCGCCCGTCGACGTGCAGCTCCGCCTTTCGGGTTACGCTCCCGAGCGCTTCACCCTGACGCCGTCCGAGGGGCTCTCGCACGCGGTCCGCCTGACCCCGCGCGCGCGCACCTCGAGCGGCGACGACGACTTGCCCATTCGGATGTCGCTCTGATCGTGACCCGCTTGTCCTCGCTTTCGTTCGTGACGGATTCCGCATGCGGCGCGACTCGGGTCGTGCGTGCGGCGGTGTTTCGCGCCACGTCGGCGCTCGCCCTCGCTGCGACGCTCGCGACGCTGCTCGTGTCGTTCGGTGCCGCGAGCTCGGCGCGCGCGCAGACCGCGGACGTGAACGCCGAAGCGCAGGTCTTCTTCGAGCGCGGCAACCGGCTCTTCGAGCAGTCCGCGCGAGCCCGCGGCGCGCGTCGGACCGAGCTGCTCGAGGAAGCGCTGCAGGCGTACGTCGCGACGCTGCGCATCGTGCGGAGCCGCAACGCGCTCTTCAACGCGGCGGTGGTGCTGGAGCGCCTCGAGCGGCCCAACGAAGCCTTCGCGTACCTCGTGGAGTACCTCGCGATCGAAGGGCTCGGCGAGACGGAGCGGCGCGACGGCGAGCAGCGCCTCGCGGCGATCCGGCCGCGCGTGGCGGTGGTGCGGATCGAGAGCGCGCCTCCGGGGGCCGAGGTCTACGTCGATCGACTCGATCTCGCGCCGCGCGGCCGGACGCCGCTCGAGCTCGCGGTGGCGCCGGGGCGTCACCTCGTGGTCGTGCGCGCGCCGCATCACGAGGACGCGCGCGCAGAGGTCGAGGCGGTCATCGGAGAGACGCGCACCACGACGCTCGCGCCGAGCGCGCGACCAGTGGTGATCGAGCTGGCGATCGAAGGCGACGAGGGGCCACTGCTGCTGGACGGCGAGCGCTCGAGCGTCGGACGACACGAGCTCGCGCCGGGCGAGCACGTGGTGAGCTTGGTGATGCCGGACGGTCGTCGGCGCGACGAGCGCTTCACGCTGCGTGCGGGGGATCCGCCGCGGCGGCTGAGCTTGCGTGCGCCGAGTCGCGCGACCGCGACGCTCGTGGTGCGCTCGGATCTTCCCGCGACGGTGCGGGTCGACGGTGTGGTGGTCGGCCAAGGCGTGGAGGTGCGCGCGATCCTCGACGCGGGCGAGCACGCGCTCGAGGTGGAGTCGGCGGGCGCGCCTGCGCAGACGCGCACGTTGCAGCTCGCGGCGGGCGCGGAGTCGCACGTGCGCTTCGCGTTCGAGGCTCCATCGGGCCGGCGCTTCGGTGCGTGGCCCGCGGTGCTCGCGAGCACGACGGGCGCGCTCACCGCGGCGTGGGGGAGCCTAGCGCTCACCGCGTTCTTCGCGCGCAGCGACTACGACGATCGCTGCCCGGGCCCCGGCACGTTTTGTTCGACGCAGTTCGACCGCATAGAGCGGCTGAACCTCGTGGCGGACGTGATGCTCGGGCTCGCGGCGGCGTCGCTCGTGACGACCATCGTTCTCTTCGCGCGCCGAGGTTCGGGCGGCGACGACACGAGCGGCGACGAGGAGGGCACGACCGCGCGCCTCGAGCTTCGGCTCTCCCCGACGGGGATCGGCTTCGGAGGGCGCTTCCGATGAGCACGCTCGCGACGAGGCTAGTCCTCGCGTTCGCGCTCGCGGGCTGCACGCTCGTGAACGCGCCCGACCCGGACAAGCTGCGCTTCGACGGCGGGCTCGACGGTGGCGACGATGGCGGCCCCGACGCGGATGCGGAAGTCGACGGGGGCCCGGACGCGGGCGACGGTGGCGACGCGGGGGATGGCGGAACGCCGGAGGACTGCGACGACGGCGTGGACAACGACGGCGACGGCCTCGTCGACTGTGAGGACTTCGACTGCGCGGGCGACACGACGGGCAGCTGCTGCGACAACGACGCGCCGGTGTCGACCCTCGACGTGACGAGCTGGCCGAGCGATCTCGACGCGGACTGGGATGCGTCGCGCCGCGTCGAGGGCATCCCGGTTTTTCCGCGCGTCGAGGCCGGAAGGCTTCGGTTCGAGCGCTCCGAGGATCCGCACGCGCTGGTCTACGAGCGGTGCGTTCCGCTTGGGCTCGGGGCCACGCTGCGGGCCGACTTCGGGCCGCGCGGCGACAGAACGAGCTGCGACGCGGAGGGACGCTGCCGTCACTTCGCCGCGCTCGTGCTGAGCCCGGTGGCGGAGCAACGGCTGCCCCGGCGTCTCGCGGCGGAGCTGGCGATCACGATGCACGCGTCGGGGCGCCTCGACATCTCGCAGGACGCGACGCTCCTCGCGACGGCGAACCTCGACCCATTGGCCCCGACCTTGTTTTACGAGGTGGACGTCGAGCTCTTGGTGGACGTCGACGACGCGGGGCGCGGCGTGTTGCGAGTCAACGTGCGCGTGACGAATCCAAGCGACATGCCGGTCTTTCCCGCAGGCGGGGGGACCTGGAGCGCCCCGCTCATCTCGCTCCGCAACCTGCTCTTCGATCGTGCGGCGTGCGCGGACAGCGCGGGGCTCCGCTTCGCGATCGAAGGCGCGGGCGACGGCGTCGAGGTCGCGACCACGAGTGCGGCCAAGCTCGCGTGCACGAACCCGGGCGAGTTCCTCCGGCGCGAGCTCGATCCGCTCACCGCAGGCGACGTTCCCGGAGTGGTCACGGCGAGCCTCGACTTCGACGACCCCGCGCGCACGCCACGCTGGGCGGACGAAGCGCTGATGTCGGCGAGCTTGCTCGGCGTCGGCGACAGCTCTCCGACGTGGCACGTGGCGGCCGAAGCCACGAACGATCAGCCCGAGCTCGTGACCACCGCGCGGGTCGGTTGGTCGATCGGCTACGCGTTCGAGAGCACCTGGAACGTCGACACCTGGTCGGATGCCTCGCAGGCGCCGATCCTCGGGGCGCGCCCCGCGTCGTGCCTCGACGGCACGTGCAGCGATCCACGCCCCGCCGCGCGCGAGCCGCACCTCTTCGTCGCGAACGACGAGGTCAACGTGGTGTACGCGGCCGAGCGTGGGACGACCGAGCGCTTCGAGCTGCGTTTCGCGCGCGACGTCACGACGTCGGCGCTCACGGGCGCGCTGCTGCTGGAGCCCACGACGGACGAGCCCGAGTGCGACTCGCTCCGCGATCCCGCGATCGTCCCGCGCGTCGGCGTCGAGAACGAGTACTGGCTCTTCTTCACGTGCGAGCGCGCCGGTCGCTCGAGCATCCGCTTGCGCGGGCTGGAGGTCGGCCTCGGCGGGCTCGAGGCGGAGGACGAGGAGTCCATCGAGATCCTCACGTCGGAGGACCTCGGTGAGTTCGCGCGCGATGGGGTGCGCTCGCCGGAGCCGGTCCTCGACGGGAACGTCTACCGGGTGTGGTTCCTCGGGCTCGACGACGTCGCGGGGCCGAGCGTGGGCGTCGCGCTCGGCTCGCCGAAGAGCGTCGGGGGTCCGCCGGAGCTCGTTCCCTATCCGGCCAACCCGATCCTTCGCAGCGAGGATCCGCCCTTCGCGGACTGCCTCGGCTGCACCCTCGAAGGCATCGCGGTCGCGCGGCATCCCGATCGGGTCGACCGGCTGCGGTTCTTGGTCACGCGGCGCGTTCCGCTGGTCGGGGGCGGACGTCGCTTCGAGCTGATGGCGCTCGACCAGACCTGGCGGGCGACCCGCGACGACTGAGCCGAACGCACTGGCGGCGCGACAGCACGGCGCGATGACACGCTCCGGCACCCCACGCGCGGCGTCGGATGTCACGCCGCGCTTCATCTCTCGGCACCTTGGAGAGAGTCGCTGGCTTCGCGCGGCCGAGCGGAGAGGCGCGCGTCGTCGCTTCACCCGCCGAGCGAACGGTTAGGGACCGAGCCCGCGCAAGTGCCCGAAGTTACGTGCGGATCCGCGAGGCTGCGGGCGTGCGGAGCCCATCGGGGAGGCTCGTGGTGGAGAGGCTTCGTCTTCGCTCGCCCGGGCTCCTCGAGGCGCCGACGTGCGCTCGGGGCAGCCACGGCACGCGACGTGGAATAGGATGTCTCCCGTGCGCTGGTTCTCCGTCGGTCTCGTGCTGCTCGCTGCGTGTGCTCTCGAAGCGCCTGCGACGCCCGCGACCGATGCCGGCGGCATCGGCCTCGCGGACGGCGCGGCCAGCGACGCGGGGCCGGCGCGCGACTCCGACTCGGGCGCCGACGCGAGCGAGCCTGGGATCGACGCGGGCGCTCCCGAGGCCGTGTTCGCGTTCCCCGCGAACCCCGCGCGCGACCAGGCGCTCGCGGACTCGTTCGAAGCCGCGCCGGGGTCCCGCGCGGCCTGCTACGAGCGCGACGACGCGGGCGGACTGCTCGACTGCGAGTCCGACGACTGCCGCGGGCTCGCGAGCTGCTGCGTGAACCGTGGCGACTGTTGCGCGCCGCGGACCTCCACGTTGCCGAGCGCGCTCACGTTCGACTGCGTCGACCTCGACACCTGCTTCGGCGGGGTCTTCGTGCAGCCCTTCGGCAGCCCTTCGCCGTTCCCCGTGCGTTCGGTCGGGCTCGCGGCGGGTGGTGACACCAGCTTCGACAGCGGCGTGTTGGTCGGCGAAGCGATCGAGCTCGCATCGGAGCGGGTCGTGCTCGACGCACGGTTCGAGCGGACCCCGTGCGGCGAAGGCGTCTGCGTCGCGAGCTTCGCGGTCGGGCTCACCACACAGAGCGTGCTCGGCGACTCGGAGCACGTCGCGCCGCTCGTCGCGATGCAGGTGTCGGCGGCGCGCGAAGGCATCGCGCTCCTCGCGGCGGGGCGGGTGGTCGCACGGGTCGACTTCGTGCCCGAGGCGCGGTGGTCGCTCGTGGTGAGTCCGGACGGTCGTGCGGAGCTGCTGCGGGATCGCTCGGTCGTCGCGAGCACGCGGATCGCTCCGGCGCGTGCCCGCGTCGTCCTCTACGGCCACGCGACCAACCCGAGTGCGACGGCCGATCCCGAGGAGCCGCAGGTGATCCTCACGTCGTTCGGCGCGCAGGTCGCGACGTGCGACATGGTGCGTGCGTGGGAGGGCGCGAGCGAGGTGGTGGTCTTCGACGGCGCCACCCCGGGCACCTTCGAGCTCGTCACCGACGTCGCGGTCGCGCGCGCGGCGAGCACGCGCTGGCTCGCCTTCACGGACGCGACCTCGGGGATCGAGCGCCTCTACGTCGCGCGCGATCGTTCGGGCTTCGAGCTCGATCGCAACGCGCTCCCCGAGTCGTACGAGGACGCCGTGCATCCGACGCTCGCGTTCGACGGCACCCAGCTCTTCCTCGTGGTCGAGCGGACGACCGAGCTGTCCAGCTCACTCGCTGCGTTGCGCTTGGACGACGGGCTCGGCGCGTTCGTGGAGGATGCTTCGCTCGGTCTGGACGAGCTGCCGGTCGGGCTCACCGACGTGAGCCTCGCGTTCCATCGCGGGCACGCGCTGCTCGTCGCGCGCAACGCCGCGTCGCTCGATGCGTTCGTGCGTGGGCCGGAGACCTCGGGCGTCTGGCAGCGCATCGGCTCGGTGCCCGACGCTTCGCTTCTCGGCGGTGGGCTCGCGCCGAGCCTGACCGTCCACCACGACGCATACTTGCTGCACCACGCCTGGCGGCGCGGCGCGCGGGGTGGGCTCGCGCTCGTGGCGAGCGACGAGCTCGTCGCGTGGCGACCGGTCGAGGACGACTTGCTGACTCCGAGCGCGCTCGACGTGCTCGGTGTGCGTGCGAGCAGCGCGCTCTCGGCGGGAGGTTCGATCGAGCTCTTCTACGTGGCGGACGACGGCGTTCGTCGACGCCTCGCGGCTCGAACCCGGCTCGCCCCTGCGGGGGCGACGTTCTCGACGGGAGGCGCGCGATGATTCGTCTCGCGATCGTGTTGCTCGCGCTGCGCATGTGCGGCGACGACGACGACCGAGGACCCGTCGCGGATGGCGACGCGGGCCCGCCCGGCTTCTTCGATGCCGCCGTCGACGCGGCGTTCCCGTCCGACTCTGGGAGCACACCGCCGCCGTCCCGGGGATATCCGCTCGATCCGAGCGTGGGCGCGGAGTCACCGGGCGAGCGCGACGATTCGCTCGACGGGGTCGAGAGCTGCTACGACGGGCGCGACAACGACGCGGACAGCTCCCCCGGCGCCGATTGCGCCGATCCGGGGTGTGCGGCGCTCCCGAGTTGTTGGATCGGCAACGACACCCGCTGCGGCCCCGCGCTCTCGGGCCCCTCGTTCGACGCCTGCGCGGAGGGCTCGTGCTTCGCGGGCGCGACGCTCTTCGGATCCCCCACGCCCTTCGTCGAAGGCGACACGCTCGCGCTCGGCGGCGACGCGGCCTACGACAGCGGGCTCCTCTTTCCGACGACCTACGATCTGCGCACGGACGTCGTTCGACTGAGCGCGAGCTTCGGGCTGCCGGCCGACTGTTCCGGTTGCCTCGAGTCGGCCGCCTTCGGCGTGACCGCGGCGCGCGCGCTCGGCGAGACCGACCACGTCGTTCCGATCGCGGCGCTCGTGCTCTCGGGAGCCCGGAACGAGGTCGCGCTCGTGATCGGCACCGCCACGCTCGCGCGTTTCGAAGCGAGCCCCGGCCCGTGGACGCTCACCCTCTCGCCCGATGGAACCGCGAGCGTCTCGCGCGACGGGACGTCGGTGCACGACGGTGCACGCTTCGCGCGCGATGCGTCGGCGCGGGTGGTTCTCTACGGCCACTCGCGCAACCCCTCCGCGACGTCGATCGCGTCCGCGCGCATCGAGACGTTCTCGACCCGCAGCGAGCGCTGCGACATGCCGGCCGCGTGGTCGACGCCCGAGACGATCCGCTTCGAGCGCGGCCTCGAGTCGTGGGAGGTGACGGCGCCGTCCTCGCCGAGCGTCGCGCTCGATCCTTCGGGCGTGCCGACGCTGGTCTTCATCGAGGGCGGCGCGGTTCACGCGGCGAAGGCGCCCGATCCGGCGGCGCCGTCGCGCTTCGTTCCGACGGCGGCGAACGGCCTCGACGGACCGGCGCTCGTGTCGGATGCGAGCGAGGTCGAGCTCGTGGCCAACGACGGTGCGGCGAGCGACAGTGGCTTCTCGCTCTACGTTCGCGCGGGAGAGGTCACTTCGGGGATCACGCGCTACCCACTCTCGGCCGATGCGCGCGCGCTCGGTGCGCCGGTGCCGCTGATGGTGTCGGGTGCGCCCATCGAGGGGTTCGGGGTGGTCGTGCGGGAAGGGCGCACGTTCATGGTCGCCCTCCAGGCCGGGCGCGTGTCGACCCACGTCGCGCTCGATGGCGCGAGCTTCGCGCCGGTCGGTGCGATCTCCACCGAAGGGCTCGACGCGGATGCGCTCGGCGCACCGGATCTCTTCGTGCAGCGCGGCACCTATCGCGTGGTCTTGCCGATCCGACGGGGGACGCGTTGGCGGAGCGCACTCTTCGCGAGCGACGACTTCGTCTACTGGCGGCTGGTCGACGACGACGTCGCGGCGGCGCAGGACGCGACGGAGCGACTCGGGGTGCGTGAGGCGGACACGCTCGTGGAGCTCGGTCGCGAGTCGTGGATCTACGAGGGCTACGACGGAGTCGGCGCGTCGCTTCGCCGTCGTACGCGCGCCACGCCGTGACCGGCCCGCCGATCAGCCCGGTGATCAGTCCCGCGGTCAGCTCCGTGCGAAGCGCACGCTGTAGATCGGCGGCAGGTAGTTCGCGACGCACTCCCACGAGTCGCCGCGATCCGCGCTGACGAAGAGGTTGCCGGTGGTGCTGCCGAACGCGAGGAGCTCCCCCGCGTTGTCGAGCGCGTGCCGGTACACGACGTCGTAGGCGTGGTCTTGCGGGAGACCCTTGCGCAGCGGCTCCCAGCTCTGCCCACCGTCGCGGGTGCGCGCCACGAAGAGCGCGCCGTCGATCGTGATGCGCTGCATGTCAGCCTTGCCGGGCACCACCCACGCGCAGCGGCCGTCCTCGTCGTCGACTGCGACCGGGAAGCCGAAGCGCACGCCGGACTCCGGGCGGCTGACGTGCTGCCACGTCTCGGCGCCGTCCGCGCTGTAGAAGACACCCGCGTGGTTCTGCTGCCAGACGTGATCCGGATCGCTCCGGCAGATCGTGACGAAGTGGGGATCGTGCCCCCACTCCGCCGTCGGATCGGGGAGGTAGTCGTTGATCATGCCGCGGTTGCGCGAGCGCCACGTCGCGCCGCCATCGTGCGTCTCGAGCACGCCCGCGGTCGAGACCGCAACCATCACGCGCTTCGGATCGCGCGGGTCGACCACGATGGAGTGGATGCCCGGCGCGAACTCGCCTTCCGACGCGGGCGTGCCGAACCAATGCGTGTGCGCGTCGTCGTCGGCGCCCTTCGAGAGATCGCCGCCGCGCGAGTCGTGATCCCATAGCGGGCGGTTGAGCGCGAAGCTCTCCCCTCCGTCCTCGCTGACGAAGAGGCCGCCGGGGATGGTGCCGACGTAGACCTGACCGGGCGCGCCGAAGGCGATCATCCAGAGCTTGAGGAGGGTCGCGTCCTTGAGGACCGTCGCGCCCATCGCGCCCGATTCGTCCGGCATCGGCGGCGCGAGGTAGCGCGCGTCCTCCGGGTACCGAATCTGCGAGGCGTCGCGCCAGGTCGTGCCTCCGTCGTCGGAGCGCGAGAGCTTCGCGCCCCAGTGTCCGTGACCGAGCGCGGCCCAGACGACGCCGCTGCTCGGATCCTGCGTCACGAAGTTCGAGCCTTGCCCCGCGTGCCCCGCGAGCTTCACCGACCAGCGCCCTCCCGCGCCGCGCTCGATCGCGAAGGTGCCCTTGCGCGTGCCCAACCAAATCGTGTCCGTCATCGTGCTCCCTCCCTCGAACCGCG
Organism: Myxococcota bacterium; assembly: GCA_025453555.1. Taxonomy (GTDB): domain Bacteria; phylum Myxococcota_A; class Polyangia; order Polyangiales; family Houyiibacteriaceae; genus JACKEH01. The sequence goes on along the minus strand of JALOQC010000002.1, from coordinate 27,160 downwards.
ACGTGCCCCGTCGCCTTCGTCGTCGCCGCGAGCTTCCTCGCTGCGAGCTTCGTCGTCGCCGCTTCCGCCGCTGAGCGCCTGGAAGATCGAGATGCGCGCGTCGGGCGCGATCGGGTCGCTGAGCCGGTGTCGATCGCGCACTCGCTCCTCGCCGACGAAGACGTTCACGTGCAGGCGCAGGCGTCCGCGCTCGTCGCAGAGGTAGAACGCGATGCCGGGCGCGAGCCGGTCGAGCGCGCGGATCACGTCGGCCACCGTGGCGGCCTCGACCTCGATGCGCCGACCTTCGAGGGCTGGAAAGAACGTGAAGAGGTGTTTGGTCAGCTCGACGGTCGCCATGGTGCCCTCGGACGTGGCTTCGCCACCTTGGACGATCGGGAGGATCGATTCTCATCGGTCGATCCGGAGAAGTCGATGCTGGGTTCGACCAGTGGGTGTCGCCGGTGGTCGGGGTCGGTGTCGTCGATGATCGTTCGTGGGTGCGCGGTCCGTCGGTGTGATCCGTCGGTGTGATCCGTCGGTGATTTCTCGTGCGCGATCCCTCCTTCGTCACCGTTGATCCCTCGCGCGAACGAACGCACGCTCCCGACCCGTGAGCTTCACCGTCGGCCTCAACGTGCCGTGGATCGAGTGCGGGCACGACTTCGGGCCGCGTCCGCCCGAGTGGTCAGGCGCGCCTCCGACCGACTGGAGCCGGCTCGAGCGCGAGCTCGCCGAGGCGCGCGCGGACGGGATCGAGGTCGTGCGGTTTTGGCTGCTCGCGGGCGGCGTGAACTACCCCGTCGGTCGCGATCCCGACGAGGTCTTCGCGCGGCGCGGCGAACGCTTCGTGTCGCGCGGCGAGGTCCCCGTCCTCCCCGACGCGTTCCTCCGCGACTTCGAGGCGCTGCTGCGGGCGTGTGCGAACGCGGGCGTGCGGCTCGTGCCGGTGCTCTGTTCCTTCGAGCTCTTCTTCCCGATGGAGCGCCAGGGACACCGCGTCGTCAGCGGCGGACGCGGCGCGATCGCGCTCGGCGAGCACGACGACGAAGCGGCCGATCGGGTGCGCGCGTTCCTCGACGCGACGCTGAGCCCGCTGCTCGAGGTCGCGCGTCCGCACGCCGATCACGTCGAGGCCTTCGAAGTCTGCAACGAGCCCGACTGGGTGGTGCGTGGCGGTCCGCTGCACGTGCGCCTGCACGGACGGCGGATCGAGCGCATGCCCAAGACGGTGTCCGCGCACGCCATGAGCGCGCTGATCGAGGACGCGGTCGATCGCATCGTCGACGCGGGCCTCGTGGCGACGGTCGGCTTCAAGCAGCACGCGCCGCGTTGGCTGCGTGGCTCGACCGCGGAGCGCTTGGCGAGCCTCGCTCGGCAGGGGCGCTACCTGCATCAACTGCACTACTACCCCTCGCTGCACGAGCCGGCGCCGCTCCCGCCCGCGTCGCGCTCGCCCTACGCGCCCATCGTGGTCGGCGAGATGCCGCTCGCGCCGGGGCGTTGGCTCGATCCCTTCTTCATGCGGTGGCTCGACGGTGGACCGACGCGATGGGCGGTCGAAGCCGATCCACATCGCTACCTGGAGCAACGCCTCGAGCTCGTGGCGTCGCGGGGCTACGCGGGCGCGTGGCTCTGGAGCGCGCACGGGACGGACGCCGCGAGCGCGTGGGGGCCGTCGCAGCGCGCCCAGGTGCGACGCTTCGTGGCGCGACGTCGATGACGCGCTTCGTTCGAGCGCTCCCGCGCGGGGGCGCGCTCGTGTGGTGAGCGACCTCGTCGACTCGCGTGCGCTTGCACCGCGGTGCGCGTGGTCACGAGGTGCGCGACGTCGTTGACTCGCGAGCGCCCGCGCGGAAGGCTCGCGCGCGTGAGCGAGCCCGCGTCGTACCTCGACGACACCCCCGTCGGCCCCACGCGAAAGCGTGTCGTCCGTTTCGTCGTCGCCCTCTTGCTGCTGCAGCTCGTGGTGCCGCTCAGCTACTACCTCCGCAGCGGCGATCCCTACGACGAGCGCTTCGCGTGGCGCATGTTCAGCGCGGTGCGCCTGTACTCGTGCCGCACGTCCGCGACCGAACGGGTGGGTGAGGCGGGTCAGCCGCCGACGGAGCGCGAGATCCCGCTCTCGTCGACGCTCCATCAAGCGTGGGTGAACCACCTCGCGCGCAACCGACGCGACGTGGTGCTCGCGTTCCTCGAAGCGCGCTGCGACGAAGAGGGCGTGCGCGAGGTGAGCCTGACCAACGCGTGCACCGCGCCCGACGGCGAGCCGATCGCGCCGCAGGTCTACCGCCGCGTCTGCGAGGGCGGCGAGCTCACGCTACCCGACGAAGCCGCGCTCGCGACGACGAGGGGGCGCCGGTGACCCTCTTCGAGCGTTACCTCTTCGCGCGCGTCGACTCGGTACGACCCTGGTTGCTCCAGCGGCTCTTCCTCGTCCTCTTCGCGTTCGATTGTTGGGTCGATCACGCCTCGCACGCGGGGCGCTACGGCTTCGGCGACTTCAACGTCGCGCACTTCGGGTGGCTCGACGCGCTGGCGCCCACGCCGTCGCCGGGGATCTACGTCGGCACGATCCTGCTCGCGGGGCTCGTCGCGTTCGCGATGGCGATGACGCGGCCTTCGCGGGTCGGTCTCGGCATCGTCTGCGCGCTCTACACCTACGGGTGGGCGATGAGCATGCTGGACAGCTACCAGCACCACTACCTGCTCTCGTTCGTGCTGCTCGCGATGACGTTCTTCCCGCGGCTGGTGCGCGACGACGTCTTCCCGGTCGCGAGCGAGCGTGGCGTTCGGGTGGGCGGCGCGCTCCTCGCGTACGGCCTGCTCGAGCTCGTGGTGGGCGTCGCGGGCGGTCAGACGCCGCTCGGGCTCTTCGGTCCGGGCAACCACCTCCCGACGCCCGCGTGGATCTGGCTCGTGCGTGGATCGCTCGCGCTGCTCGGGGGATTGCTCGCGTTTCTCCCGAAGGAGGAGCCGAAGGTCGACGCCCCGGTCGCGACGCCGGAGCCGATCGTCACGAGCGCGGTCGAGGCGCCGAAGGGCAAGCGCAAGAAGGGCAAGAAGCAGAGCAAGCTCCAGGCTCCGAGCCCGAGAGCGGACGAGCTCGTCGCGACGAAGTCGGCGGCTGACCCCGCCGACTCGGGCAAGAAGTCGGCGAAGGACGCCTCGAAGGGAGCCGCGAGCTTCGCCGCGTCGCGCAAGCTCGCCATCCCGACCCCGAACACCGTGGCGTGGGGCTACGTGCTCCTGACGATGACGACCGCGATCGTCTACTTCTACACCGCGATCACGAAGATGAGCGGCGACTGGCGCGAGGGGCACGCGCTGCGTCGCCTCGGTCAGTCGGAGCTGCTGCTCGGCTTCGAGTCCTACGTGACGACGGAGGGCCTACCTCTCTTCGGGACGATGGCGGCCGCGACGTTCTGGAAGCTCCTCGGGACGGGCGCGATCCTCGTGCAGATCGTCGCCTGCGTCGCCTACCTGCTCGCGCCGCTCGCGGACGCGCCGAGCTCCCCGCGGCTCCGTCGTTGGCTGCCGCTCTTCGCGCTGGCGCCGCTCTCGTTCCACCTGCTGACCGAGGTCGGCCTCGTGCTCGAGATCGGCTGGTTCAGCTACTACATGCTCCTGATGGCGTTCGTGGTGCTCGCGCCCGCGCGCTGGCTCCGGGTGCTCGGGGAAGGGTGGAGCGAGCTGTCCGCGAAGCTCGCGCACCACGCGCAGCGCATCCCGACACCTGCTCGCGCGGCGCTGATGCTCGCCGCGCTCGGGCTCGCCGGCTTCACGATCGATCTGCCGGGCGCGCTCGTCGCGACGACGCTCGCGGCGCTGCTCGCGCTGATCGGGATCGCGGTCGCGCTCCGCGACGGGCTCCCGCTCGCGGGCGGTGGGCTCGCGGGGGCGACCGCGCTCTCGGGGGTGCTGCTCGCGCTCGCGATCTCGCAGAGCGAGGTGCGCTTCGACTACTACCGCTTCCTCGGCGGCGAGCACCGACGTCACGACGAGCCCGTCGAGGCGCTCGCGGCGTACGAGAAGGCGAACGAGCACGTGCTGCGTCCGCACTGCCTCTACCGAGGGCGCGAGGTGGTCGAGTGTTACCGCAGCGAGGAGCGGGCGCGCGCGATCGCGGCCGAGCACGGCCTCGAGCTGCGGCGGCGTGATCGCGAGTCGGAGGCGGAGCAGATGCGACGTTTGATCGAGACGCGAGGCGCGAACGGTTCGAGCGGCGTGGGCGAGGACTGATGAGCCACGCGTCCCCGTCGAACGCGAGTGACCCGTCGTTCGTGCGTCGCGAGGGCGACACGCTCGTGCTGCCCGGCCTGGCGAGCGCGCACTCGCACGCCTTTCAACGCGCGATCCGTGGTCGCACCCACGCGCGGACCGAAGGCGCGAGCACGCCCGCGACCTTCTGGTCGTGGCGCGCTGCGATGTACCGCTTCGCGAGCCGACTCGATCCCGAAGGCGCCTACGCGCTCGCGCGCTTCGCCTACGCGGAGCTCGCGCGCCACGGAGTGACCGCGGTGGGCGAGTTCCACTACGTCCACCACCAGGCCGACGGAACGCCCTACGACGACCGAACGATCCTCGCGGACGCGACCATTCGCGCCGCGCGCGACGCCGGCCTGCGCGTCACGTTGCTGCGCGTGCTCTACACGCGAGCGGGCGCGCATCGTCCGCCCGAGCCCGAGCAGCGACGCTTCTGCGATCCCTCGATCGAGCGCGCGCTCGCCGACGTGGAGACGCTGCGCGCGCGCCACGCGGGGGATCCTCTGGTGCGCATCGGGGTCGCGCCCCACAGCGTGCGCGCGGTGCCGAAAGAGTGGCTCGTGGAGGCGGCGGACTTCGCGCGCGAGCGAGGGTTGCCCTTCCACGTTCACGTGGCCGAGCAGCGTCGCGAGCTGCGCGAGTGTCTGGCCGAGCACGGACGCCGTCCGATCGAGCTGCTCGCGGAGCTCGGCGCGATCGACACGCGCTTCGTGGGCGTGCACGCCACGCACCTGCGGCCGCACGAGGCGCGTCTGCTGCGGGGCGCGTTCGTGTGTGTGTGTCGTACGACCGAGCGCGACCTCGGCGACGGAGCGCCCGACCTCGGGGCGCTGCGCGACGCTGGCGCGCGGTTCTGTGTGGGCACCGACAGTCACGCGTCGAGCGATCCCTTCGAGGAGCTGCGCGCGGTGGAGCTCGACGAGCGCGTTCGACGCGAGGCGCGCCAAGTCGCGTTCGACGGCGCGGAGTTGCTGCGCATCGGCAGCGCGGAGGGCTACGCGTCGATCGGCTTCGACGGACGCGAGCACGAGGACCGCGTGGTGCTCGACGCGAACGACGTGTCGCTCGAAGGCGCCGGGGCCGACGCCGACGCGGTCATCTTCGCGGGCTCGGGGCGCGCGGTGCGGCAGGTCGAGGTCGCGGGCGAGCGCATCGTCGAGGACGGCATCCCGCGTGGCTTCGAGAGCGCGCGCGACGTGTTCCGAGCGGCGATCGCGCGCCTCGGTTGAGGCGTCGACGCGCGACTCGGACGCGCGACTCGGACCCGCGACTCGGACGCGCGACTCGGACCTGCGACTCGGACCTGCGACTCGGACCTGCGACTCGGACCTGCGACTCGGACCTGCGACTCGGACCTGCGACTCGGACCTGCGACTCGGACGGGGGGTGGTGCGTCGACCCCCCGGTCGCGAGGCGCGTGTCGAGGGGCCGACTCCCCACCGTGGTCCGTGATCCGTGCGTCGCGCGCCACGGCACGACCCTCGCTCTACCGGGCGGCGGAGGTCGTCATGAACACCGCTGCTTCGTCGCCGCTCGCTCGTCTCCCGCTCACCGTCGGCGCCTGCACCCACGTGGGTCGTCGCGCCAACAACGAGGACGCGCTGCTCGCGGCGCCCGAGCTCGGGCTCTTCGTGGTGGCGGACGGAATGGGAGGCTACGAAGGGGGAGAGATCGCAAGCCGGCTCGTGGTCGACTCATTGGCGGAGTTTTTTCGGAGAAACGCCGAAGATTCCGATTGTACCTGGCCGTGTGGGCTCAATCCCGACGTGAGCCTCGATCAGAACATGTTGCGGGTGGGGCTGCAGCTCGCGGATCTGGAGGTCCGGCTCCGACGCCAAGGCGAGCTCCGGCACATGGGGGCCACCGCGGTCGCGTTGGTCGTGCGGGGGAGCCGCGTGGTGCTCGCGCACGTCGGGGACAGCCGAATCTACCGACTGCGCGCCGGGGTGCTCGAGCAGCTCACGCGCGACCACTCGCTCGTGGCGATGATGGAGGAGCTCGAAGGCCGGACGATCCCGAAGGAGCGCGCCGCTCAGTTCGCACACGTGGTGACGCGGGCCATCGGTCAATCCGGAAACTCCGCCCCGGATCTGTGTGAGCTCCGAGTGGAGCGTGGGGACACCTTCTTGTTGTGCTCCGACGGGCTTTCCGATCCGCTCCCGCCCGAGACCATCGCGCACCTGCTCGCGACCTCGCCGCCCGTGGCGGCGGAGTCCCTCGTCACCGCGGCCTACGAAGCCGGCGGATCGGACAACATCAGCGCGCTCGTGCTGCGCGTCGGATGAGCGATGCGGCGCGGGCGTGCGAGCGACGACGAGCGCTCGTCGCGGCGGGATCGATCGTGCCTGCGGCGGCGCCGCGCTCACCGCAGCCCGTGCTTGGCGAGCAGCGCGCGCAGGTGCTTTCGATCGAGCCCCGCGTCGCGCGCGGCGGCCGAGAGGTTGCCGTCGTGGCGGCCGAGCAGCTCGTCGAGGTAGCGACGCTCGAAGCCGTCGACCACACGTTGTTTGGCCTCCGCGAAGGGCAGCTCGCTGCGCACCGCGAGCGGATCGCCGTCGCTGCTCGCGGCTCCGACGCGCAGCCGCAGGTCCGCGAACGCGCGCGCCTCCGGCTGCAGCGCGAGCGCGCGATCGATCACGTTGCGCAGCTCGCGCACGTTCCCCGGCCAATCGTGCGCGAAGAGCCGGTCGAGGCCGGCGCCCGCCACCGGACCGGGCTCGATCCCACGCAAACGCAAGAGCGCGGCCACGATCGGCGCGATGTCCTCGCGCCGCGCGCGGAGCGGGGGAAGGGCGACCCGCAGCACGCTGACGCGGTAGTAGAGGTCCGGACGAAACGCGCCCTCCGCCACGCGACGTGCGAGCTCGACGCGCGCCCCCGCGATCACGCGCACGTCGACCGGCGTCTCCGCGTCGGCGCCCACCGGCCGGACGCGCCGCTCCTCGATCGCGCGCAGGAGCCGCGCCTGCACGTCCAGCGGTACGCCGTCGAGCTCGTCGAGGAAGAGCGTCCCGCCCTCCGCGCGCCGGAACGCGCCGACACGATCGCCCTGCGCGCCCGTGAACGCGCCCTTGAGGTGCCCGAAGAGCTCGCTCTCCACGAGGTTCTCCGGCAGCGCGCCGCAGTCGATCGCCACGAAGGGCTTGCCGCGTCGCGCCCCTTGCTCGTGCAGCGCGCGCGCGGCGAGCTCCTTGCCGGTCCCCGTCTCGCCTTCGAGCAGCACCGTGACGTCGCTGCGGCTCGCGAGCTCGAGGACCGCGAAGACCTCCCGCATCGCGAGGCTCTCGCCCACGAGCTCCCCGAAGCGTCGCGCCGCGCTGGGTCGCACTTCGAGCTCCGCGCTCCGGGGCACGATGCGCAGGAACGTGCGGCCGCACTTGAGCGTCGCGCCGAACGTGAGCACCGCCTCGCTCACCGCGGAGCCTTCGTACACGGTGCCGTTGCGGCTCCCGAGATCGATCACCACGAAGCGCCCGTCGCGCGCCTCGATCGAGAAGTGCCGGCGCGAGACGCGTTCGTCGGTGAGCACGAGATCGCACTTCGGATCGGAACCGACCACGCACGCCCGCGCGTCGATGCGCACCGCGCGCCCCAGGTCCGGACCTTCGACCACCACGAGCTGCGCTTCACCGCGCCCGCTCGGGAGCGCCTCGCCGTGTGCGGTCGCGACCGTGCTCACCCTGCTACGGTATCGCAGTCGTGAGCCTCCCGCGGCAGCTCGGTCCGTATCGTCTCGTCCGCCGCCTCGGCCACGGCGGCATGGCGGAGGTCTTCGAGGCGCGCGTCTTCGGCGCGAGCGGCTTCGAGAAGCGCGTGGCGATCAAGACGCTGCTCTCCGAGCATCGCGGCGACGCGGACCTGGAGCGGCTGCTGATCGAGGAGGCGAAGCTCGGCGCGCGCCTGCAGCACCGCAACGTGGTGCAGGTGCATGCGCTCGGCGTGGAGGACGGCGTCTACTTCGTCGCGATGGACTTCGTGGACGGGGCGGACCTCGGGCACGCGATGGAACGCGCGGCGCTGCCGGTCGAGCTCACGCTGCTGGTGCTCGAAGAGATCGCGCTCGCGCTCGAGCACGCGCACGCCCTGAAGGACGAGGCGGGTCGACCGCTCGGGCTCGTGCACCGCGACGTGAGCCCGTCGAACGTCCTGCTCTCGCGCGCGGGCGAGGTGAAGCTCGCGGACTTCGGCATCGCGAAGCAGACGAAGCTCGTGGAGACCACACGCGCGAGCATTCGTCGCGGCAAGTACGCGTACATGTCGCCGGAGCAGGTGATGGGACGCGTGCTCGGATCGGCGAGCGATCAGTTCGGGCTCGGCGTGATGCTCGTGGAGCTCCTCGCGGGGGAGCGGCCCTTCGATGGAGCGACCCCCGTCGAGACCATGGACCGCATCCGCGAGGCCGCGCCGCCGACCTTCGTCGACTGGCCTCCCGACCTCGAGGCGATCGCGCGGCGCTGTCTCGCGCGCGAGCCCGACGACCGCTTTCCGACGACCCGCGCGCTGCGTGAAGCGCTCGGACACGCACGCGACACGCGACGCGCGAGCGTGACGGAGCTCGGCGCATGGCTCGACGCGGCCCTCGCCGGAGCCACGCCGTCGTCTCGACCGCGCGCGCACACGGTCCGCACCGCCAGCACGTGAAGGAAGCACGTGAGGAGAACGCGTGGAGCGAGCCCGCCGTGGAAGCATGCGACGACCCCAGTGGCCGGACCGTGGTCCCCGCGATCCGTCGTCGAGGTGACGCGACGGCGCGCCCTCGACCGTCCGCCACGGCGAGCGATGACGTAACGGTACGCGCTGGCCGGTTCCTCGCGCTCGAATCTCTCGACGAAAGAACCCGTTCCAGAACCGGTTCACGTGACGTGGAGCGCGGCTCACGGGGGCCTCCGCACCGCTCGCCTTGACCGCGCGCGCACACTCGCGACAATCCGCGCCGATGTCTCGCTACCCGTTTCCGTCGTTCCCCCGGGGTTGGTTCGCGCTCGCGCTCTCGCACGAGCTCGGGGAGGCGGCGGTGCTCACCGTGCGCGCCCTCGGCAAGGAGATCGTCCTCTTCCGCGGCGAGGATGGCAAAGCCAACGCGCTCTCCGCGCACTGCCCGCACCTGGGGGCGCACCTCGGCAAGGGCGGTTGCGTGCAGGGCGGCACGATCCGCTGTGCGTTCCACGGCATGCGCTTCGACGGTCGCGGCGAGTGCGTGGAGATCCCGGGCGGCGCGAAGATCCCGCCCGCGATGCGCACCCCCGCGTGGGAGCTGCGCGAGATCGACGGCGCGATCCTCGCGTGGCACGACCCGGCCGGCGCGCCACCGAGCTTCGAGCCGCCGAGCTACTTCGCGATGCGCGGCACCGAAGGCTGGACGGACATGAGCTGGCACACCTGGCCGAAGCTCCACGCGCACCCTCAGGAGACGAGCGAGAACAGCGTCGACCTCGCGCACTTCCCGGCCGTGCACGGCTACAGCGCGGTCGACATCGTCGAGCCGATCGAGCTCGACGGCGACACCCTGCGCATCGCGTACTCGATGAAGCGCGGCCTCGACAACGTCGGCATGCCCGGCCAGACGGTTCAATCGATCTTCAAGGTGCGCGTGCACGGGCTCGGCTACTCGGTGGTCGAGGTCACGGTGCCGACCTTCAACACCGAATTCCGCACCTACGTGCTCTGCACCCCGATCGACGAAGACACCGTGATCCTGCGCGGCGGCGGCACGATGCGGGCGATGCCGGATCCGAACATGACGGCCATGATCAGCAAGCTCTTCTTCCAGGGCTTCGTGCAGGACGTCGAGCAGGACTTCCAGATCTGGGAGAACAAGGCCTACTTCGAGCGCCCGGTGCTCGCCGCGAACGACGGACCCATCGGCGCCTACCGGAAGTGGTGCCGACGCTTCTACGACGAGCCGCGCGCCGAAGCGGCGGAGTGAGGGTTCGTGTTCGATCTTCGCGATCATGCAGTCGTGATCGCGGAGACGTGATCGCGGAGAGTCGTGATCGCGGAGAGTCGTGATCGCGGAGAGTCGTTGTCGTGGACGTGGTCGTGGACGTGGACGGCGACGTGAACGGCGTCGTGGGCGACAGACCCGGATCGATTCGAGAGAGTCTCGCGCTCGTTCGCGTCGCCGTCGCCGTTCACCACCACGCTCGACGACGTCGACGATCACGACCGTCACGCCGCCGATCACGTACGAGCACGTCGAAGATCACGTCAAAGATCACGCGTCGTGTCGACCACGCCGCACGCGTCGCTGCCACTCAGACCGGACGACGCCGGCGAATGTCCGCGAGCAAGGCGTCGTTCTCCGGCTTCTCCAGCGCCTCGAGGCCTTCCTTCGCGCGCCGCATCCAGTTCGGCTTTTCGTCGAAGGTGCCCGGCACGTTCTGCGGGCGGTCCTCCGAGAACAGATCTTCGAGCGTCAGCAGCAGCAGGTCGCCCGGGCCCTCGGCCACCGCCAGCGTGATGCGATCGTGGACCTCGCGCGCGCTCGCGTCCTCCGGCATCGCGAGGCAGCGCTTGAGATCGCTCGTGAGCTTGCTGCGCTCGAGCTTCGCGTCCGCTGCGCGCGCCTCGTCGTAGAGCCCGAGATCGACCCAATCGTCGACGTCCTTGGCGCCCCACCAGCCCGCGAAGGTCGGCAGATCGTGCGTGTTCAGCGTCGCGACGCTGCCTTCGGGCGGCGGCTCCCAGCCCCAGTCGTGCGCGAAGAAGTAGAAGACCCAGGTGCGCGCCTCGCGGTGGCGCGCCATCGAGCTGCGCACCGCGTCGGGCACCGTGCCGAGGTCCTCGCCGACGAGGCGGCAGCGATGCCGATGCGAGAGCAGCGAGAGCAACGCGTGCAGCTCGTCGGGGTTCGTGTGGTGCACGTACACGCCGTCGGTCGCGGGCGCGCCGTTCGGCACCCAATAGAGGCGGTGCAGCCACGCCGCGTGGTCGATCCGCAGCACGCTCGCGTTCTGCATGTGATGCTCGAGGCACTGCCGCAGGTAGCTCCAGCCGGTCGCGCGATCCTTCTCCGGATGCAAGGGCGGGAAGCCCCACGACTGGCCGCCCTCGAAGAGCGGATCGGGCGGGGCGCCGGTGGAGATGCCCTGCGCGAAACGATCCGAGAAACGCGCGGCGTCGTAGCCGTCGTGGTGCACGCCGAGCGGCAGGTCGACGTAGAGGCCGCCCTTGGCGCCGAGGGCCGCGAGCTGCTCGTCCGCGAGCCACTGTGCGTAGCGGACGGTCTGCGCCGCGCGCGCCGGATCGGCCATGCGCGCGACGCGCTTGTCGACGTAGCCCTGCAGGTGCGGACGCGCGCTCGTCCACGCTTCGAGCTTCGCGCGCCGCTCGCCGCCGCACGCCACCGCGAGCGCGTCGAGGATCGCGAAGCGGTGCGTCGCGAGCGCGACCCAGTCGAGGTAGTCGCCCTGCGCGGGCGGGGACTCGAGAAGCCGCCGCGCGAGGTCGCTCGACTGGAGCTCGGGCGCGTGACGCGGATCGACGTAGAGTTCGTTCCAGAAGAGACGGCTCACCGGCGCGTAGGGGCTCGGCTCGTTTCGCTCGGCGAACACGGGAAGAAGCGGCAGCGTCGCGAAGCAGTCGCCGCCGCGGGAGCGCGTCGCGTCGAGCGCGCGCCCGAGGGTGCCGAAGTCGCCCGCGTCGGGGGTGGTGCGATCGTGGAGCGCGTAGAGCGGCGCGAAGAGGCCCCAGCGTCGGCCAGGCTCGCCGTAGCTGACGGTGGGCGCCGAGAGGATCCACGCGTGCGCGCCGGAGACGAGCGCGTCGTGCACGCCGAAGGGCACGCCCTCGATCTTCGCACGCCCGTTCGCCACGTCTGCCCGCACGCTCCAGCGCTCGCCGAGATCGGAGACGCCTTCGACGGTGAGCTTGCCGTCCGCGTGCGCGACCTCGAAGTCGCCGCGTCCGTCCCAGAGCACGTAGACGCTCGCGCGCTCGCCATCGGGGCGAGCCAGCGCGGCCTCCGCGTCGTCGGGCGTGCGCAGCGGCTCCCCGAGCGCGCGCAGCACCGCGAGGATGCTCTCGTCCGAGGCGCGTCGGTGGCGACCGAGCGCGTCGTAGTATTCGATTTCCAAGCCGCGCGCGTGCGCGAGACGTTCGAGGGCGTTCATGGGTGGGCGACGTCGGTCGAGGCCGACTCGAAAAGGGTCCGTGCGAACGGCAACGGAAGCACGGACGCGTGCTGGCGACGCCTGTTAGATGATCGGGCGAACGTAGTCCACCCGAGAGTCACTCTCGTCCGGGTTCCGCCGCGCGCCGGATCCGTGGTTGGGGACCGGTCTGCGCTGCCCGCCGATGCCCCGAGGGGTGCGCATCGTTCGACCGCACGAGGTCGGCGACCGCACGAGGCGGCGACCGCACGACGCACGAGTCGTCGATGGATCGGGAAGCCGTGACGACGCGCGGCGCGTATCCTCCGGCGGTGGCGAGAGGCGAGAGCGAGCAGTCTTCCGAACGCGGCGTCGGCATCGCGATCTTCGCGGTCTTCTTGGTGGTGTGCGCGCTCGTCGCGTGGGTCGTCGCGGACGCGGTGCGACCCGAGCCGCCTCCCGTCGTCGCGACGACTCACCCCAACTGGCACGCGATCCTCGGCCCCGTGCACGGGCGCGGGTGCACGCCGGTCTCCGCAGGCTTGGCCGTCGGCACGTCGAGCCCTGCCGCGTTGCTGGAGCGCGAGCTGGCGACGCGCGGCTACGTCGCGGTCGACCCCGCGTGGTCCGAGCCGCTCGGCTTTCCGACCACGGTGCGCGCGTCGGGGCTCGACGGAGCGTGCGGCTTGCTCGCGTTCCTCGCGCAAGATGGCGTGGTCAACGGCGCCGGCACGGATCCCGCGAATCTCGTACCGCCCTGCCGCGGCGAGCTCGCGACCGTCGCGATCTGCGGCGACGACGTGCCGGTGTTGGTGCAGGGCTGGGGTCAGGTGCGCAGTCGCGTGTTCGCGATCCCCGGCCTCGACCGAGCGGCGGCCGAAGCGACCGGTCTGCCGATCGAAGCGTTGCTCTCGCACCTCGAGGCGGAGATGCTGCTCGCGCGCAGCGGGTGGCGCGCGAGCGCGACGGTGTGGAAGAGCGAGCAACCGGCGGGGAGCGCGATCGCGACGCCGCCGCCACCCACGACCGAGTGCGAGCCTTGGATCGTGGTCGGCCTCGGCGTGGAGAACGCGACGAGCTTCTTCGAGGGCGTGCAGCTCGCGCACGAGCTGGCGCCGCGTCGTTTCGTGGTGCCGGTGGTGCGCTGCCCGGGGACGACGCGCGAGCTCCAGTACGACACCTCCCGGAGCGGCACGCTCTACTGGCGTCGCTACGAGCCGGGCGTCGCGCCACCGAGCGTCGGCAACCCGACCCTCGGTGCGCTGCCGCGTGCGGTCGACGATGCGGCGTCGTTGGTCGCGCCCTGAGCGGCGGTGACGAGCGGCGGCGAGCGGCGAAGAGACTTCGTCGCACGACGACACGACGCACACGTCGTCGCTCCACGGTTGACGAGCCGACGGTCGAGAGGCCATCGTCGCTCCGCCGTGGGCTACAAGAAGTCCGAGATCTCCTCGGCGCAGATCGTCCAGGCCGCGATCCGCGTCCTCGCTCGCCAAGGGTATGCGCGCACGAGCCTGCTCGACATCGCGCGCGAGGCCGGCATGAGCAAGGGCGCGGTCCACTACCACTTCCCCTCGAAGGAAGCGCTGATCGAGGTGGTGCTCGCGGAGGCCTGCGACGTCGTGCAGCGCCGCACGCTCGAGGCGTGGCCCGCGGATCAGCCGGCCTTGCTCGGCTTGCGGCGCGCGCTCGAGGCGCTCTGGGAGGTCCGCGCGTCGCGCACCGACGAGGCGCTCGTGGTGGCCGATCTGCTCGCGCAGAGCCTCTCGGACCCGAAGCTGCGCCCACGCCTCGCGGAGTTCTACGAGCGCGCGGCCGAGCAGATGCGCACCGCCCTCGGGGCGAATTTCGCGGCGGCGGGCCTGCAGCCGCGCATCCCGATGGACGTGCTCCCACGCATCGTCGTGGGGCTGCTCGACGGGCTCGTGATGCAGATCTTCGTCGACGAGAACGCGCTCACGCCCGCGCAAGTGGTGGGCGCGATCGAGACGCTCGCGCTCGGGTTGCTCGTGCCGGGGACCAAGCCCGCGTGATCGGGGCGTCCCCGGTTCGAGGGCGTGAGGTGCCACGATGAGCGACGCGTTCGACTCGGTTCGCGCGCAGCCCCACGCGGTCGCGGTGCTCCGGCGCGCGATCGCGGACGACCGCGTCGCGAGCGGCTACCTCTTCGAAGGCCCCAGCGGCGTCGGCAAGGAGCGCACCGCGGTCGCGCTCGCCAAGACGATGCTCGGCGAGGCGACGCACGCGCGCATCGACAAGGGCGCGCACCCCGACGTCCGCATCTTTCGTCCGCGCGACGAGGGCGCGCGCAACTTCCCCGTCGATCGCCTGCGCGAAGAGGTGCTGCCCTACGCGGAGTTCGCGCCCTTCGAGGCGAAGCACGCGTTCGTGATCTTCCCCGAGGCCGACGTCTCGTTCCCGGAGAACCACCCCGAGGCCGCCAACGCGCTGCTCAAGACGCTCGAAGAGCCCAAGCGTGGCGTGCACTTCGTCTTGCTCGCGGCGCGTCCGGATCGGCTGCTGCCGACGATTCGCAGCCGCGTGCAGCGCCTGCGCTTCGAGCGGCTCCCCATCGCGGAGCTGGAGGCGATCCTCCGCGAGGCGGGGATTGCGGAGGCGACGATCGGTCCCGCGGTGGCGCTCGCGGACGGTCGCGCGGATCGGGCGCTCGCGCTCGCGGCGGACGGGCTCGCGGAGCGACTGCTCGATCTCGCGCTTCGCATCGACGAAGCCGTCAGCGCGCGCCGCACCGCGCCGCTCCTGGATCTCGCGGACGAGCTCGCCAAGCACGACGACCTGCCGCTCGCGCTGGAGAGCGTGGTGCTCTTCTATCGCGACGTGGCGGCGGCCGCGGCGGGGCTGCCGGACGAGGCGCTGCGTTTTCGTCACGCCGCGCCCGCGATCTCGGCGCGCGCGAAGCAGGGTGCCCACCTCGCGAGCGAGCGTGCGGCGCTCTGGCTCGCGCTCCCCGAGGCGCTCGAAGCGAACGCGAACAAGGCCATCGCGCTCGACGCGCTGCTGCATCGGCTCGCGAGCCTTTGAACGCGGTCCACGCTGCGGGCTCCTCACGTCGTCCATGCTCGCCTCGGGTTGTCGGGACCGTCACGCACGCGTCGCCTGCGACCGACGTGAGCACGCCCCGCTGGCGCGGGCGCGCGTCGCTGTTACGTTCGCGCTCCGCTTCGCGGCCCGCCGCGTGCGGGTCGTCCGGCTCCGCGAGGAACGATGCGCCCTTTCTACGTCACGACGCCCATCTACTACGTCAACGACAAGCCCCACATCGGGCACGCGTACTCGACCGTCGCGGCCGACGTGCTCGCGCGCTACGCGAAGCTGCGCGGGCGTCCGACGCGCTTCCTGACCGGCACCGACGAGCACGGACAGAAGATCGAAGAGCGCGCCAAGGAGCTCGGCAAGGACCCGCAGGCGTTCGTGGACGAGATGTCGCCTCCGTTCGCGCAGGCCTTCCGTGAACTCGGCTGCGACTTCGACGACTACATCCGCACCACCGAGCCGCGCCACGAAGCGAAGGTGCAGGAGCTCTGGAAGATCCTGGCGGAGAAGGGCGACATCTACCTCGGTGACTACGAGGGCTGGTACTCGGTGGCGGACGAAGCGTTCATCACGGAGACGGAGCTCAAAGCGCTCGACGAGGTCACGCGCAGCAAGGTCGTGCGCGTGAAGGAGCCGAGCTATTTCTTCAAGCTCTCCGAGTACACGGACACGCTGCTCGAGTTCTACGAGCAGAACCCGACCTTCGTGCAGCCCGAGGGGCGCTTCAACGAGGTGAAGGCGTTCGTGAAGGAGGGCCTTCGCGACCTCTCCGTCTCCCGCACGACCTTCACCTGGGGCATCCCGGTGCCCGGTGACGCGAAGCACGTGATGTACGTGTGGCTCGACGCGCTGATGAACTACATGAGCGCGCTCGGCGGCCCTGCGAAGGCGGGCGAGGAAGCGCTCTACGATCGCTTCTGGCCGAACGCGACGAACGATGCGGACGTCGTGCACATCGTCGGCAAGGACATCCTCCGCTTCCACGCGATCTACTGGCCGGCGTTCCTGCTCGCGGCGGGGCTCCAACCGCCGTCGCAGATCTTCGCGCACGGATGGCTCACCGTGAACGGCGAGAAGATGAGCAAGCGCTACGGCAACTTCATCCCGCCGGGCCCGCTCGTCGAAGCCTTCGGCGCCGACGTGGTGCGCTACTACCTGATGCGCGAGGTCGGCTTCGGTCAGGACGGCGACTTCGCCCACAAGCAGGTCTTCGCGCGTTACCACGGCGAGCTCGGCAACGGCCTCGGCAACCTGCTGCAGCGCATCGTCGCGAGCATCCTGAAGAACGAGTTCGGCGGCGAGGTGCCCGCGCCGAACGCGATCGGCGACGAAGAGCGCGAGCTCGTCGCGGTGGCGGAGAAGGCGGCCGCGGCCGCCGCGCAGCACCTCGATCTCGTCGGTCCGCACCGCGCGCTCGACGCGATCTTCGAGCTCGTCGCGGCCGCGAACCGATACGTCGATCGCACCGCGCCCTGGGCGCTCGCGAAGTCGGGCGACAAGGAGCGGCTCGCGACGGTCTGCTACCACGTGCTCGAGTCGCTGCGCTGGCTCTCCGTGATGCTCGCGCCGTTCTTGCCCGAGAAGACGCGCGCGCTCCGCGAACAGCTCGGTCTGCCGCCGATCTCGCCCACCGAGGCCCTCGATCAATGGCCGAAGGCAGGCGAGTTCGGTGGGCTGCCGGCGGGGACGAAGACCGCGCCGGGGGTGCCGCTCTTTCCGCGTTTCGATCCGAAGGACGAAGCGGCGATCCTGGAGAAGCTCGGCGCGAACAAGCCCGCCGAACCGGCCCCGAAGGCCGAGAAGAAGTCGAAGGAGAAGAAGGTGGACGAGAAGAAGCCCGAGGCGGCCGAGGCCAAGGCGGTTGCTCCGACCGAGACGAAGAGCGCCGCGAAGGCGGAAGCGCCCTCGACGATCGTGTTCGACGACTTCGTGAAGGTCGACCTGCGCGTCGGGCTGATCCTCGAGGCGGAGGCGGTGCCCAAGAGCGACAAGCTCGTGCGCTGCCAGATCGATCTCGGCGAAGAGAAGCCGCGTCAGATCCTCGCCGGCATTCGCCTTCACTACGCGCCAGAGGCGCTCGTCGGAAAGCGGGTGATCGTCGTCGCGAACCTCGCGCCTCGCAAGATGATGGGGCTCGAGTCGCACGGGATGATCCTCGCCGCGAGCGACACCGAGCACGGCCTGAGCGTGCTTCGGCTCGAGAAGGACATCGCGCCCGGCACGCGGGTGAGCTGACGCGCCGCTCGCGCTCGTCGAGATCCGCGCTCAGAAGGAGCGCGGATCTCGCGACGTGTCGAGGTGGCGTCGGTGGTGGATCCGTTCCGCGAGCCCGAACGGCAAGCCCCAGAGGACGACCCACGCTCCGGTGCAGATCCACGTGAGCGGATCGTCGAAGCCCGTCGCCTCGGACGGGAAGCGCTCGCGGATCGCGAACTGGGCCATCGCCATCGGGATCCAGCCGACGGCGAACGCCAGGAAGCCGAGGATCGCGAGGATCGTCGCGTGGCGCGAGCGCGCGCGGGCCCGCGGCTCGTTGATCTCCCGTCCCTGCCAGGGTGCGTCGCTCATCGGCGGTCGACCCCGCCGACCCGATGGCTCCGTCGGTGTCGCCCGCGCGGTCGGCAGAGCAGGATCTGGCTCTCGCTCTCCGGTCCGAGCTCGCCGCCCTCGAAGTCCCCGAAGCGCTCGAGGATCTCGAAGCCGTTGTAGTGCATCAGGGCCTCGAGCTCGGCGGGGAAGAACTGCCGATGCGCGAGCGGGGTGAGCGCGAAGTCGCTCGGATCGTCGACGCCCACGAAGGCCATCTCGACCATCTGCACCTGCGCGATCGGATCCCAATCGAAGCGCTCGCGGTAGCGGTACTTCCGGCCGTTGCTCGCGAGCTTGAGGGTGCCTCCCGAGTAGACCTTCTCGGGGTGTCGCGCGAGCTCCACCACCTGCGGGACCCGCACGTCGAAGACGAAGCGCCCCTTCGGTCGGAGGTGCTCGCGCACGGTGGTGAGCGCGCGCTCGACGTCCTCGCGCGCGTAGAGGTGTTGGAAGACGTTGAAGGGCGCGACCACCAGCTCGAAGCGCTCCTTCAAGCGCACGCGTCGCAGGTCGCCGCGCACGAAGCGCACGCGCTCGCGCACCTCGACCTTCGCTTTGCCCACACGCTCCTTCGCGCGCGCGAGCATCGGCGCCATCGTGTCGACGCCGACGACCTCCGCGCCGCGCTCCGCCATCGCGAGCGCGACGCGCCCGGTGCCGCACCCGAGCTCGAGCACGCGCGGGCCCATCACCTCCGCGAGATCCGCGTAGAAGCGCAGGTCTTCCTTTCGACGCCGGTACGCTTGGTCGTAGTAGACCGCGTCCTCGTAGTGCGCCTCGGTGCCTACGCGGAGCTGCTCGTCGTCGAAGAGGGGCTCGGCCATGCCGCGTGCGTACGCCGCGAGGCGCGCTTCGTCGAGACGTCCCCTTCGAGGCGACGCTCACTCCGCGGTCGGGAGCACCGCGGGCGCGTCGAGCTGCGCGAGCGCGTCCGCCACGAACGACGCGAGCTGGCGCAGGTCCGCGCGCGCGCTCTCGTCGTTGGCGAGCGCGAGGTAACCCGCGCGCGCGTCGTGCACTGGCCCGAGGTCGACCTCCTCCGCGCGAAGGGTGTCGAGGTCGAGCGCACGTGCGATGCGCCAAGCCGCCGAGGCCGCTGCGGGCGCGAGGATCGGATCGTCACCCGCCGCGATCGGCGAGAGCGTGGGCAGCGCGAGCGGCGCGACCTCGAGCTCCGGCGTCCGCTGGATCGCGCGTAGCCGATCGGCGACCTCGCCCTCGGTGATCGCGGCGAGGGCAGCGTCCTCCGCGCGCCATCGCGCCTCCGTTGCGGAGCGTCGGGGCGTCGATCGGTTCGGAGCGGGCGTCTGGGCGGAGAGCTCGTGGGTCGTCGACACGAGGACGCCGACGAGCCCCGCGCAACCGAGGAAGAAGAGGAGGACGCGCATCGCGCAGGAGCATGACGCAACGCCCGCTCGGGTGCCCGACGATGCCTCGTCGCGAGCGGCGCGCGAACGTCCGCCCTCCTTCGCGGGGCGACACTCGTGGCGCGCGAACGTCAGCCCTCGATCGCGGCCGCGAGGCGCGCGAAGGCTTCGACGTCGAGCGTCTCGCCGCGCACGCTCGGATCCACGTCCGCGCGCACGAACGCCGCCGCGAGCACGTCTGGAGTCGCGAGCGAGGAGAGCGCGTTGCGCAGCGTCTTGCGGCGTTGATCGAACGCGGCGCGCACGACGCGGCGGAAGGCATCCGTCTCTTCCGCGCGCGGCGTCGCGTGTGGGACGAGACGCACGACGGCGCTCGTGACCTTCGGCGGCGGAAAGAACGCGCCCGGCTTCACGGTCATCACCGGCTCCACGCGAAACGCCGCGCTGACGAACACCGTGAGCGCGCCGTAGTGCTCGTCGCCCGCGCCCGCGAGCAGCCGATCGCGCACCTCGCGCTGCACCATCACGATCGAACGCGCGACGAGCGTCCGCTGATCGACGAGCCGACGAAAGATGCTCCCCGTGATCGCGTAGGGGAGGTTGCCGGTCACCGCGATCGGCGTCGTCGTCAGCGCCGCGAGATCGAGCTCCGCCGCGTCGCCTTCGCGTAGCTCGAAGCCGTCCACGTCGCGCAGCTCGTCGCGCAGCAGCGCGAGCATGCGCGGGTCCTTCTCGATCGCGAGCACCGACGCGCCGCGCCGCAGCAACGCGCAGGTCAGCGTGCCTGCCCCCGGGCCGAGCTCGATCACGCGCTCGCCCGGGCGCGGCGCCACCGCGTCCGCGATGCCTTCGACCACGCCCTCGGTGACGAGGAAGTTCTGCGAGTAGCGCTTGCTCGGCGCGTAGCCGTGGCGCGAGAGCACGCGCCGCGGATCTTCCCATGCGGGCGGTGCGCTCATGCGGCTCTCCTTCCACGCTCCGCGCGCGGCAACGCGAGCGCGGGAGGCTCGTCGGCGTTCACGATCGCGATCTGCGCGCCGAGCCGACCGAGCTGCAGGCGCGCGTCGCGGAGGCGTCGCTCTTCGCTGCGCCCGTAGACCGCGGCGAGCGTCTGCTCTTCCGGCGTCTTCGGGGCGGGCGCGAAGCTTCGGCCGTCCGGCAACAAGAAGGTCACGCGGTTGCCGTGCAAACGCGCGAGGCGGAGCGACGCGAGCACCGGCTCGAGATCGAGCACGCCGTCCAGATCCGTGATCACCGAGATCACGCCCGGCTCGCGTGACGTTCCGCCCGCCACGTGCAGCGCGGCCGCGAGCGCGTTCGCCTTCGCGCGCTCTCCCGGATCCGCGTGATGGGGAAGACGCAGCCCACGCGCACGACAAAAGGCGCGCAACGCCTGCTCCGCGGTGGTCGACGCGCGCACGTCGCGGGTCTGCTTCGCGGCGTCGGACGAATCGCCTCCGAGCGCGCGCGCGCAATGCTCGACGAGCGCGGGCACGTCGACCGCGCCGCGACGCCGCCGGTAGTCGAGTCCGTCCTGCTGCCGCACGTAGCGCGCGACGCGTTCGATGAGCCCGTCGTCGCTCAGATCCGTGAGGTCCTCGTCGACCAGCTCCGTCGTCGCGAGCAGCGCGTCGTAGAGCCGAATGCGGTGCCCGCGCCCCTCGCCCGGCGCGACCTGTGCGACCACGCGCGTGTCGAAGGCCACGAGCCCCACGCGGTCGCCGCCTTCGAGCGCGCGTCGTGCTTCGGAGGCCGCGGCTTCGAGCGTCCAGTCGAGCTTGCGTCGGCCGGGCTCGCCGCCGCGCATCGTCCCGCTCACGTCGAGCACGAGCCAGCGGACCTCCTGCACCTCTTGTTCGACCTCGCGCACGAGCAGCCGACCGCGTCGCGCGCTCGCCTTCCACGCGATCGACTTGAAGGGATCGCCCGGCACCAGATCGCGCAGCTCGTGCAGCTCGGTGCCACCGCCGCGCCGACGGACACGCGTGCGACCGGATCGCTCGACCGCGGAGCCGCGCGGCAACGCGACGCGCCCGACCTCCGAGCCGGCCGCGGAGCGGGGGAGCACCTTGATCACGAGCGGGTTCGGGAAATAGAGCGGCGTCTCGAAGAGCCCGAAGGGACCGCGGAGTCGTACCGCGAGCCCGTGCAAGACCACGCGACCGATCGCGGGCGCCATCAAGCGCAGCCGAAGCTCGGTGCGCGTGCGCGCGGGCACCACGAACGACGGCGTCTCCTCCACGCGGACCTCCGGCGGCACCAGCGGCTCCAGCGTCGCGACGTGAAGATCGTCTGCCCCGCGATGGCGAAGAAAACATCGCACGTCGAAGGGCGTGCCCGGCACCACGGATCCGGCCGCCACGCCGGTGCCGTGATCGAGCCACCACGCGAACTCGAGGCGCTGCTTGCGCAGACGACGACCCGCGGGGAGCGTGGCCGCGAGGGCGGCGCCGAGACCGACGAAGCCACCGCCCGAAAGCCCGATGGCGGCGCTCGACTCGAGCGCGAGCCCGATCACGAGCATCACGACGAGTCCCACGAACGCGAGCACCCCGTTTCGCGAGGGCAGCGGCAGCATCAGCGCGCCTCCACGAGACGAGCACGTGCGCTCGCGTTCGACCGAGCCCACACGTTCGAACGAGCGTTCGGTCGCGCGAGCCCAACGCGCGCCTCGAGCTCACGGAGACCTCGAGCGAAACGGCTCACGCGCAGGGCTCGCATCTCACGCGTCCCGATGCGGCGCGACCTGCTCCAGCGCCTGCTGCACGATGCGCTCGGGTCGCGTGCCTTCCATCTCGGCTTCCGGCGTGAGCACGAGGCGATGCGCGAGCACCGGCACCGCGAGGGCCTTCACGTCGTCGGGCAACACGTAGCCGCGACCGTCCATCAACGCGCGCGCGCGCGCGGCCTGCACGAGCGCGAGCGAGGCGCGCGGCGAGGCTCCGAGGAAGACGCGCGCGTGCTCGCGCGTGAAGGTCGCGAGGCGCACCACGTAGTCGAGCACTTCGTCCTGCACGTGCAGCGAGGCCGCGAGCTGACGCAGGCGGATCACGTCGTCGGGCCCGAGCATCGTGCGTGCGCTCGGCATGCCTTCGAGGAAGCGCCGCAGCACACCGCGCTCTTCCTTCGCGCTCGGATACCCGAGCAAGAGCCGCACGAGGAACCGATCGATCTGCGCTTCGGGGAGCGGATAGGTGCCCGCCTGCTCGACCGGGTTCTGCGTCGCGAGCACGAGGAAGGGCGACGGCAGCGGGCGCGTCTCGCCTTCGATCGTGACCTGCCGTTCCTGCATCGCCTCCAGCAGCGCGCTCTGCGTCTTCGCGGGGGCGCGGTTGATCTCGTCGCCCAGCACCACGTTCGCGAAGATCGGCCCCTCGCGGAGCTGGAAGGTCCCGTCGCGCGGCGACAGCACGTAGGTGCCCGTGATGTCGGCCGGCAGCAGATCCGGCGTGAACTGGATGCGGCGGAAGCTCAGCCCGAGCGTCGAGGCGAACGCCTTCACGAGGGTGGTCTTCGCGACGCCGGGGACACCTTCGAGCAGCGCGTGGCCGCCCGCGATGAGCGAGACGAGCAAGAGCTCGGGGATCACGCGCGGGCCGACGTAGATGGCCTGGACCTCGTCGACGACGCGGTGACAGAGCTGCGCGGCTTGAGCGAGCGTGGACTCGTGAGGGGAGGGCTGCTGGGTCACGTGCGGGTCGCGAGGCGAGTGGCGGATCAAGACGGGCGAGTCGCCGGATCGGGAAGGCGCTCGGGCGAGCGTTCGGGCAAGCGGGCGAGGATCGCCTCGCCGGTGTCTACCATGCGTCGGAGGTCGCGGGGACCGACTCGTGGCGGCGCGGGCGGCAGATCGACCTTGCGCCGCAGCTCGTCGAGCTCGAGCAAGAGCCCGCGCAGCGCGTCGCGATCGGCAGCGGAGAGACCGCGCCGCGCGGCGGCGTCGAGCACGTCACGGAGCAGCGGTTGCCCTTCGAGCCCGAGCTTTCGCACGAGCTCGCCTTCGAGCTCGTACTTGTAGACGAGCGCGGGATGTACGAACGAGTTGGACCGTCGCGCGAAGAACGCCACGCGGCCCGCGAAGCCTCCGCCGCGCGCGGGCTCGAGGCCGAGCTCCGAGGCGCCGTAGGGCATCACGCGCGGCAACGCCGAGGCCGCGAACACCAAGACGAGCGCGGCGAGCACCCACGCGAGGATCGTGAGCGCCCGCGGCGGGAGGTCGGCGCGCGCCGCGTCGAGCAGCCACGCGTCGAGCCGCTCGAGCGGGTTTCCGCGCGCGTCACCGTAGGTGCCCGAGAGCTCGGTCGACGGCGCTACGAGGTACACACGACCTCCACGCTCGCCGAGGTACCGCAAGAGGTTCGCCGCGAAGCGACGGTTGTCCCGGAAGCGCAGCATGTTCTCGATGAACAGGCTGGGGTCGCCGATCGCCACGAGGCGCCCCTCTTCGACCGCGCCCGCGAGCACGAGCGCCGCGTCCGGCTCGAGCAGCAGCACCGGCTCGAGCTCCGCATGACGCAGCGACGCCGGGTGGTTCGCGACGAGCGCCCGTACGCCTTGCGTGAGCGGATGTGGGGCGGCGGGGGAGGCCAGCGGCAGCGCGCGGTTGCCGCGCAGCAGGAGCGCGTCGGGGCCGGGCTCGTAGGGCGAGCGCGCGATGCCGTAGAGCTCCAGGAAGCGCTCGGCTTCGCCGAAGTCGTCGGCGATCGCGACGCGACCCCCCGCGCGCAGGAACGCCGCGAGGCTCGCGCGTGGCAGCTCGCCGGTGGGGTGCACCACGAGGAGCGCGTCCTCGGGAGTGAGCCGCGCGAGATCGAGCTCCGCTGGGGTGTCGAGCCGTACGCCCGCTTCTTCGGCGACCTGCACGAGCTGCGCGAGGCCGTTCCACGATCCGCCACGGAGCGCGTAGTCGTCGTCGCTGCGCGCGCGATCCTGGGCGGAGGCGATCGCGGCCGAGACCGCGAGCAGCCCGACGACGAGCACCACGGGAAGCACGCCGCGAACCGCGCCGCGAACCACACGAGCGCCGCGATCGACCCGCATTCGGCTCATCGACGGCCCCCTGCGGGGTCGTCTGCCCACGACGACCGACCCCGGGGCTCGTGGCAGCTCCGCACGAAGTGGGCCAGCTTCTTGTCGGGGAGGGTCGCGTTGCTATGATGCGCCCGCCCGACCGGTTCGTCGGCGCTTTGGCCTCTCCGAGGACCTCGAATGCTCCCGCCTTTCATCATCGAACAGATCCGAAAGCGCGAAGAAGAAGAGCGCCACATCGAGGAGCAACCCGTCCTCGAGATCCCGATGCCGCCCCGCGGTCCCCGCGTGGAGCGTGCGCAGGACGACGACGCGGATCGCGGCGTCGTGGTGATCGATCTCTTCGGCTGATTCACGCTTCGACG
This sequence comes from Myxococcota bacterium, assembly GCA_025453555.1. GTDB lineage: Bacteria > Myxococcota_A > Polyangia > Polyangiales > Houyiibacteriaceae > JACKEH01. The sequence continues at coordinate 2,422 of JALOQC010000002.1, read as the reverse complement.
CCCGCGCGGCTCCTCGACGGCTCGCCTCACGCGCGGTCGGCTCACGGGCCATCGATGCGGCCGTTGCTCGCGCACCCGTCTCACCCGCGCGTGACCTCGGTCCAAGCGGGCCCGATCTCGTCGACCGAGAAGCCGCGTCCCTCGACGAACGCCCCGACCGTCTCGCGGCTCTGGAACGCGTAGAGCCTCCCGCCCGCGACCCCCACGATCTCGCCGTGCACGTCCGCGCCGCGATCGCTCAGGAGGAACGTCACGACGGGCGCGACGTGCTCGGGGAGCATCGAGCTCGCGTTCACGCCGCGGAAGAGCGGCAGGTCCTCGGTGAGGCGCGTGCGCGCGGTCGGCACCACCACGTTCACGCGGATCCCGTGCCGCCGCAGCTCCACCGCGGCCGAGCGCGCCAGCGCCACGAGCCCCGCGAACGCTGCGCCGCTCGCGCCCTGCCGCGCGGCGGGGAAGAAGCCCGCGGGACCCGCGCAGAGCACGATCGAGCCGGGACGCCGCGCGTCGATCATCGCGCTCGAGATCGCGCGGAGCAGGCGAGTCGGCGCGAGCAATCCCACGTCGAGCGCGCGCTGCAGGTCCACGTCGCTCAAGGTCGCGAGCCCGCGATCGCGGCGGATACCGGCCGCGCTGAAGAGCCCGTCGATGCCGCCGAAGCGCGCCTGCGCGGCCTCCACGATGCGCGCGGGCGCGTCCGGGGCGGCGACGTCCAGCGCGAGCGCCTCGACCTCCGCGCCGAGCGCGCGCGCGGCGTCGGCGGCCTCGGCCACCACGCTCGGATCCACGCCTTCGCCTTCGGCGTCGCAGCCGACGTCGACGAGCACCAGCCGCGCGCCCTCGCGTGCGAGCGCCTCCGCGGCCGCGCGACCGATGCCCCGACCCGCGCCCGTGACGACGACGACGCGGTCTCGAACTTCCGACATGTCTCTCTCGTCCTTGCTCGCTGCCGCACGCACGCGGGTGCTTGCCGTAGCTCTCGCGTGATGCCCGCGCCTGTTCAGCCGCGGAGCTTTGCAGTATATGCCACGCCGCAGGTGGTCCACGGGTGACGAGCACGTTCTACGGTCGGTACGAGCTGCTGCGTAAGATCGCCGCGGGAGGAATGGCGGAGATCTACCTCGCGCGCCATTGGGGCGAGGGCGGCTTCTTCCGCGACGTCGTCATCAAGCGGCTCTTCCAGAACCTCGCCGAGCACCCGTCGACGCTGCGCATGTTCCAGACCGAAGGGCGCCTGCTCGCGCACCTCTCGCACCCGAACATCCCGCAGGTCTTCGATCTCGGCTTCGCGGAGGGCACCTGGTTCCTCGCGATGGAGTTCGTCGACGGCATGAACGTCGCGGACGTCTGGCGCACGGGCGTTCGGACCCGGCACGTGATGCCGTTGCACGTGACGATCGGAATCGCGCTGCAGGTCTGCGAGGCGCTGCACCACGCGCACGAGGCGCGCGACAAGGCCGGGCGCCCGCTGCGTATCGTGCACCGGGACGTGACGCCGCAGAACGTGATGCTCACGCGCGACGGCGTGGCGAAGCTGATGGACTTCGGGGTCGCGAAGACCGACGCGCGCGCCGACACCGAGGTCGGCACCGTGAAGGGCACCTTCAGCTACATGGCGCCCGAGCAGGTGCGCGGGCGAGGCGTCGATCGTCGCGCGGACGTCTTCGCGCTCGGCGTGATCCTCTACGAGCTCACCACCGGCGCGCGCCTCTTTCGCGGCACCGACGTGCAGGTGATGACGCAGATCGTCGAACAAGACGCGCCCGCGCCGAGCACGCGCATGCCGGAGTATCCGGCGGATCTCGAAGAGATCGTGCTCGCGGCGCTGCGTCGCGATCCGCGCGGGCGCATCGCGAGCGCGGCGGATCTCGCGCTCCACCTCGAGCACCTCGCGATGCGCCACGGGCTCGTGGTGGGCCCGCGCGCGATCGCTGCGTACTTGAACGAGATCCTCCCGTCCGAGCGGGTCGCGGAGGAGTCGGTCGCGCTCGTGCCGCCCTCGCAGGCAGAGCTCTCGGCGCAGGAGCCCGCGCGTGCCGCCGAGCCGCGCTCGCAGCGCGTCGAGCTCCCGACGAGCGCGGAGCTGCGCGAAGCGGGGCTCTTCGACGACGAAGAGAGCGCGGAGCACGTCGGCGACGACGAGATCGTCGACGACGAGGTCGAGCTCGTGGACGAGCGGATGCGCCCGAGCGCGCTCTCGGTCGCGCCCGCGCCGCTCGCGGGCTTCGAAGAGGCCGAGTCGACCGAAGAGGGTCCGGTGGTCGTGCTCGACAAGCCGCGCCCCAAGGACGAGCCGCCGGAGGACGACTACCTCGCAGAGCTCGGTCGCCGCCTCGATCTCGAGGGCGACGGCTGAGGCTCGGGGCTCCTTCGCGAGCTTCGCGTCTCGCGGGCCCCTCGGCTCGGGAGCTTCACGAGCTTC
>JALOQC010000078.1:1668-20178 GCA_025453555.1 Myxococcota bacterium | reverse complement strand
CGGACTCCGTCTCCGTCACGGACTCCGTCTCCGTCACGGACACCGTCTCCGTCACGGACTCCGTCTCCGTCACGGACTCCGTCTCCGTCACGGACTCCGTCTCCGTCACGGACTCCGTGTCCGTCACGGACTCCGTCTCCGTCACGACCCCGTCTCCGTCACGGACTCCGTGTCCGTCACGGACTCCGTGTCCGTCACGGACTCCGTGTCCGTCACGGACTCGGTCTCCGACACGGACTCGGTCTCCGACACGGACTCCGTCTCCGTCACGGACTCCGTCTCCGACACGGACTCCGTCTCCGTCACGGACCGTCTCCGTCACGGACTCCGTCTCCGAACGGTCCATGACGGAGACCGCGTCTCAGCTCACGCGCCGCCGGCCGGACCGTGGTCGTGCGGGAGGCTCGTGCGCGGCGAGCGCAGGTACACGAAGGGCGTCTGCGCGAGGAGGTTCGCCACGCGTCCCGTGTACACGTCGGCGTTCTTCTCGATCTGGCGCGCGAGGTGGCTCTTGTCGTTGCCCGCGCGCAGCAAGAGGCCCCAGCGCGGGTGCGCGAGCTCGCTCGCTTCTCGCGCGAGCGGGCCGATCTTCGCGTCGAGCCCCACGAGCTGCTCACGGAGGGCGTGCATCTGCGTGCGCAGGGCCTTCGGATCGTCTTCGACCTGCGGGCCGTAGCCCTTCTCCTTGCGCTGCAGCGCGAGGCGGAGCTGCGAGAAACGGTGCTCGAGGCGCTCCTTCTCTTCCATCAAGAGCGTGAGCTGCGCCTGCTTGGGCTTGAACGCTTCGAGCGCGACGAGCTCCTGCTCGAGCTCGCGGACCACGAGCGCGGTGCGCCAGCGGTGCATCTTCTTGGAGACGTTCACATCGCTGAAGATGTGATCGCCGACGTAGAGGATCTCGTCGCCCGGCACGCCGAGCGCCTTCTCCACCATGCGCGCGTGCCCGCCGAGGTAGGCCGCGCCTTCCTTGAGCGCGCCGACGACGGGCTTGAGCGTGCCCTCCTTCTCGTCGACCACCTCGAAGACCGGCTGCTCACCCTCGAAGAACGCGGGCTTTCGTGCGCCGACGAGCACGAGGTCGAAGAGGTCGCGCCAGGTCTGCCCCGCCGGCATGAAGCGGTCGAAGCAGTACGCCATCATGGCCTGCGTGTAGAACCACTCGCTGTTGGTCACGAGCGCGACCTTCTTGCCGGCGTGGCGAAGGTCCATGAGCGCGAGCGGGAGCTCTTCGTCGAGCTCCACGAAGCGCTCGGGCGCGGCCATGATCTCTTCCTTGAGCTCGCCCGTCATGTGCGCGGCGTCGATGGCGCTGCGCACCTTCTTGTAGAGGTCGCGGTACGCGATCGAGGGACCGACCGCGCCTTCGAGCTTGCCCGCGTCGAGCAGGTCCACGCACTGCGCGAAGAGACACGCCTCGCTGAGCGCGAAGAGGGTGTTCATGAAGACCCAGCGGCTCTCCGCGAGATCGACCACCTCACGCGCGTAGACGTCGCGCCACTCCTCGTACGAGAGGTCGCGCGTGCCGTGGCAGGCCTTCTTCACGTAGCCGAAGCGGTTCGCCTTCACGACGTTGCCGAGCTCGAGATCGAGGATGAGGCCGAGCGCGGCGAAGGTCGGATCGAAGCGGAGGTCCTGCACCGGCCACCCGGCGGCGAGCAGGCGCGCGCGGGCGTGCTCGTACGCGCTGCCTTCCCACACCTCGGTGCGGTAGTGGATGAGCGTGTAGTCCATGTCGAAGCCCACGCAGCGGATGCCGCGGAGGTTCAACGTGCGGTTGCAGAAGATGCGTCGGGTCGCGGGGGGGAGGTCGAGCTCCAGCTCCATCGCGCGGTGATAGCAGCCTCTCGCGGGGAGCGCCGAAAGAACGCCGCTTCTTCGCCGGGTCGGCGGGGTCAGCCGCCGACTTCTTCGCGATCAGAGCCGCGCCGCGAAGCGCCGCAGCGCCGCCACCACGCGCGCGCGGGCCTCGGGGGTCACCGCGAGGTCTTGGCGTACCTCGAGCTCCAGCGCGTGCTTGCCGTGCGCGCTCGCGTGCCGCTCCGCCGCGTAGATGAGGCCTTCTTTGCCGGAGTAGGGCTCGTTCATCGCGACCACGAAGCCCTCCGCCGCGAGCGCCTCCGCGAGCAGGGCCGCGAGCGCGTCCTCGCGATCGAAGAGCACACCGATCTCCATCGCGCGCGGCGTGCCTTCGTAGACGGGCGTGAAGGTGTGCATCGAGAGCAGCACGGGGGCGGCGGTCTTCGCGGCTTCGCGATCCACCGCGTCGTGGTAGCGGCTCCAGTAGCGATCCAGCCGACGTCGCACGTCGTCCTCGTCGAGCCGCGCGTTCAGCTCCACTGGCAGACCCTCCGCGTGGGTGCGGAAGAGGCTCGGATCGTCGGCCGCGCGGTTCGGATCCGCGAGCAGACGCGTGAAGGTCGAGAGCACCGCGGCGCTCCGGAGGGACGTCGAGAGCTCGTGCGTGAGCTCGGCCGCGCCGAGATCGAACGTCCAGTGGGTGCCGTGCAGCCGCGCGTCGCGCTCGGGCCAGCGCCAACCCTCGGGGAGCCGTGCGGAGGCGTGCTCGCAGGTCAGCAAGAGCGCGCCATCGCCGGGCCGAACGTCGAAAGCATCATCCGCCATCCGTGGAAGTTGGCGGTGTCTTTGGAAATCGGCAAGAATGGGCCCGCGATGGGGGATGACGACCAAGGCGGGGGCCTCGGCGGGCGGCTGTCGATTCCGATGGCGGGCGTGCCGGTTCCAGAGGACGACGAGGACGGCTTCGCTCGGCTCTCGGGGCTCGAGCTGGACGACGAGCTCGATGCGCTCGATGCGCTCGATGCGCTCGACCCGGACGCTGGGCTCGACGACGTCGTGGATTCGATCGCGACGTCCAATCCGCCGCCGCGGATGCCGCCGGTCTCGGTGCGGCCGCTTCCGCCGCGGGCGCCGCTGCCGGTGAAACGACCGGGGAGCGCGTCGTCCGTCTCGTCCGCCTCGTCCGCGTCGTCGGCCCCGTCCGCGCCGCGCGAACGAGTCTCGAACGAGCCGCCGGTCGCGTTTCCGCCGCCTTCGTCGGAGCCCCCGCCCGGCCGTGGCTCGGGCATCGACTTCGAGAAGGTGCTCGCGACCGCGTCGATGTCGCCTCCGCCCAAGCCCGACGCGCCGACGCTCGACCTCGCGATGGCGCCGCCCGCGCCCAGCATGCCGGTGGCGCCGCGCTCCGGTGGGGCGGCGCGCACGGTGGGGCTCGTGGTGCTGGCGGCGGCGGCGGCGTTCGCGGTGGCGTGGTTCCTGCGCGCGCCCGAGCCCGAGCCGACGCTCTCTCTCGGACCGATCGCAGGCGCTCCCACGAGCGCGACGACGAACACCGAGCCCAGCGGAGCCAGCGGAGCCATCGAAGCGCCCGAGCGTGCGGCCACGGAGCCAAGCGCGATCGAGGCGAGCGAAGGAAGCGAGAACGAGCCCGCCGGAAACGACGAGCCCGACGCGATCCCGACCGACGACTCCTCGTCCTCGGAAGCCGAGACGACGCGTGCGGACGCGACCGACACGACGCGCACGGACGGAACCGACACCACGCGTTCGGACACGACGCGCACGGACGGAACCGACACGACGCGCACGGACGGAACCGACACGACGCGTGCGGACACGACGCGTTCGGACACGACGCGTTCGGACACGACGCGTTCGGACACGACGCGTGCGGACGGAACCGACACGACGCGTGCGGACACGACGCGTGCGGACACGACGCGTGCGGACACGACGCGTGCGGTCACGACGCGTGCGGACACGACGCGTGCGGACACGACGCGCTCGGACACGACGCGTGCGACACCCGAGCTCGTTCGGGTCGAGCCGCCGCCGCCGGTCGCGCCACCGCCGCCATCTGCGGATCTGCCGGAAGAACCGACCCGCGACGAGGTGCAGGCCGCGCTCTCCGCGATTCGTCCGGCCGTTCAATCGTGCGTGCAGCCCGGAGCGCAGGTGCGGGTGCGCATCACGATCGCGAACAGCGGGCGCGTGACGACTGCGGTGGTCGAGGACGACTACTGGTCGCGGCAGCCGCACGGCGGGTGCATCGCGCGTGCGGTTCGAACCGCGTCGTTCCCTCGCTTCGCGCGCGATCGGTTCGTGGTCGTGTTCCCGTTCCAGTTCTGAACGAACACGTTGGGCGCTCTGGGCGAACACGTTGGGCGCGTTCTCGCTCGAGGGCGCGCACGACGTGGCGCCGCACGACGTAGCGCCACACGACGTAGCGCCGCACGACGTGGCGCCGCACGACGTGGCGCCGCACGACGTCGCGCTGCACGACGTCGCGCCGCACGACGTCGCGCCGCACGTCGCGCTGCACGACGTCGCGCCGCACGACGTCGCGCCGCACGACGCGAGCCTACGGGACCTCGAAGCCCGACTCGCGCAGGAGCCGGCCGAGCGCGATCAGCGGCAGCCCGGGGATCGCGGTGAAGTCGTCGCCTTCGATGCGCTCGAAGAGCGCGATGCCGAGCGACTCGATCTTGTAGGCGCCGCAGCAGTCGAGGGGCTGCTCGGCCGCCACGTAGCGTTCGATCTCCGCCGCGCCGAGCGAACGAAGCGTCATGCGGTGGACGTCGACGTGGGTCCGCAGCGTGCCGTCGGGGGCGCGCAGCGCGACCGCAGTGACGAGCCGGTGCGTGCGCCCTTGCAGACGCGCGAGCTGCTCGCGCGCGCGAGCCTCGTCGCCGGGCTTGCCGAGGATCTCCGAGTCTAGATCGACGACTTGATCGGAGCCGATCACGAACGCGTCCGATCGCTTCGCCGCGACGCTGGCGGCCTTCGCGACCGCGAGCCGAAGCGCGATCGAGCTCGGCTCCGCGCCCGAGCGTTGCAGCGCTTCTTCGTCGACGTCGGGGCCCAGCACGTCGAAGGGCACGCGGAGTCGCGCGAGCAGCTCGCGTCGGTAAGGAGACGTCGAGCCGAGGACGAGGTCGTGCATGGCGTGAGGATGCCGCGATCGGCGCGGCTCGCGCGAGGCTCGTTTCGGAGGTGAGGCGGCGCGTCGGGGATCGTAGGGCGCGGCGATCGTGGGGCGTCGACGATCGTAGGCCGTCAGCGGTCGTAGGGCGCGCGCACGACCACCAGCGTCACGAGCTCACCGTCGCGCACGACCTCGATCTCGACTTCGGAGCCGACCTCGCCGCGGAGGCGCTCGACGACCTCTTCGAGCGACATCGAGCGCACGGGATCGCCGTCGATCGCGGTGATGCGATCGCCTTCGCGGAGCCCCGCCCGCTCGGCGGGACCTTCCGGGACCTCCACGACGCGTAGGCCGCCCGACTCCGAGTAGCCCATCCGCGCGTGGATGCCGCCCGTGGTCGGCGCGCAGCTCGTGGTGGTGAGCGCGCCGAACGTCACCAGGACGAGGAACGTCGCGCCGAGGAGGAGCTCTCGCACGTGCCCCTTTCGCGTCACGTCGCTCACGCCCTCCACACACGACGCGTCGAGCCCAGTCACGCGCTCGTTCATCCCGCGTCCTCGTCGCCCGCGTCGGCACCCGCGTCGTCGGTGCCCGCGTCGTCGGTGCCCGCGTCGTCGGTGTCGTCGGTGCCCGCGTCGAAGCCCGCGTCGCGCACACCCGCGTCGAGGCGCCCCGCGGGCACGATCACCCGCACCGTGAGCACGTCGAGCACCGTGGTGTCGCCCACGATCTCGAAGCGCACGCGGAACACCTGGTCGTAGTCCGCGGGCGGAACCGTGGTGTTGCGAAGGCGAAGCGCGAACTCGAGCCGGACCCCCGAGCGCACGTCGAGGTAGGTGTCGTCGACTCCGTCGGTCGGGCGGCGATCTTCGAGCGTCGGCGGGCTCACGCCGGTCGGCGGCGTCGCGCCGGTCGCTTCGATCGCGGTGACGAAGCCGAGCCGATCGTCGCTGCGCCCGTAGACCTCGGACCACGAGGTCGCGTCGAGCAGCCCGACGATCGCGTCGACGATCGCGTCGGTGAGCCCGCGACCGTCGGTCCCGACGTCGAACACGAGCGGACACTGCCCCGCGACCAGCGCGACCTGCGCGCCGTCGATGCCGTGCGGACAGCCGCCGTCGATCGGCGCGATCAGCGCGGACGTCTCGCGCGCGATGCGCTCCAGATCCGGACGCGCGCTCGGATGGCTCGCGATGCCGAGCACACGCGCGCCGACGTCCCGCAGGGCCGCCGTGGCGTCGCTGAAGCTGTGCGCACCGAGGCTCGCGCCGTAGTCGTCGGGCCCGTGCGAGGGCGCGTCGGTCACGTGGACGACCGCACGGATCGCGCCGTCCCGAAAGCCGACCCCACCCGCGCCGCTGCCCGTGTACGCCGGGATCCACGTCTGGCCGCGCGACGTGAGGCCTTCGCCGGTCGCGATCTGAAACAGCGCCTCGAAACCGCTCTCGGGGGTGTCGCCTCCCGCGCCGAGCGGTTGATCCAGGCGCGCGACCGCGGTGAGCACCTCGCTGCGGCGACGCGTCATCGGCGTGAGCAGCTCGAACGGGCGATCGGTCGGTGCGCCGAAGGGCGCGATGGGAAAGTCCTCGAAGCGACTGACGCCGAACGCCACGTCGTCGATGCGTGCTTCGAGCGCGGGGACGATGACGTTTCGCAAATCGGATTGAAGGGTGTCGATCTCGTCGCCGAACGAGCCGGTGGTGTCGATCGAGAAGTGGACGTCGAGGCGCGCGGGGCGGCCGTCGATGCTTCGCTCGAGGACGACCTCGGGACCGAAGTACGGGAGGACGACTTCCAGATCCGCCGCGGGAAGGAGCGGCTCGTCCCCACGTCGGCCCGCGTCGGTCCCCGCGTCGTCGAAGGGCTCGGTCGACGCGTCGAACGGCCGGGGGCCCGCGTCGCGACGACCAGCGGGCGGCGGTGAGTCGTCACCGCAGGCGAGCACCAGCACGAGACACGTGAGTGAGAGGGTCTTCACGTCCACGACCCGGCGCCTCCGAGGAGACTCGCCGACCGCCCCAGGGTGCCACGACGCGCGCTCGGCCGCTCGAATCCTTCGTCGGTCACGTGCGAGCGCGCCACGTCGCGTCACGCCGCCGTCGACGCGGCGTGGTCGGCGTCTCGCTCGTTCCACGACCCCCGGAAACCTATGATTGACTCTTTCGGAGCGACGGGTACCATCCTCTCCGATCGCGTTTCTTCGCGTGATTACAGGCCTTCGGGAACCGACCAACCGATGTTCAAGCTCGTCATCTCGGACGACGAAGGGAAGACCACCGTCGTCCCCCTGGTCAGGGACGAGATCACGATCGGTCGTAAGGAAGGCAACACGATCCGCCTCACCGAGCGGAACGTGTCGCGACGCCACGCGCGTCTGCGGAAGGCCGACGGCGCGTACGTGCTCGAGGACCTCGGCTCGTACAACGGCGTGCGGGTGAACGGTCGGCGGATCGAGTCCGAGAGCACGACCCCGCTCCAGCCTGGCGATCAGGTCGTCATCGGCGACTACGTGATCGCGCTGCAGTCCGAGGCAGGCGACAGCGTCGCGAGCGTCGGGGCTTCGGCCGAGCCGACGACCCCCGCGCGCCTCGTGATGCTCACGCCGCCCGCGCCGGGAGCCGAGTTCGCGCTCAGCCGCAACGGCATGCGCATCGGGCGCGCAGAAGACCTCGACATCTGGATCAACCACCGCTCGATCAGCCGCGAGCACGCGGTGGTGCACGTCGAGGGCGACGTCTTCCGGGTCACCGACTCCGAGAGCGCCAACGGCATGCGCCTGAACGGGCGCGAAGTGAAAGAGGCCGTCCTCACGAACGGGGACGTGCTCGAGCTCGGGCAGGTGCGCTTCCGCTTCGTGCCTGCGGGCGAGATCTACGTCTTCGACGCCGACCGCACCGTGCAGATGGACGCGGTCGTGCTGCCCGACGAGAAGCCGAGCCGGACGCCGGTGGTCGCGGCGGTGCTGATCGTGCTCGTCGCGGTGGTGGTCGGGGCGGTCATCGCTTGGAGCGGTGATCCGACGCCGCCGCCCACCGAGGTGATCGACGTGCGCTCGGGCTCGGAGGGCACGACGACCCCGCCGGACCCGAGCAACGGCGCACGCGTCACGCCCGCCGAGGCGGCGTCGCAGGCGGTCGCGGAGTGCGAGCGTCACCTCGAGTCCGAAGAGTTCGCGCGCGCTTCCGCGTCCGCGACCCGCGCGATGGAGCTCGATCCCGCGAGCGCGACCGCGCGTTCGTGTCGGGATCGCGCTGCTGCTGCGGCCCGCGCGCTGGAGACCTTCGAGCGAGGTCGCGTGGCGCTCGAAGCGGGCGATGCCGACGCCGCGTACTTCGCGTTCGAAGAGCTCCCGTCCGACAGCCCGTTCCGTGCGCGCCCCGAGATCGCGGCCGCTCGACAGGCGTTCGTGGACTCGCACCTGCGCGCCGCGCGGGACGCGACGGATCCGGCGGAGGCCATCCGCCACGCGAACGCGGTGCTGACGACCCCGGAGCTCTCGGCCGACGCGCGCCGCGAAGCGCAGACCATTCTCCGCAACGCGCAACGCCGCGCGCCGAACGTCGCGATCGCGCCGACGATGCGCTCCACGAGCATGACGTCCGAGACGCCGACCATGGTCGAGGCGCCGACGATGACGGAGACGCCCACCATGGAGGCGGCGCCGGCGGGAGGCTGCGATCCGGGCGAGGTGCTCCGCGGCTGCAGCTACGACCAGCGCTGCGTCGCCAACCAGCTCCGCGGCTGCGCGAACGACGCGCGCTCACTCGGTGTGCTCGTCGAGGCGTACAAGGCCATCGGCGACAACGCCGCGGCGGAGCGCACGATGCGGCAGATCGTGACGCGCTTCCCGACCAGCCGTCAGGCGGCGCAGTACCGGCGCCAGCTCGGCGAGTGATCGCGGCGTGACCGTGTGATCGCGGCGTGTGATCGGGGACGCGCTGGGTGATCGGGGACGCGCTGTGTGATCGGGGACGCGCTGTGTGATCGGGGACGCGCTGTGTGATCGGGGACGCGCTGTGTGATCGGGGACGCGCTGTGTGATCGGGGACGCGCGCTTCGTCGCGTCATGATCGGGGACTGATCCGCCGAGTCGTCCGCGCTCCAGCTCGCGCGAGCACTCACGACGTGGTCTTCCGACGCCGCGCGCGCTGGAGCTTTCGGCCAGTTCCCGAAACCTTCTGCAACGTTGCGTCCCCAGCGGAGTACGTGGTACTCCCGCGCCCAGCGCCGCGAGCACGTCGGCGATTCGAGGGTTCGATCGCCGTCCGCGACGTTCCCCGGTCGCTCGATTGGCGGTCGGCTCCAAGAAACGGCGGAGGCTTTCGATGCGCCAGGCGTTGCGCAGAAGTTTGGGATGGATCTCGATGGCGGTGGCCCTGGCGGCCCTCCTGCCGAGCTCCGCAGAGGCTCAAGGGGGACGGGGGCGGCTCACGAACGGTGGCCTCGATCTCCACCTCTTCCGGCCGGCCATCGACTCGAAGGGTCACCTGACGGTCAACGGCTCCGACATCCTCGGTCATACCGACTTCAGCTTCGGTTTGGTCCTCGATTACGGCCGAAACATCCTCGATTTCCGCGGTTTCGAGAACGACCCGAGCGTCGCCGCTTCCGACGCCGAGCGCACGCGGCATCTGGTCGACAACTACTTCACCGGGACGCTGCACTTCAACTTCGGTATCGCGAACTACGTCGTCGTCGGCGTCCAGCTCCCGATCTCGTTCCTCCAGGGCCCGAACCTCACGATCCCCGGGTTCTACAACGAGGAGCCCGACCCGACGCTCGCGACCGGCGCGGACGCGCAGGGCCTCGGCGACATCACGATTCACGCGAAGGCGCGTCTGCTCCGCGCGGAACGCGACCCGATCGGCCTCGCCGCCATCCTCCGCGCGCAGCTCCCGACCGGCAACGACGCGCGCTTCACGGGCGAGCCGGGGTTCACGCTCTGGCCCTCGGTGGTCGCGGAGTGGCGTCCGGTGCGGCGCTTCCGGACCAGCCTCGAGGTCGGCTACCGCTTCAACGTCGGCGACGGCGCGGTGGTGCCGCTCGACGGCCGAACCGAGCCGACGAACCCGTCGAACGCGACGATGCCCGCGCTCACCGATCCGGGCACGTCGATCGAGTACGACGACCTGCTCACGTTCGGCCTCGGCATGAGCGCCCGCGTGGCGGACAGCCTCGACCTCGTGGCCGAGGTGTACGGCGCGCAGATCGCGACCGGGTTCGGCGACTCCGGTGCGCTCAGCATGGAAGGTCTTCTCGGTCTGAAGATCTTCGTGCAGCAGAACAGCTACCTGATGATCGCCGGCGGCGCGGGCTTCCCGCGGCCGAGCCTCCAGGCGGCCGACTACCGTGCGACCGCGGCCTTCATCTTCGAGCCCTCCATCGGTGACCGCGACGGCGACGGCTACAAGGACGACGTCGATCAGTGCCCGGACGAGCCGGAGGACTTCGACAACTTCGCGGACGAGGACGGCTGCCCGGATCCGGACAACGATCGCGACGGCATCCTCGACGACGAGGACGAGTGCCCGCTGGTCCCCGAGGACCGCGACGGCGACGCCGACCTCGACGGCTGCCCCGAGGGCAACGAGGGTGACCGCGACGGCGATGGCATCCTCGACGAGGTCGACGAGTGCCCGGACGATCCGGAGGACCGCGACGGCTTCCAGGACGAGGACGGCTGCCCGGATCCGGACAACGACGGCGACGGCATCCTCGATCCGGACGACCTCTGCCCGAACGACCCCGAGGACGTGGACGGCTTCCAGGATCAGGATGGCTGCCCCGATCCGGACAACGACAACGACCGCATCCTCGACGGCGACGACTCCTGCCCGAACGACCCCGAGACCTACAACGGCTTCGAGGACGAGGACGGCTGTCCGGACCGCGGTTCGGTCCTGATCGAGGACAACAGCATCATCATCCTCGAGAAGATCTACTTCGAGACGGACAGCGCCGTGATTCAGCAGCGCTCCTACCCGATCATCGACGCCGTCGCGGCGACGCTGAACGGCAACCCGCAGATCACGCTCGTCGAGATCCAGGGCCACGCCGACGAGCGCGGCGACGACAACTACAACATCCGCCTGACCCGCGACCGCGCGGCGTCCGTGGTGGAGGCGGTGGTGCAGCGCGGCGTGGCGCGCGAGCGGCTCCGCAGCGGTGGCTACGGCGAGCGCTGCCCGGTCGATCCGCGCAGCAACGCCGAGGCGTGGGAGCGGAACCGTCGCGTGGAGTTCAAGATCCTCGCGACGGAAGACGGTCCGACGGGCGTCGAGGTCGTGTGCCCCGCGGGGCGCGATCTGATGCCGCAGTGACGCTCGCGGTCCCGCCCCGGCGGGATGCGTGAGCGCGACGACCCACTCGCCGACGCGGGTGGGTCGTGTCGTGTGAGGGTCTCGTGAGCGCTTCGTCGCCGAAGGCTCGTGCGTGGAAACCGAGCGACGCTTTGCCCCTCGGTCCACGATCGGTATGCTCGCGACTTCTGGTGAGGGTGCGCGTGGTGCGCACCGAGTCTGTCCTTCGATGACGACGCCGCGGGAGCGGGTCGAGAAAACGAACAGGGTGATGTCTCGGGAGAGGTTCCAAGAGCTGATGGGTGACGCCGTGATCGCGCTCCCTCAGGATCTCAAGTCCGTGCTGCGAATCGTCGACGACCCGGAGGTCGACGACGAGAGCCGCGTCCGCCTGGCCGGCGCGCTCCTGCACGTCATCTCGGAGGGAACCTCGATTCCCGGTGTCCGCGGCGTGCTGCAGCGCGTCGGCACCGTGCTCGTGATTCGACTCGCGCTCGAGGAAGCGCGCGGCCGCTCGCCCGCCGCGCTCGCGCGTCACCTCGACGCGGCACCGGAGCTGCTCGAGCCGCTCGACGAGCAGCTCGAGGTCGCGCGCGCGTTCATCGGCGACGGCATGACCGTGCTGGCGCAGGTGGTGGAGAAGCTGCCCTCGCTCTCGCATCAGGGCCACACCGCCCGCGAGTGCGTGCACGACGTCGAGCACTCGAACTGGCTCTACGACACCGTGCACGTGGCGCTCGTCGAGTCGATGGAGATCGACGAAGACGACGTGTCGCGCGAGATCAAGGGCGCGCAGCAGATCCCGCGCGCGCTCGAGGCGCGGCTGCGCTGATGCTCCGCGGAGAGCTCGCGTCGCCGCCGCGGGGCGCCGTGTCGATGTGTCGAACCCTCGCGCCGCTTCGCGCCACGACGAAGGTGCGCACCGTCGTCGTGCTCGCGTTCGTCTCGGCGCTCGGTGCGAGCTGCGTCGACACCGAGCTCTCCGTCGACCTCCAGGTCGAGGGTGGGGAGCTCGTGGTCGCCGCGGACGGAAGCCTCGACGCGACGGTCGAGCTCGAGATCCGCGTGGGCACGTACGCGCTCTCGGGCGACGACGTGTCGCTCTCGCGCATCGGTGTCTTCGCGCCGGGGGCGGACGGCGCGGCGGCGGAGCTCGTGCCGATGCGGCCGGAGGGCTTCGACTCGCGCATCGAGCCCGGCGAGCGTCGCCGCGTGACCGTGCGATCGACCGCGCCGGCCGACGCGTTCCCGAGCGCGCGCGCGATGCTCTGCGGAGCGAGCTCTGCCACCGCGCTCGTGACGTGGACGGCGGAGCAGCAGCCCGACGATCCGCTCGACCCGCCGCTGATGTCGTTCGGCAGCAGCGAAGGCGCCGTCGTCATGCGGTGTCTTTGACGAGAAGCTCGGCCGATTTCGCTAGCCGCCCTACCGGACGGCGCGCAGCGGTTCGAAACGTAGTGGACGTCGAACGATTCCACGAGAGTGTCGGGCCGCGCGTGAGCAGGAGCCGACGGAGGGGCCCTGTTCGTCCGGGACGCCCCGACGCGTCCGTCGCGGGGACGATCGGCAATGCTGCTATCCTCGCTCGCGATGAGCCGCGTCTCCTCCGGACCGAGCGCGCGGTCCCCCGTCGGTGACGACGAGGGACCGAGCTCGCGCATGTTGCGGCGCATCGAGACCGACGACCCGCTGATCGGGCGCGTGCTCGATCAGCGCTACCGCATCGAGGCGGTGCTCGGCGCGGGCGGTGTCGGCGTGGTCTACCGCGCGGAGCACACGGGGCTGCGCCGCCCAGTCGCGCTGAAGGTGCTGCGGCACGGCTTCGAGGAGAACCCGCACCTGCGGCGTCGTTTCGAGCGCGAGGCGCGGCTGCTCTCGCAGCTCTCGCATCCGAACGTGGTGGCGCTCACCGACTACGGCATCGCGGACGGGCTGCCCTACCTCGTGATGGAGCTGCTCGAGGGACGCACGCTCGAGGACCTGCTCGAGATGGACGGGCCGCCCGCGCCGCGCGTCGCGATCGAGATCGTTCGCGCGGTCGTGCGAGGGCTCGCGTTCGCGCACGACCGCAACGTGCTCCACCGCGACCTCAAGCCCGGCAACGTGTTCCTCCAAGCGCTGCCGGACGATCCGCACCACGTGAAGCTGCTCGACTTCGGGCTCGCGAAGCTGCTGGTCGACGAAGAGAACACGAGCGGCGAAGAGCCGACGCTGACGAAGGCCGGCACGATCGTCGGCACGCCCGCGTACATGTCGCCCGAGCAGGCCTCCGGGGGTCGCGTCGATCCGCGCAGCGACGTCTATGCGGCGGGCCTGATGCTCTACGAGCTGCTCGCGGGGCGCGTGCCCTTCGACGAGCCGCGACGCGCGGATCTCTTGCGCGCGCACCTCGTGGATCCGGTGCCCGACCCGGAGGGGCTCCGTCCCGGGCTCGTGCTCACGCCGCCGCTGCGCGAGCTGCTCCTGCGGTGTCTCGCGAAGGAGCCCTCCGATCGCTACGCCGACGCGCGTGCGTTGTTGGACGCGCTCGACGCGTTGCCGGACGACGCGGCTCGCTTTGCGCCGATCACGCAGCGCGATCGCCCGACCACGCGGCGCTCGCTCGAAGAAGCGCACTCGGTGCGGAAGCCGCGCGTCGCGCGTCGTTCGCCTTGGCTCGGGTTCGCGATCGTGTTCGGGATCGCGGGCGCGGGCGCGCTGGGGTGGGCGTGGTGGACGGGGCAGCTCGCGACGTCTTCGAGTCTGCGGGGTCAGCCGCCGACGGCCGTGGAGCGCACGAGCGCGGACGATGCGAGCGCGGACGACGCGACGCGCGATCCGTCGACCGAGCCCGCGGCGAGCGGCGTGGCGAGCGGCGTGGTGAGCGACGTGGTGAGTGGGGCGGTCGCGACCGGCACCGAGGCCGCCGAAGAGCGTGGTGAGCCAGGGACCGCGACGCCGCCCGACACGCTGGCGCCCGAGAGCGCGGAGGACGACGACAGCGGCGCGACCGACGCGGTGGGCGCCGCGCCGACCGAGCTGCCCGAAGATCGCGATCCGTTCGCGACCCCGATGTCACCCGAGCTCGCGCGGATCGCGGAGGCGCTCGAGGCCGCGCCGGGCGACCGCGAGGTGCACCGCGCGATGCGTGTCTACCAACGCATGCACCCGGACGACCCGCGGCCGTCGCTCTTGCTCGGGCACGACTTCGCGATGCGCGGCGCCTGGCCGCAGGCGTTCGAGCGCTACGAGCTCGCGCTCCAACGCGACGTCTCCGCGCGCCACGACCCGCGCATGCTCGAGCACCTGATCACGGCGGCGCAGCTCGACGCGCACGCGAGCACCGCGCGCGAGCGGATCGTGCGCACCTTCGGCGCCGACGCGTTGCCGCGGGTTCGCGAGGTGCTCGCGCGCTCCGAGCACCGCCCGACGCGGCAGCTCTTGCGCAGCCTCGAGTCCGCGCTCGAACGCCGCTGAGCGAAGCGAAGCGAAGCCAAGCGCCAACGTGGACGTGGCGTGGAAGGGTCGTGGTCGTGGTCGTGGTCGTGAGCGGCGACGCAATCGGCAAGACCCGGATCGCAGCTCCCGATCACGTCAGCGTCGCCGTCCACGTCGCCGTTCACGTTCACGTCCACGAGCCTGTCGACGCAACTTCGACGTGCTCGTCTCGCGGCCGGGACCCGAAGGGAGTCAGCGAAGCGGAGTGCGTGGGATCGATCGCGCGGCGTCGTTCACGAGGGCGCGCCACGCGGGCGAGACGCGACGTCGCAGGCTCGTCGGCTCGGGGTCCGACGGCTCCATCGGCGGCGCGGGCTCCGCGAGGTCGACGAAGATCGGGTTCGAATAGACCCACGTCACCTCGCGAACCAGTCGATCCGCGCGCATCGCCACGAAGGGCGCGACGTGGTTCGGCATCATGCGGACCTCGACGCGGTAGGCGCCTGCGACGTCGGCCTCGAAGGTGAGCTCGTCGTCGGTGCTGCGCGCGACCTCGACCGCGCCTCCGTCGGCCGCGCGGTAGAGCACGACGGTGAGCTCGGGCGCGGGGTCGCTCGGGAAGCCCTCCGGCAACCGCGGCCGCTGCACGCGCAACGTCGCGCCGAGCGGGGCTTCGTCGCCCATCTCGAAGATCGCGTCGCCGCCACCTTCCCGGGGAGCCTCCGCCACGAAGTCGAAGCCGACCGGCGTGCCGAGCACCTCGTGGGTCGCGTAGAGGCGGCCCGCCTGAAGCGCCTCGCGCACGCCCTCGGGCGAGATCTCGTCGACCACGAGGTGGTTGGTGATCCACGACATCATCCGGCGGTAGCTGTCCGCGCGCTCACCGTCGGCGAGGATCGTCGCGAACGCGTTCTCGTGCGCGTCGCAGCCGCCGGTGCCCGCCACGCGGCGACCTTCCGCGAGCAGCGTGTCCCAACGCGCGAGCGAGACGTCGTGCCGCGAGAGGAACGCGAGCACCGAGAGATCCGGCGCGAGGCGGAGGTTCGCGCGCATGAACTCGAGCAGCAGCCCGAAGTCGCTCGTGGTGTCGTTCAGGTGCTCCTCGCGGATGCGTGGATCGACGTCGGCGTGGAGGTTGTAGAGCTCGAGCCCGTCGACGCCCCAGGTGCGCAGGTCGTCCACCGTCTGCTGCTCGGTGTGCGCCACCCAGAGGAGCGCGCCGGTCTCCCGCAACGCGGCGAGCGCTTCGGGCGAGCTGCCGTCGTAGAGATCGACGAGCGCGTCGCCGCTCAGGCCTTCGCCCGGGTGGCGCTGCATGCCGATCGGCATGAGGCGGTTCTCGCTGCCGACGGTGAGCAGCGTGCGGTGCGTGGCGTCGTCGCAGGCCATGCGCGCGGCGTAGGGGGGCTCGCCGATCGCTTCGTCCTGGTCGCGCAGCCAGAGGGCGCCGCGGAAGTCGACCTCGTTCACGTGGGGCGCGTGGTCGGTGACCATCGCGGTGTCGATGCGGAGATCGCAGAGCGCAGCACGGAAGTGCGCGAGGCAGTCGGGATCCGCGAGCTCGCCGTCGACCCAACCTTCGCCGTCGCACGCGTCGTGCGAGAGGGGCGAGTGCACGTGCACGATCGAGCGCGCGATGCGTCGACCGCGACGCTCGCCGAGGGTGTCGGTCGAGGGCAGGGTGCGAGGCCACGCGGGCGCGGGGGGACCGGCGTCGACGCCCGAGTCCGTCGCGGCGTCGATCGGCTCGATCGCGTCGAGCCCCGCGTCGCTCGCAGCGTCGTCGTCACCACACGCGAAGAGCGCGCTCGCGAGGAGTACGCTCGCGAGGAACGACGTCGCGCGCGTCCAAGCCTTCGATCCCGTTGCCATCGCCGCGAAGGGTACTCGCTCCGCGCTTCGTGGCGCTTGCAGGTGCTGCTCGCTTCGGGCCGAACGCGTGTCCGCGCAGACTCTGCATGGTCAAGTCGGCTCGCTGGAAGTTCGCTGTACTCAGCGCGCTTCGCGCTCTTCGCGGAGCACCTCGGCCCAGCGGATCCACGCGCTGCCGGCGTGCTGCACGAAGTCGTTGCGCGACGTGAGATCGACGGGCGATCCCGGCATGCCGCCGTGCGCGCCGGCGGGGTCGGCGAAGAGGTGGGTCGGACCGGGAGCCCAGCGCCAACGCAGCAGCTCCGCGAGCCCACGCTCGACGACGGCGCGCGCCTGCGTGGTGTCGCGGCCGTGGTGGCGCAGGAGCAGGTAGGTGTTGATGAACGCCTCGGTGCGCGAGCCCACCGGTGTCAGGCGCGGCAGGAGGATGGGGCCGACGCCGAAGCCGCCTTCGCTGCTCCACGGCGTCTCGCCCGCGCGGTACTGGAGGAGGTCGTTGAACTCGAGCCAACGCGAGCAGAAGTCGATCGCGTCCTCCGAGTCCGCGCGACCGCGTCCTTCGCCGGCCGCGATGCACGTCCAGTGCTCTTCGCCGTAGTAGTAGCGGCTGCCGAGGAAGTCCCAGCCCGCGCCCGTGAGGTGCGCCATCAAGCGACGCGCGGCTTCCAGGTCGCGTTCGTCGCCCAGCACCTCGTGCGCGCGCAGGAGCGCGAACGCGGCCTCGCCCGAGTAGTACATGTGCTGCACGTCGATCGGACGCTGCTCCGCGAGATCGAACTCGTGCATCAGCTCGCCGTCCTCGCGCTGCAACGATCGCAAGAAGCCCGTGAGCCCCTCGACGAGGCGGCGCGCGAGCGGGTCGTCGGCCTTCGCGAGCACCTCGGAGGCCGCGACGACGGTGAGCGCGGCCGAGCCGACGTCGGCGCGGCCGTACGACTCGACGCACGGGTGCTCGCCACAACGACGCAGCGCGAAGCGATCGATCCAGCGCAACGCGCGCAGCGCTCCTTCGCGCGCAGGCGGATGGCCGTGCAGCGAGTCGACCTGCGCGACGAAGTACGTGGTGCCGGCGTGCCGCGGGAGGTTGTAGGCATCGGGCCGCTCGCGACCCGTCCCTCCCGAGTAGACGTACGTCCACTTCCCGTCGCGGTGTTGGTGGCGCAGCAGGAAGTCCGCGCCTTCCACGCTCGCGCGGCGCAGCGCTTCTTCGGTGACCTCGGTCTCGATCGGGTAGCGCGCTTCGGTGATGGCGTGCGAGCGAAAGCGTCGGACCTCCCCGCGCGCGAGCAGCTCGTCGCGATCGACCCCGAGGTCGCGCGCGAGGCGACCGACGAGCCCGTCGACCGGAGAGCCGAAGGTCAGATCCGGGATCGGCGTGATCACACCGCCTTCGTAGTTGCTGCCGCTGCGCAGCTCCTCTGGCGCGAGGATCGCGAGCTCTCCGTCGAGGCGCGCGAGCAGGCCCTCCTCGATCGGCACGAGCCCGAGCTCTTTGACCCACGGAACGTCGGGCCCGAGCGGCCCATCGCCGAGCACACACTCGACGGTGAACCGCACGCGATCGTCGCCGCTCGAGCTCCAGCCGGGCTGCGCGACGAGGTGGGTGTCCTCCGCGAAGCGCGCGCTCGCGGCGTCGATGGCTTCGACGAACGCGCCCTCGTGGACGTGCCGCGCGAAGGGGACGCCGCGCGACCACGCGGTGACGACGATCGGACCGGGGCTCGACCAGGAGCCGCTCGGCTCGGGGCGCGGCTGTCCGAGGCGGGCCGCGTCGAGGGCGTCGAGGGCCCAACGGCCGAGCGCGTCGGGCGGCGGGCTCGCGGGATCGATCGACATCCGCGCGGCGCCCGCGACGCCGAGGCCGAGGCACGCCGCGAGCGCGCCCGCGACGACGCGCACGAAGGTTCGACGCGTCACGCCGCGGGCTCCGACTTCGTCGCGGCCTTCGCGGTCTTCGCGGTCGACTTCGGCGTCGCCTCG
>JALOQC010000078.1:0-1651 GCA_025453555.1 Myxococcota bacterium | reverse complement strand
TCGACCCCGTCCCCTTCGACCCCGTCCCCTTCGACCCCGTCCCCTTCGACTCCGTCCCCTTCGACCCCGTCCCCTTCGACGCTGCGCCGTTCGAGCCCGCATGCGGCAGCAGCGCGTAGAGCTGCGCGGCGGGGAAGACCACGAGGTAGGGGACGAAGAGCAGCGTCGCCACGAAGAGGATGATCGAGCCGCCTTGGCCGACCGGACCGTAGAGGCCGCGCAAGCTGCCCGCGGTGTAGGCGAGGCCTGCGACGAGCAGGAGCCCGACGACGAGCGCGATCGCGGCCACGAGCTTCGCGACCTGCTCGGCGCGTGCGTGGCGCATCCACAAGAGCGCGCCGCTCGCGACGAAGCCGAGGCCCAGCAGCGTTCCGACGACGTCGGCGGGTGCCCAGCGCAGCGGCAGGAAGACCCACGTGGCGACGAGGAGCAGCGCGCCGGCCGCGAGATCGAGGGTCGCCATCACGCGACGCGAGGGGGCCTTCGGCGGTTCGGACATGGCGGCGGACGGTAGAGCAGAAGCGAGCGGGCGTGTCGAGCGGTTGGCCCACGCACGACGCTTTGCGTGCGCGCTCGGTTCCCTCCGCGCCTCAGCTCCGCTTCGTGCGCTCGGTTCCCTCCGCGCCTCAGCTCCGCTTCGCGTGCGCTCGGTTCCCTCCGCGCCTCAGCTCCGCTTCGCGTGCGCTCGGTTCCCTCCGCGCCTCAGCTCCGCTTCGCGCGCTCGACCTTCAGCTCGCGCTCCGCGAACGACTTCCCGCTCAGCGTCTCGACCACCGCGTCGGCCTTCTCTTCCGGCACCGACACGAACGAGTGCTTGTCGCGGAGCCGGATGCGGCCGACGTGCTCGCGATCGAGCCCGCCTTCGTCCTGGAAGAGCCGGTTCAGATCGCCCACGCGCACACCGTCGCGGCGGCCGACGTTCACGAAGAGCCGCACGTGCCCTTCGTCCTCTTCCTCGTCGTCCTCGTCGCGTCGGCGCTCTTCGCGGCGTCCTTCGCGTCGGCTCTCTTCGCGCGCTCGGTCGCGCGACTCGCCTTCGTCGCGCGCGGGGCGCTCGTCACGCTCCTCGAGCTCCGGGCGCTCGTCGCGCTCTTCACGCGCGGGGCGCTCTTCACGCGCGCGCTCGTCACGCGCGGGGCGCTCGTCACGCGCGGGGCGCTCTTCACGCGTACGCGCCTCGCGGGGCTCGCGTTCGCTGCGCTCCCGTCGCGGCTCGCGCTCCTTGCGGCGTCGCGGCTCCACCTCGCGCGGCTCGGGGATCACCTCCGGGCGTCGCTCGCGTCGCGCGGCCGCGGCTTCGTCGTCGATCGTCTCTGCGCGCGGGCCGAAGAACGCGCCCACGAGGCCCGCGACCAGACGCTCCACGTCCGGGTGCGTCAGCAGACGACGCGCGATCGCGCGATCGAGATCGCTCGGGGCGACGAACGCGCTCGCGAGCATCTCCACCCGGTCGAGCTCACGCCGCGTCCGCTCTTCGCCCGCGGAGGGCAGCGACCGCTCGATGGGGAAGATCTTGTACTGCAGGCGCAGGTAGTAGAGCGTGCCGAGCTCCTGCGGCGCGACGAGCGTGATCGCGGTGCCGGTGCGGCCCGCGCGACCGGTGCGGCCCGTGCGGTGGATGTACTGCTCGAGGTGCTCGGGCAGCGCGTAG
>JALOQC010000452.1 GCA_025453555.1 Myxococcota bacterium | reverse complement strand
AGGTCGCTCGGGACACCTTCGAGGACCACGCTGAACGCGCCCGCCTCGGCGATCGCGTGCGCGTCGTCGAGGATGCGCGCGGCGGCGTCCTCGGTCTTGCCTTGGACGCGGAAGCCGCCCATCGCGTGCACCGACTGCGGGAGCAGGCCGACGTGGCCCATCACGGGGATGCCGGCGTCGACGAGGCGCCGCACCGTCGGCGCCGCGCTGCGTCCGCCTTCGAGCTTCACCGCGTGCGCGCCGCCTTCGGCGAGGAAACGGCCCGCGTTGCGCAGCGCCTCTTCGGGCGTGACCTGCGCGCTGAGGAAGGGCATGTCGCCGACGACGAGTGCGCGGCGGGCTCCGCGGGAGACGGCGCGGCAGTGGTAGACCATCTCGTCGACGGTGACGGGGAGCGTGGTGTCGAGGCCCTGAACCACCATGCCGAGCGAGTCGCCGACCAAGAGGATGTCGGCGCCGCCTTCGTCGATCATGCGCGCGAAGGTCGCGTCGTAGGCGGTGACCATCGCGATGCGCTCGCCGCTCTGCTTCATGCGGAGGAGGCGGGGTACGGTGACGCGACTCGCGGGCGCGCCCGCGGGCTTGTTCTCGCTCATCTCGACGTCCTCTCCTTTCGGTCGCGGCCCGGTGTTCCGGGTCCACGCCTCGAGGCCCACGAACGATAGCAGCCGGACGTGGGGCACGCCCGCGCTGGGCCACCGACGAACGGACGCCCTCGACGAAGCTTCGTCGGCCGCTGACCCGGCCGACCGAGAAGCTTCGTCGGCCGCTGACCCGGCCGACCGAGAAGCTTCGTCGGCTTCGCCGACAGAGCCCACGAAGCCGTCGACGAACGCGTCGACGAACGCGTCAACGAACGCGTCAACGAACGCGTCAACGAACGCGTCGACGAACGGGGCGCGCGCGCCACCACCACGCCGTGCCGAGCGCGGACACTCCGACCGCTCCGAGCGCGCCCCAACGCCAGACGAGGATCGCGCGCGCGGCGTCCGCGGTCTCCACCTCGAGCGGCTCCAACAGATCGAGCGCGAAGCGTGGGTCGAGGCGCGCGAGCGCGTCGAGGGTGAGTGGGACGCTGGACGCGAGGAAGCCGATCACGAGGAGGCCGAGCGCGAAGAGCGCGTCGCGCAGGACGGGCTCGCCGGGATCGCGGCGCAACCCGAGCGCGAACACCACCGCAGCGACGGCGGACGCGACGACGAGCCCCCAGCCGAGCAAGAAGGGGCCGAGCGCGAGGCCGACGCCGACTCCGGTCGTCGTCGCGACGCCGAGCACGAGCGGCGTCCTCATGTGCTCCTCGGTCCTTCGCTCACGCTCACGACGGTCTCGCTCACGACGCTCACGGCCTCACTCACGAAGTCGGCCGACCCGGTCGAGAAGTTCACGACGCGTCGAGCTGCGCTTGCAGGGCCGCCCGCTCCGCCTCGTCCTCCGTCAGGGCGAGCGCGCGCGTCCACATGCGACGCGCCTCTTCTTTCAGCCCGAGCTCCGCGAGCAGACGACCCGCCTCGCGGTGGTAGCGGAAGTGCCCCTCGCGATCGCTGCCACGCGCGAGCGTCGCGTAGAGATCCGCCGCGCGCTGCGGGTTGCCGTGCTTCTCGTGGAGCTCGGCGAGGCGCTCGGTCCCGGCGGGCGGAAAGTCGGTTTGTTTGCGCGACGTGAGGATGCCGACGATGCCCTCGAAGGCCGCGATGGCGTCGTCGTCGCGCCCGGCGTCCGCGAGCGCGAGCCCGACCTCCTGCAGGTACAACAGGTCCGGTCGGTTCTCGTCGAGGAGCTGCGCGCCCGCTTGGAGCACGTCGACCGCTTCGGAGAAGAGCTCTTGTTCGCGCAGGTAACGACCGAACGCGAAGTACGGGCGCGGATCCTCGTCGAACTCCTCCATCGCGCGCTCGTAGAAGGAGACCGCCTCTTCGTGTTGCTCTTCCTCTTCCGCGATGCGCGCGAGCTCGACGTACGCGGCGAGCAACGGCAGACCGCGCTCGTCCTCCGCCATGCTCTCGACGAGCTCGACCAGCGCGTCGCGTCCGCCCGCGCGATCTCCGTCGAGCAGCCGCGCGCGCCCGACCTCCAGCCACAGGTAGCGCGGCGCCTCCGCGTCCTCGAGCACCGCTTCGAGCTTCGCGCGCGCGTCCTTCACCTTGCCTGCGTGCAACGCGAGCACGGCCTCCACGAACGCCTCGCCGTAGTCCTCGTACTCGTCGGCCTGCGCGTCCTCCCACGCGCCCGAGAGCAACACCCAGCGCTCTTCGTCGGAGAGCTCCTCGGAGGCCGCTTGCTCCACCGCGTGCCCGCGCTCGAGTCCGTCACGCACTTGGCGGATCTTCGTGCGCAGCGCCTCGCTCGCGACCACCTCCAGCGCGTGGCCGAGCTCCTCGTGCGCGAGCTCGAGCTCCCCCGTCGCGGCGAGACGCTCGGCCTCCGCGAGCCGCGCTTCCGCGAGCCCGTCGAGGCACGCGTCGATGCGCGACGCGATCGCCTCACGCTTGTCGGCGTCGGTGGCACGCGCGAGCGCGTCCTCGAACGCGAGCTTGGCCGGACCGAGCTGTCCCTCCGCGAAGAGACGCTCGGCGCGGACCTCGGGATCCTCGCCCCCACCGAAGAGACGCTTGAAGAACGACATGGAGCTCCTGCTTGGGGATCGGTGTTCGCGCGGATGGAGGCACGTCGGCGCAGAGCGACGAGCTCAGGACGTCGCCTTCTTGTCGAGGCGCTGCTTGGCCGCGGTCTTCACGGGATTGGGGACGCCTCGGCTGCGCGAGAGCGCCTTGAGGTCGTTCGGTCGCAAGTGCGCGAGGAAACGCAGCGAGGTGCCGATCGGACACTTCGGATTGAACACGAGCGCACGCTTCACTTCGTAGCTCTTCGTCCACTCCTTGCGGTTGCCGATGAAGCGGATGATGTCCTCGGACACCTCGCGGCTGTGCGCGATGGCCGCTGCCTCGCTCTCGCCCATCGACGGCGAGCTGATGGCGGCGTAGGCGACCTGCTTGTTCACGTCGCGCACGAGCAAGAGGCGCGCGGCCGCGTCGCCCACGAGCGCGAGGCGGATCTTCTCCGAAGACGTCATCTCGCGGATGCGGAACGAGAGCGGCTTGAACTTCTCCTTCAGCGTCTCGGTGCCTTCGACCGGATCGACGTCGATCGGATCTTCGTCGTCGGTGTCGGCGAGGACCTCGGCGAACGCGAGATCGGACGGGAGCGGCTCGTCGGTCGGCTCGGGGATGAGCTGGCCTTGGATCGCCTCGACGTGCGCTTGGAACGCGGGGATGCCGTCGAGCTCTACGCCGTTGCGGGCGCAGAGCTCGATGAGCCGATCCGCGGTCGACATGCGCGTGCGTTTGTTCTTGTAGAGCGCCTCGACGATCGCGGGCGCGGCGAGCAGCCGCTGCTGGTTCACCGCGATGAGCTCGCTCATCGACTCGCTGCAGAAGCGCGCGACCATCGCGATGGTGCCGCTCGAGGTCGCGGTGTTCTGCACGATGGCGTCGAGCACGTCGTCGCGGCTGCCGAAGACCTCCGCGAGGAAATCGAGCACCGACTCGGGCAGCGGCGACGCGCACGCGGGCAGGAGGACGGCGGCCGGGATCCCTTCGAGCGTGCCGCGCGCGGCGGCGGCGACCTTCTCGTCGGGATCGGCGGAGAGCTGGCAGAGCAGGGTGACGAGGTCGCCGCCCTTCACGGGGACCACGCCCTTGGCCGCCATCATCCGCGCGGGGCCGGGCGCGTCCGCGGACGCGAAACGACGCAGCGCCTCGGGCAACGCGTCGACCGGCAGGGGCAGAGCAGCGGGGCGATCCATGGCGAACGTCTACCAGCGCGCGCGAACGAGCGCGAGCCCCACGAACGTCGGCGGGCGCAGCTCGTGAGCGGGAGCAGGTCCTCCGGCTCGAGCCATGCCCGCTCGGCGTGGCGGCCGCGTCCGAGGCGTCAGCGCTGGACCTCCGGCACCCAAGCGGTCGTTCGACCTGCGACGACGACGTGCTCGATCGGGTGACCGTCCTCCGTGGTCTGCCCGGCGACCTTTCCCCAGCGTCGATGGAAGAGCCAGTCGCGCGGGAATCGATCCTTGCGTGCGTCCGCCGCGACCGCGGTGGTGACGACGACCTCCAACGCGTCGCGCAGCGCGCGGATCTCGTCGCGACGGAGCGCGTGCGGAGAGCGTCGAGGATCGAGCCGCGCGTGGAAGAGCACCTCGTCCGCGATCCAGTTCCCGACCCCGGCCACGAAGCCTTGATCGAGCAGGAGCCCCTTGATCGAGCCGCGCCGTCGCGCCAGCGCGCTCGCGAGCACGTCGAGCGAAGGAAGCTCGTGCAGCGCGTCGAAGCCCAGCTCCGCGATCGGCACCTCGCGACGCGGATCGTCACGCACCCAGAGCCGCCCGAAGCGCCGCGGATCCGTCATCGCGATCCGTACGTCGCCAGCGACGAGCTCGATCTTCGTGAAGGGTGGCGGCCACGCACGATCGATCTCGCTCGGGGTCGACTCGAGCGCGATCGGCTCGACGCCCGGCACGCGCCACGCGCCCGTCATGCCGAGGTGGAACACGAGGTGCGGCGCGCGATCGAGCTCGATCCAGCCGACCTTGCCGTGCCGTCTCGCCGCGACGATCGTGCGCCCTCGCAGCTCCGAGAAGCGCGTCGAATCCTCGATCACGATCGGATCGTCCGCGAGCGTCAGCGCGTCGATGCGACGTCCTCCGATCGCGCGTTCGATCAAGGCGCGTGTGTGCTCCACTTCGGGCAGCTCGGGCATCGCGCGGAGCTTGGGCGCGTCGGCGTCGGCGGGCTAGCGACGTAAGTCGGCGGCTGACCCCGCCGACTCGGTCGAGAAGTCGTCGTGGGCTCGCTCGTCGTCCTCGAGCGAATCGGGGCACCTGCGCGCAGGAGCACTCAGCGGCACTCGTAGTGCCGCAGCACCACCGTCGAGCGCTCGCCGTCGACGAACGCCGCGGCCGTCACCGCGTGGCGTCCGTGGAGCGCGACGTCGAAGCCGCGCGCGGACGCGTCGCCCGCCGCGAGCTCGTCGAGCACGAGCCGCGCGCCGTCGCGGGCGAAGTCCACGATCACGCCGCCGACGTTCGCGAGCACGCCGCCTTCGTAGGCCGCGAGGTCGGCGTCGTCGGGGCGGCCGCGCGCGAAGAAGTCGAGGCTCGCGGGCCGCTCGTCGCGCGCGATCCCGTCGACGTCGAACACGTGCAGCACCGGCACGTCCGCGAGGTCGATCGACGCGAGCTCGCCGCTCGGGAGCGCCACGAGATCCACCCAGCGTCGGAACCCACCCGCGGCCGGCAGCTCGACCGCGCGCACCGACGCACCGCCG
>JALOQC010000451.1 GCA_025453555.1 Myxococcota bacterium | reverse complement strand
TCGGCTGATTTGTTTGAAGCATTGAGTCGACGCGATGAGCCCGTGGGTGACCGCGGGCTCGTCGCGTTCCGTCCTCGCGACGCGCCTCACTCGCTGTCTGCTCGCTCGGTGTCTGCGTCAGCCTCGGGGCGTCGCCACGCGATCATTCCGTTCGCGAGCGGCCCGAGCTCGGTCCACCCCGCCCGTCGGAGCCGTGAGGCGTTCGACGATCCTTCGCGCGTCACCGCCCACTCCGCGCCCCTGTTGTTCAGATCGTCGATCCACCGCGGAGAGGGCGGAACGTACTCGACGCGGTTGTCCATCGCGCGGTTCCAGAGCAACGAGAGGAACCCGAGGTCTTCGGCGAACGCGACGACGTCGCCCGCTCCGAGCTCGGCCTCGCGAAGCGCGAGCGCACGCGGCGTCACGAAGAGCTCGGAGCGCGGCGTCGCCACTCGCTCGGCGGGGCTGCTCGTGAGGAGGTCCACCGCGTCCCGCGGGGTGTGCGCGAAGCCTGGCTCTCCGAGCAGCAGCGTGACGAAGTGGATCGTCACGATCGCCGCGAGCGAGCGCGCCGCGAGCACGCGACGCGTTTGGATCGCGAAGAAGCCGAGCAGCGGTGCGCAGATTGCGATCACGGGGACGATCCCGAAGCGTCCCCACCACATCACCTCGCGCGTGGCGAGCGCCATCAGGACGCCGAGCACGACCAGCAGGAGTCGAACGCGCGCGACGCGATCGAAGCGCCACACGCGGACCAGCGCGCTCGGGAGCGCGGCCAGCAGCGCCAGCGGAAGCACGAACGGGAGCGCGTGCCCGTACCCGTGAGGACGCACGTCCGGGT
Source organism: Myxococcota bacterium (assembly GCA_025453555.1). GTDB lineage: Bacteria > Myxococcota_A > Polyangia > Polyangiales > Houyiibacteriaceae > JACKEH01. The sequence continues at coordinate 4,505 of JALOQC010000451.1, read as the reverse complement.
GATAGAGCCCCTGCATGGGCCACCCGTACATCTCGCGCAGCCAGAGATCGAAAGGCGGCCACCGGACCACGACCGCGAGCGGTCCTTCGAACGAGAGCCCGAACGGGCCTTCGAGGGTCAGCGGCCAGAAAGGGTTCTCGGTGCGCTCGAAGTTCCGGAGGTAGATCGGTGCCGCGCAGAGCAGCACGAGCGTCGCGCCCGCCACGTGGGGGATCCAGCGCTTCCAGCCGAGCTCGGGCGCGACGGCGGTGCGGGCGAGGGCGACGATCGCGAGCAGCGGCACGAGCACGGCGGCGGTGCTCTTCGCGCCCGCGAGCATGCCGACCGCGAGCGCGGCGATGCCGAGGTCCGCGACCCGGAGGCGCGGACGCGTGATCGCGGCGAGCGCGGTCACGAGCAAGAAGTCGATCGGGACGTCGACGTAGGTCGAACGAAGCTCGAACGCGATCGCGGGCGAGAGCAGGAACGCGCACGCGAAGAGTACGTTCCCGCGCCGCCACGCTGCCGCGTTCTGCGCCAGGGTGAAGAGCGCGGCTCCGAGTGCCGGGAACGCGAGGATCGAGGGCAGCTCGATCCACGTCGCGTCGGAGGTCACCACGAACGCGGCGGCGACGGTCTCGATCAGGCGCGGGTAGCCGTTGATCACCTGGGTCGCGTCGCGCGGCAGCTCGACCCACGCGAAGCCGCGGTGCTGCACCGCGAACCCCACCATCGAGTCGTGGTACCACATGCCGTCCCACGACGTGCTCGGCGCGAGGTAGGTGAGGAGCGTCGTCCACCCGAGCACCGCGGCGGTCAGCGCGAGCGCGAAGGGAACCAGACGATCCCCGAGGCGCCACGCCTCGCGCGCGACGACCCAGGGGCCGAGCAGAAGGTCGCGCAGATCGGGCCAGAGGCGCGCGAGCGGGATGCGCGACCCGACCACGAGCAGCAGCGACACGAACACGATCGCGAGCCCGACCCCGCCGGCGGTGAACAGCCCGAGCCAACCGAGCGCGTAGGGCGGCAGCGCGAGCACCGCGAACGCGACGACGCTGCGGTCGACCGCGCCGCGAGCGCCGGAACGGCCGAGTCGGAGGCCCACCGCGCATCCAGCGAGGAGCGCGGGGAGCAGGAGCAGCAGCGGGGCGACGGCGATCACGGCGCTCCGAGACCGCGCCGGCCGGTTCGCGCGCACCGTCGTCCCGCGGCGTGAAGCGTTCGGTCCGGGCTGCTCGAGGAGGGAAGGGCCACGTTCGTCGTTCGCGCGCTGCTTGCGCGCGAGGGCCGCGGAGTATACACGGCAGCCGTCTTGGCGCCCCTCTCTCGGCGGCGCCTCATCCCCTCGAAATCGAAGCGGTCTCGGGCACCACGGAGCGGACGCGAGTCCGTCGAGCGGCCCGGCACCGCGAAACTACGGAGCCGCGAAAGGCGCGGCTCTCCGAAGCACGGCGGTACCCCATGGCCATCGAACGCACGCTCTCCATCATCAAGCCCGACGCGACCGAGAACAACAACGTCGGCGGCATCCTCCAGCTCATCGAGAAGTCCGGCCTCCGCATCGTCGCGATGCGCCGCATGCACCTGACGAAGGCGCAGGCGGGCGGCTTCTACGAGGTCCACAAGGAGCGCCCGTTCTTCGGCGAGCTCGTCGACTTCATGACGCGCAGCCCGGTGGTCGTGAGCGTGCTCGAGGGCGAGGACGCGGTCGCGAAGTACCGCGAGGTCATGGGCGCGACCGATCCGAAGAAGGCCGCCGACGGCACCATCCGCAAGCTCTTCGCCAAGGACATCGGCGAGAACTCGGTGCACGGCTCCGACTCGCTCGAGAACGCGAAGCGCGAGATCGCGTTCTTCTTCGCCGAGGCCGACCTGCTCTGATCGCGACGCGCGCGAGCGCACCGCGAACGAGAAAGCCCCACGTCGCGAGACGCGGGGCTTTCGTCGTGACGCCGCGAAGCGGCCACGGGGCGACGTGAGCGTCGACGTGAGCGTTGACGTGAACGGCGACGGCGACGTCGACGAGGAGTCGGAACCGAGGTCCGCGCAAACCTCCCGCCGTTAACGTCGCTGACGTCGCCGTCCACGACCACGACCACGACCACGTCGACGTCGACGTCGACGCTCGAGCTCGAACGGAGCGCGCACCCGCCAGCGACGGCTCCTCACCCGAAGCTGCACGTCATCAGCGCTTCGCTCGTGCCTTCGTTGTTCGCCTCGTCGCACTCGTTGTACTCGGAGCCGCCCATGCCGTCGGAGTCGACGGTCGCGGTCACCGTGAAGGTCGCGAACTCGAAACCACCCGCCGGCGACCACGTGAAGATCACGCGCTCGGTGCGACCTGGCAGCAGGAAGGTGCGGGTGCGCTGTACGCCGAGCGATTCCGCCGTGCCGCCCGCGGGCGTCGCGCTCGCGATCACCGGCACCCCCGCCGCGACGCCGAGCGCGCCGCGGTTGCCGACCACGACCGCGATCTGCACCGTGCCCGCCGGATCGCACTCCTCGATCTCGATGTCGGCGACGAAGAGATCCGGCGCGTCGAACACCCCGCCCGGCTGGACGTTCTGGCGGAAGTTGTTGAGGCGCGAGCTCGACCAGTTCGGGGACTCCACCCGCGGAATCTGCCCGTCTTCCGTCACGTTCGTGACGTGATAGGTGTGTTGATTCCAGATGCGCCGGGTGCGCACCCAGTTGTTGTCCCCGTCCGCGATCACCGCGAGCCCGGGGAGCCCGCGCGAGCCACCCGTCGGTCCCTGACGCGGCGCCTGCGGCAAGAGCACCTCGCTCTTTCCGTCGTTGTCGACGTCGACCACGATCGGCATCTCGAGGCGTGTGTTGCTGTTGTGGCTCGGGTCGTCGTAGAGGATCGCGCCCGTGCGCCCGTCGAAGATGCGGAAGTTCTCTTCGTCTGCGTACACGACCTCCGCGCGCCCGTCGCCGTCGAAGTCGAAGACGGAGCTGCCCGTCGCGCGGCTCGAACAATCGTTGTTCGGGGTGCGCCAGAGGATGTTCTCTTCCGCGCAACCTTCGGGCAGCGGGTCGCCGACGCAGTCGAGATCCACGACCACGTAGAAGTCCGCGCTCGCGGTGCCGATCTCGGCGCGCCCGTCGCCGTCGAAGTCCGCCACGGTGGGCGGGCCGCTCTCGTTGTTCGCGCACGGACCGTTGCCGAGGAAGGGCATCACGTCGTCGCGCGGGATCGGCACGCGGCGCTTGAGCGTTCCGTCGTGCTCCAGGACGAAGACCTCGCCGCGGCGCACGATCACGACCTCACCCTGCGGGTCGTCGTCGAAGTTGCCGACCGCGTTGAAGCCGTCGCAGGTCGCGCTGCCGCCGCAGTTCGAGTTCGTGGTGGTGTACGTGTACGTCCACACCTCCGCGCCGGTCGGGCCCGCGTAGACGGTGTTGCCCGCGATCACCTCGGGAACTCCGTCGAGGTCGAGATCCGCGACCGTCGACGTGGGCCCGAGGAACGCGTTGTTTCCGACGCCCGCGCCGGCGCGCACCGTGACGTTGCCGTCCCACACCAGCGCGCCGGTGAGCCCGTCCAACACCACGTTTCCGACGATCACCTCGGGTTGTCCGTCTCCGTTCAAATCGGCAATCGCGGGCGCGGCGCCGCTGCCGTTGTACCGCGCGTTCGGGATGTGGCCGGTGGCCTCCCAGAGGATCTCCCAGGTCGATCCGTCGGCGGCGGTGCGCCGGTAGGCGATGGTGCCTGCGTTCTGGCGCGTCGCTACGATCTCGGGCGCGCGCTCGTCGGCCATCGAGTCCGGGTGCAGGTTGCCGAGCGCGATGCCGGTGGAGTTGTCGATGAAGCGATCCGTGATCGTCGCGATCGTGCGCATCGAGCCGTCCTCGTTGCAGAGGCCGCTCACGACGCGGAGGGTGCCGTTCGCGGTGCAGCAGCCGTCGGTGAGGCCGTTGAAGCTGACGAGCACGATGTCGGGGATGTCGTTCGTGTCGGTGAGCCCGTCGCCGTTGTCGTCCGTGAGGTTCGCGACCGAGGGCGTCATCACGACGTCGACCGAGCCGGTGCGTGTGTCGGTCGGGAGCCAGCGGCACGCGACCACCGGGTTGAAGTCGCCGACCGGCGGGCGGAACTCGCACACCTCCACCGCGGTGCGTGGCACGCAGCGTCCGAGACCCGGCTCGCAGAGCTCGTCGAGCTCGCACTCTTCGGTCACCGTGCACTCGGCGCCGAGCGTGACGCACGCGTTGCCGAGGCACGCCTGCGCCTCCGTGCAGCAGAGCTCCTCCGCCGCGCCGCAGCGCCGCGACGCGTCCTCGCACTCCGCCACGCACGCGCCGTCCAGACACTCCTGCCCCGCCTCGCAGCACGCGCCGCCGCAGAGCACGAGCTCACCGCAGTCCGCCTGGCAGCGCCCGCTCGCGCACACCTCACCCGCCTCGCAGCACTGCGCGAACGAGCCGTTCGTGCACGGCTCGCGCTCGTCCTCGCACGAGAGCGTCGCGTCCGTCCGTGGACCCGCGTCGCTCTCCGACGGCGGCACGCACACGCCGTC
>JALOQC010000450.1 GCA_025453555.1 Myxococcota bacterium | reverse complement strand
TCACGCTCGAAAATGCACCACATTTCCTCGGTTCGCGGACGCGGCGATCGACGCACGGCTGCCACGAATCACCTCACGGGAGGTTATGAGATGCGCTCTAGCTTCTTTTCGGCGTACGCGCGTGCGAGGCTTCGCCCGTGCGCGAAGAGGTGCTCGTCGACGGTCGATTCCGACTCGAGGCCGAGGTCGCGGTCGGCGGAATGGGTCGGCTCTGGCGCGCGCACGACGAGCACACGGGACGCACGGTCGCGCTGAAGGTGATCGCGACCGATCAGCCCGGCGCGGACGAACGCTTCCGACGCGAGGCGCAGCTCCTCGCGAAGCTCCGCCACCCCGCGCTGGTCGAGCACGTCGCGCACGGCACCACCGTGACCGGCGAGCCGTACCTCGCGATGGAGTGGCTCGACGGCCGCGATCTGCGCGCGGCGCTCGTACGGCGGACCAACGACGTGACGCTCGCCGCGAAGGCCGCGCCGACGTCGCACTTCGAGATCGCGGACGTCGTCGCGTTCGCGCGCCGCATCGCCTCGGCCCTCGGCGAGCTGCACCGTCACGGCGTCGTCCATCGCGACGTGAAGCCCGCGAACCTCTTCCTCGAGGACGGCGAGCTGCGACGCGCGAAGCTGGTCGACCTCGGCGCGGCGGCGGTCCTCGAAGGTCCACGCAAGCTCACGATGACGGGCGGGCTCGTCGGCACGCCCGCGTACATGGCGCCCGAACAGGTACGCGCGACCGAAGGCGTCACGCCCGCCGCCGACGTGTGGGCGCTCGGCTGCGTGCTCTACGAGTGCCTCACCGGCGGGCCCGCGTTTCGGGCGCAGCACATGGTCGCGCTGCTCGCGAAGATCCTGCTCGACCCACCTCCTTCCCTCGATCCGCGGCGTGGGGTGCCAGAGTCGTTGCGCGCGTTCGTGGAGCGCTGCCTCACGAAGGATCTCGCGGAGCGATTCCCGGATGGCGACGCGATGGTGGCCGCGCTGCGCGACGTGGAAGACGTGACGGGGCCCTCGATGGCATCGGGGAGCTTCACGCCTTCGCTCGGCGGCACCGAGCGCCGCGTGCGCTGCGTGATCGTCGGGTCGTTGCCTCCCTCGGCGGAGCATCGTCGCCTCGAGATCGAGCGCGCGGCGGAGCGCGGCGGCGGCGTGGTGGCGTGGCTCTCCGCCGGCTCGTTCGTCGTCACCGTCGATCCGCCGGGGGCGCCGATGGATCAAGCGACACGCGCGGGTCGCGTCGCGCTCTTCGTGCGACACGCGGTGCCCGAGGTCGGGCTCGCGATCGGTCTCGGCCAAGCGGAGCGGAGCGGACGTCTGCCGGTCGGCGAAGCCGTCGATCGCGCGGCGGCGCTCTTGAGCTCGACCGAGCCGGGCGAGGTGCGCGTCGAGTCGTCCACCGTGCCGCTCCTGGAGGCGCGCTTCGATCTCTCGCTCGCGGGCTCGCGCGCGTGTGTGGTCGGGGAGCGCACGCACGAGGCGACGCGCACGTTGCTCGGCAAGCCGACGGTTTCCGTCGGTCGACGTCGTGAGCTCGGCATGCTCGTGGGCGCCTGGGATCACGCGGTCGAAGAGCCCGCTGCGTCGGTGGTGCTCGTCACGGCGCCGGCCGGCATGGGCAAGTCGCGCTTGCGCTACGAGCTCTTGCGCACGCTGCGTCAGCGCGGCGAGACCTTCACGCTCCTCGAAGGCCGCGGCGACTCGCTGAGCGCGGGCTCTCCCTTCGCGCTCGTGGTGCCCGCGATCCGTCGCTGGGCGGGGGTGCGCGAGGCCGATCCGCCCGAGCTCGTGCAGGAGGCGCTCGGGCGCAAGCTCGCGCGGCGTTTGGAAGCGGACGAGCTCGAGCGGGTGTGGCTCTTCCTGTGCGAGTTGGTCGGCGCGCCGGTGCTCTCGTCCGAGGACCCGGCGCTCCGGGCCGCGCGTGGGGATCCGATGTTGCTCGCGGAGACGACGAAGCGTGCGTTCTGCGATTGGATCGAGGCGGAGTGCGACGCCCAACCCGTGCTGATGATCCTCGAGGATCTGCATTGGGGCGACGTGCCGTCCGTCCGCTTCGTGGAGGCGGCGCTCTCGCGCGCGCCCGATCGACCGCTGCTCGTCCTCGCGCTCGCGCGCCCCGAGGTCCACGAGCGATTCGCGGGGCTCTGGGATCGGCACGCGCTCCAAGAGGTCCGCCTCGGCGCGCTCAGCAAGGCCGCCTCGTTGCAGCTCGTCGAGCAGGTGCTGGGAGTCGTGGATCCGACGCTCGCGGAGGAGCTCGCGACGCGCGCGGCGGGCAACGCCTTCTATCTGGAAGAGCTGATCCGTGCGGCGGCCGAAGGTGGCCGCAAGGGCCTGCCCGAGACCGTGATCGCGATGGTGCAGAGCCGCCTCGACGCCCTCGGCCAGGAAGCCAAGCAGGTGCTCCGCGCGGCCGCCATCTTCGGCGAGGCGTTTTGGAGCTCGGGCGTCGAGAGCCTGCTCGGCGAAGGCGTGAGCCTCGGGGTCGACGAGTGGCTCACGGAGCTCGCGGAGCGCGAGGTCGTCACCGCGCGTCCGTCCGCGCGGTTCCCCGGCCAGCGCGAGTGGCGCTTTCGCCACGCGCTCGTCCGCGACGGCGCCTACGAGCTGCTCACGACCGAAGACCGCGCGCTCGGGCATCGGCTCGCGGGTCGCTGGCTCGTGGCGGTCGGCGAACAAGACGCGCGCGTGCTCGCGGAGCACTTCGATCGCGGAGACGAGCCAGGGGAAGCGGCTCGATGGTTGGCGCGCGCGGCGGAGCAGGCGCTCGAGGGCAACGATCTCGACGGTGCGATCGCATCGGTGACTCGCGCGCTCGCGTTGGTGGCGCGGACGGAGAGCTCGAGCGGGCCTTCGAGCGCGGCACGTCGTGATGTAGACGACGCCTCGTCGAACGACGTCCCTCGGAGCGATGCTTCGACACGGGAGCTCCGCGGTCAGCTCCACGCGACGGAGTCGCTCGCACGTTACTGGAAGAGCGATTACGCGGGCGCGGTGCGCTCCGGACGCGCCGCGGGCGACACGCTGCGCGAAGGCAGCCGCGCGTGGTACCGCGCGCTCGGCAGCGCGACCGTCGCGAGCGCGCGGGTCGGTGACTTCGCGTCGGTGGACGAGCTCTTCCAGCGTGTCGTGAGCGTCGACGCGGAGCCCGAAGCCGAAGCCGAACGCTTGGTCGGCCTCGCGCGCGGCACCTTCCAGCTCATCTTCGCGGGACGCTTCGACGAAGCCGACCGCGTGCTCGCGCGGATCGCCACGCTCGCGGAGGACGAAGAGTCGCTCGACGCGCTCACCCTCGCGCAGGTGCACCACGTGCGCGGCGTGCGTGCGTGCATGATCGGCGACGTGGGCACGTTCCTCCACCACCTCGCGCCTGCAGTGGAGCACTTCGAGCGCGCTGGGGACCTCCGCAACGCCTCGCTCGAACGCACGACGCTCGCGTGGTGTCATGCCGAGGTCGGCGACTTCGAGGAAGCCTCACGCATCGCGCGCGCGAACCTGGCGCGGTGCGAGTCGATGGGTGCGCAGCAGGCGATCACCTACGCGAAGGTGAACCTCGGATACTTCCTGATCCACGTCGACGGCGCGCGCGACGAGGCGCGCCGCGTGCTCACCGAAGCGATCGCGGAGTGCCGCGCGGTCGGCAACGCGCGGCTCGCCGGCTGGGCGCTGACGCACCTCGCCTCCTTGGAGCGCCTCGAGGGCGCCAGCGACCGCGAAGAGCTCGCGGCGCGCGAGGCGTCGGAGCTGCTGGCCGCGTCGCCGGGATTGCAGGCGTGGGCGCTCGCTCGACGTGCGCTCGCGTGCCTCGATCTCGGGCGCCCCGAGGAAGCGCTGGATCACGCGGCGAGCGCGCACGCGACCTTCGAACGGCTCGGCGGGCTCATCCAAGGCGAGTCCGTGGTGCCGCTCGCGTACGCGCGCGCGCTCCGCGCGACGGGCGATCTCGAGCGTGCCGCCGTGGTGCTCGCGAAGGGGCGCGCACGGCTCGACGAGCGCGCGGCCCGCATCCCGCGCGAGGCCTGGCGCGACGGCTTCCTCACCCACCCGGAGAACGCCGATCTGGCCGCCGAGTGATCGTTCGACTCGAGCGCGCGATCACGACGTCGAAGCGACCGCGCGCCGCATCGCCGGCACGTTCAGCGCCGCACCGAGGACGAGGCCTCCACTCGCGAGCACGCCCGCGACGAACAGCGCCGGCCGCGTCGACGCGAGGCCGGGCAGCCCGTTGAGCCCCACGCCGATCCAGAGCGCGACCACCGCGAGGTCGAAGCCCACGAGCGCCGTCTCCGCGAAGCGCAGGAGCGCGAGCCTACGCGCGGGCGCGCCCTCCCCCGTCGCGGCCACGTACGCCGCGGCGAGCATGGCCGCCGTCCCCACCACGAGCAGCGCCGCGCTCCACCACAGGCGCGTGGGCGGCCCATATCCGTCGCCGCCGAGCCCCGCCCAGTGCAGCGGCACGATGCCCGGCAAGAGCGGGAGGAGCGCGCGGAAGAAGAACCCCGCTTCGAGCACGAGCGCGGCGTGCAGTAGATGATGCGCAGCCGACGGCCGGATCGCGGGGAGACGCTCGGGTTGGCGATTCCACGCGAGCCTCGCCGCGAGCCCGAGGAGCGCGGGCGCGATCGTCACCGAGAGCGCGACCCCCACGAACGCGACCAGCGGATCGCCGAGGGTCACGCAGCCGAGCGCGAGGACCGTGAGCCCGACGTTCGAGGTTCGCACCGCGGAGCGCCAACCCCGATCGCGCTCGGAGTCGTCGACCGGAACGCCCGCGAGCGACCCGCCACCGCGACGACCCGCGAGCCGATCGACCGCGAACGCGACCACGAGCGCGATCGTGCCGATCCCGATGCGCGGTCCCCAGCCGACCTCGAACGCCATGCGCGGGGAAGGTTCCACGGAGGCGTGAAGGGGTCCACTGCGCGAAGGCTCACGAGCGAGCTGCCGTGCTTCACGGACGAACGAGAGCGCGCGAGCGAGAGCGAAGCGCGCGCGAGCGAGAGACGAAAGAGCCCGCCGAAGCGGGCCCGTCGAGAGCGCACGATCGAGAGCGCACGATCGAGAGCGAAGCGCGCGCGACGGAGAAACGAAAGAGCCCGCCGAAGCGGGCCCGTTCATCGGTGCGGTGCTCACCCAGACTGGGCGCAGCGAGCGCGCCGCCGTCGGCTCACTGGCCGGCCTGCACCAGCGCGCGCAGCTCGTTCATCTTCTGCTGCACCTCGGGGCGCTGCATGATGCTCCATGTTCTGCATCGCGTACGCGGGGACGCTGCACTGCTGCGCGTCGGCCGGGAGCTGACGGCACGCCGTCAGGTACTGGTCGCGCGTCGGCACCGGCTGCTGCATGCCACCTGCGGGCATGTTCTTCTGCAGCGCGGCGACCATCGCGGTCATCGCGTTGTACGCCTGCTCGCAGGGCTCGCCGCCCTCGGCCATGCCGGCCGCCTCGAGCGCCGCACCGAGCGCCGCGCCGAGCTCTTCGAGCCCCTGGCCCGGGTTCGCCGCCGCCGCGCCTTCGGCCGCCGCGGTGTTCGCCTCGGCCGCTGCCATGTTGGCCTCGGCCGCCGCCTGCTCGGCCGCCATGTTCATCGACTCTTCGAGCTGCGCCGCGAGCTCGTTCGCCTGCTGCTGCGCCTCTTCTTCGTTGCCGCCACACGCCGCCGCGAAGATCGCGAGCCCGCACATCCAGTTCTTCCAGCTCATCGAGATTCCTCCATCCGGCATCTCGCCGGCGGCCGCGGGCCTAACACGAACGCTCGTCGTCCGAAAGCCCGTGGTCCGAAAGTCGGGGTGGTTCTACGAGACGACGCGTGTGCGTCTTCCCGTGGTCGAGGGTGTCTGGCGTCACCCGAACGAGTCGGATGCCGCGAGCACCTCACCACTTCTTGAAGCCGCCCTTGCGCTTCGGCGGCGCGAAGCCGCCCGGCTTGGGCTTCCCGAAGGGCTTCTTGCCGAAGGGCTTCTTCGGACGCTCGGCACCCTCGCCTTCCGCGCGTGGAGCGTCGGGTCGCCCTTCGGCGCGCGCGCGATCGAAGCTGCGCGGACGACGGGCGTGGCCCTCGAAGCCGCCCTCGAAGCGACGCGGACGCTCGTCGCGCGGTGCGTCGAAGTCTTCCCAACGGCGCTCGGCACCACCGCGCTCGGCAGCGCTTCCGTCGGCCCCCTCCGCGCGACGCGGACGCTCGCCCGCCTCTTCGTCGCGCGGCGGACGAGGACGTGCGTCCTCGCGACGCGGGCGCTCCTCGGCGTCGTCGCGACGCGGACGCTCGTCGGCATCCCCACGAGCCTCCCGACGCGGACGCTCCTCGAAGTCCCCACGCTCGTCGTCACGCGGACGCCGCTCGTCACGCCGATCACGCGCCGGAGGCTCGCCCCGCGCCAGGTCGAGACGCACCGGGCGCCCGCGGATGATGAGCATCCGATGATGCTTGAGCAGGTGCTCGGCCACCGAGCGCGGGACGCGCACGAAGCTCGCGCGATCCACGATGCTGATCTTCCCGATCGCGCTCCCCGGCACGTCCGCTTCGTTCGCGATCGCGCCCACGAGATCCTGCGCGCGGACGCCGCGCGCACGCCCGACCGCGAACACCAGCTCGAGCTCGTCGCCGTCCGGCACCGGACCGCGCGGTCTCGCGCGCGGCTCCGCGGAGTCCTCTTCGTGACGACCGCGGCGGCTCTCTCGGGGCGCCTGTTCGCGCGCACGACGCTCCGCGAAACGACGCGCCCAATGCGGCGGTTGATCGGAGCCTTCGTGCAGATCGAGGCCACGCGACTCCGCGACGATCGCGAGCAGCGCCGCCGCGACCTTCGTGGGCTCGATCTCGGTGCTGAGATCGTCGATGAACGTCGAGAGCTCCGGCGGCAGCTCGCCCGCCGCGACCTCGAGGAGCTGCGAGCGCAGCCGCGCCTTGCGGGCGCGCGCGATCGCGGCATCCGAAGGCACGTCCATCGGCGCGATGGTGACCTTCAGCATGCGCTGGAAGCTGCGCAGGCGGCTCTCTTCGGAGGGCGTCACGAAGCTGATCGCGTGCCCCTCGCGCCCCGCGCGACCGGTGCGGCCGATGCGGTGCACGTACTCCTCCGCGCGCGGCGGAAGATCGAGGTTGATCACGTGCGTGACGTGGTCGATGTCGAGCCCGCGCGCCGCGACGTCCGTCGCGACCACGATGCCGAGCCGACCCGCGCGCAGCCGCGCGATCACTCGCTCACGCGCGCCTTGGTTCAAGTCGCCGTGCAGCGCATCGACCGGCAGCCCGCGGTTCGCGAGCACGTCCGAGGCCTCCGCGGCGCCCGCACGCGTCCGCGCGAAGACGATCGTCGTGCCTTCGGTCTTGGCCGCGAGCACTCGCGCGAGCGCCTCCGCCTTGTGGCCCTGCGGCACCACCACGTAGCGCTGGTCGATGTGGCCCACGCTCAGCGCGGAGCTCTCGACCTGCACCTCGACGGGATCCTTCAAGTGCGCGTTGGCGACGCGACGAATCGGATCGGGCATCGTCGCGGAGAAGAGCGCGATCTGACAGGTGTCGGGCGCCGCTTGGAGCACGCGCTCGACGTCGTCGATGAAGCCCATGCGGAGCATCTCGTCCGCCTCGTCGAGCACGAGCATCTCGAGCTGCGAGAGATCGAGCGCGCCGCG
>JALOQC010000449.1 GCA_025453555.1 Myxococcota bacterium | reverse complement strand
GCCTTGGAAGCCTTCTGCTGCGAGGCGTACGCGAACGCGTCTTGGTCCTCGCGGCTGATGTTCCACTTCTTCGCGACGTTCTCGGCCGTGGTGCCCATCGGCGTGTAGATCGTCGGGTACTTCTCCATCGCCTCGGGCGACATGCTCGGCTTGTTGCCGCTCATGGGCACGTGCGACATCGACTCGACGCCGCCGGCGATGCCGACGTCCATCCAGCCGCTCGCGATGGCGCTGGCGACGATCGCGATGGCCTGCAGACCGCTCGAGCAGAAGCGGTTGATGGTCATCGCGCCGGTCTCTTCGGGCAGCCCGCCGAGCACGCCCGCGATGCGCGCGACGTTCAGGCCCTGCTCGCCCTCCGGCATCGCGCAACCGAGGACCAGATCCTCGATGGTCTCCGGCTTCACGAGCGGGTTGCGGGCCATCAGGCCACGCAAGACCTCGCCCGCGAGCTCGTCCGGGCGCTTGTAACGAAGCGTGCCCTTGTGGGCGCGACCGACCGCAGAGCGGACGGCGTCGACGATCACGACTTCACGCATGAGTGTTCACCATTTCCTCTGTGAATGTGTTCGTGGAGCAGTCCCGCTTCAGTTGCGGAGCGGCTTGTTGTTCATGAGCATGTACTGCATGCGCTCGACGCTCTTCTGCTCTCCGCAGAGCGAGAGGAACGCCTCGAGCTCGATGTCGAGCATCTCCTGCTCGGTGACCTCGTGGGTGTGACCCGCGTTGCCGCCGCAGAGGATCGTCGCGACCTTCTTCGAGATCAGCGCGTCGTGCTCCGAGGCGTGGCCGTTGATCACCATGTCCTCGACCATCGAGCTCAGCGTCGCGATGCCGCTCGCGCCGAGCAGCTTGTGCGCGCGGGGCGCCTTCGGCTTGTAGCCCGCCTCGGCCATCCCGATCACGCGCGCCTTCGCCTCGTGGAGCTGGCGCGCGCGGTCGAACGAGATGCCGTCGGTGTGGCGGAAGTAGCCGAAGTGCTGCGCCTCGACGCCGCTCGTCGCGACCCGCGCGAGCGCGATGTTCTGGAACACTCGCGCGACGAAGGGCGTCGGGTCGTAGGTGGTGCCGTCCGGGATGTTCTCCAGCGCGCGCCAGAGCATGTTCACGTGGCCGCCACCGCCCGGCACGAGGCCCACGCCGACCTCGACGAGGCCGGTGTACGTCTCCGCCGCCGCCTGCACCGCGTCGCATGCGAGGCAGAGCTCGAGGCCGCCGCCGAAGGTGAAGCCGAAGGGCGCCGCGACCACGGGCACCTTCGAGTACTTCATCTGCTGCACCGCGGTGTGGAGCCCGCGCACCATCGTGCGCAGCGCGTCCCACTGCTTGGCGTTCGACGCCATCACGACGCCGAAGAGGTTCGCGCCCACGCAGAAGGCGTCGCCTTCGTTCGTGAGCAACAAGCCGCGGAAGTCCGACTCCGCCTTCGCGACCGACTGTCCGAGCAGCTCGATGACCTTGTCGTCGATGCTGTTCATCTTCGTCTTGAAGGTCAGCCCGAGGACGCCGTCGCCGAGGTCGTGCGCGACCGCGCCCGCGTTCTCGAGCACCGGCGCGCCCTTGCGCACCAGGACGAGCGGCGCCTCGCGCGCGTCGAGGGCGCGCTTGACGTACTTGCCCGCGTTCAGGTCGAAGACCTCGTCGTGGCCCTTGTAGAAGCTCGTCGCGCCGCTCTCGAGCATCTTCACGACGCTCGCCGGCACGTCGACGCCTTCGGCCTGCATGCGCTTGGTCGTCTCGACGAAGCCGAGCGCGTCCCAGGTCTCGAAGGGCCCGAGCTCCCAGTTGTATCCCCACTTCATCGCGTCGTCGATCGCGACGACCGAGTCGGCGATCTCCGGGATTCGACGGGCGGAGTAGGCGAGGGCGCGCGAGAGCACCTTCCACGCGAACTGTCCTGCTTTCCCGTCCGCCGCGACGAGCTTCTTCACGCGATCGGCGGCCGAGCCCTTGATGCCCTTCATCGCCTTGATCAGCGCTTCGTCACCGCCCTTCGGGCGATACTCGAGCGTCTTCGGGTCGAGCGTCGCGACGCCGCCCTTGTCCTTCTTGTAGAAGCCGCCGCCGCTCTTGTCGCCGAGCAGCTTCTTCTCGTGGACCATCTTCCGGAAGAATTCCGGCGCCTTGAAGACCTCGCGCTCCTCGTCGCCCGTCAGCGCGTCGTAGCAGTTGTCCGAGACGTGCAGGAAGGTGTCGAGGCCGACCATGTCCGCCGTGCGGAAGCTGGCCGACTTCGGGTGTCCCATCGGAGGCCCGGTGATCGCGTCGACCTCTTCGGGCGTCATGTCCATCTCGACCATGGTGTGCATGGTCAAGAGCATCGAATGACAGCCGATGCGGTTGCCGACGAAGTTCGGGGTGTCCTTGCCGATCACCACGCCCTTGCCGAGCTGTTCCTTGCTGCAGGCGACGATGCGCTCGAGCGCCTTCGGATCGGTGTCCGGACCGACCACGAGCTCGAGGAGCTTCATGTAACGAACCGGATTGAAGAAGTGCATCACGAGGAAGTTCTTCTTGAACGCCTCGGAGCGGCCCTGGACCATGTCGACGATGCGCAGGCCCGACGTGTTCGAGGCCACGATCGTTCCCGGCTTGCAGGTCGCTTCCAGCTTCGTGAAGAGGTCCTGCTTGATCTTCAGGTTCTCGACGATGGCTTCGACCACGAGGTCCACGTTCGCGAGCTCCGAGAGGTGATCCTCCAGGTTGCCGGTGCGGACGAGCGTGGCGTTGCTCGGATGGAAGAAGAGCGCGGGCCGCGACTTCTTCGTCTTCTCCAGCGCGCCTTCGGCGAACGCGCTCCGCTTCTTCGGGTCCTTGCGCTCTTCCTCGCTCAGCTTGGGCGGGACGATGTCGAGAAGGACGACTTCGACGCCGGCGTTGGCGAAGTGGGCGGCGATGCCGCTGCCCATGACGCCTGCACCGATGACGCCGACCCTGCGAATGGGCTCGGTCATGACGGAGGGGCTCCTCGTTGCTTTTCGGATGAGGTCGGCGCATGGCGTCGTGTCCTCACACCCCTGAGGTTCACGCGCTGCACGCCGCCGTCGGAGCCGCCGCCGAGTAGTACCGGTCGGTCGGGCCCGAAGGCGCCGTAACCTCGCCCACGCGGCCCCCCCGTGCAAGCCACGGACACGCGTCGGACGCACGATCGCCACACTTTACGGACGCTTTTCACGTCGCGAACGAAGCGGCCCCGTTCGCTTCGCGAGGCGCGAGGGCCTCTCGGCGCGGGTGAGGTCTCGGCCGCATCGAGTTCACGCGCGAGCGCGTCGAGTCGCGATCAGCGCGAGCCCGAGACCCAGCAGCGCCGCTCCGCCGTGCACCGCGAGCTCGACCCCGAGCCCGGGCGTCTTGGCGGCGATCCACGAGAGCAGCGACGCGATCCCCGCCTGCACCACGAACGCCACCGCGATCCACCCGAAAGATCGACGCCCGATCCCGCGCGCCACCGCGACGCCGAGCCCGACGTGCATCCCCACCAGCGCGAGCTGTTGTCCCGCCGCGAGCAGCGCGTCGCTCGGCGAAGCCTCCCACCACGCGAGCACCTTCATGCCCACGCGCACCGCGCTCCGCCCTTCGAAGCCCATCGCCTCGAGCTCGTCGAAGCTGCTTCCGCGCCCGACGATCGCGATGGTCGCCATCCCGAGCACCAACACCGCGGTCAGCAGCGCTTCCGCCCCGCCGTGCCCTAGCCCGAGCAACGCGCCGGTGCGCTCGTCGGTCGGCTCCACCCAACGCCGCAGCGCGATCACGCGCAGCGCTTGGTCCGTCAGCGACGTCATCACGCCCGCCACGATCGCGCTGGTCCACACGAGCGCGGCCTCGTCCGTCGGCAGTGGGAGGGCCCCGCTCTCGAAGAGCGCCCCGAGCCCCCGCGCGATCCCGATGCGCGAGACCTCCGCGAACACGAAGCAGAGGAGCCCGACCCCGAAGATCGCCAGCGGACGTTCCCAGCGTCGCGCGAAGGTCCGCGCGAGCAGCCAAGGCGCGAGCCCCAACAGGAGCACCTGGATCACGTGAGCGGCGACGAGCACGCGCGCTCCCTATCACGCTCCGCTCGGCCTCGGCCACGCGCTCGGCATCAACGCCAACGCCAGATCCGAAGTCGAACGTGCCCGTGCCGCGCGAGCGGTTCGTCGACCAGCCCACGCAAGCCCATGTGCCGCACGAGGTCGTCGGCACCGAGGATGCCGTCCGCGCGACCCGTCGGCGGTTGACCCCGCCGACCAGGTACCTCGGGTCCGCGGTCTTCCAGCACCGCGCCGACGTGATCCCACGGTCGCGGGAGCTGTCCCTCCGGATCGTCCGCGTAGTCGATCGCCAAGAGATCGCCCGGCCGCACGTCCACGCCGAAGCGCAGCACGATCGGGACACGCGTCCCGTCGGTCCCTCCGTCGCGGAGCGTCCCATCGCGCTCGAGCACGAAGGGCTCGCTCACCGCGACCGCATGTCGCTCGAGGCCCTGCACGCTCGTGTACGCCAGCGCACGCCCGCTCACCCGTCGTTGCGCGGCGACCATCACGTCGGCGCAGTCGATCCCGCGGTAGCTCTCCGACTGCGCGGGCGTCGATCCGAACACGTAAGGCACGCGGAAGTAGCTGCCGAGCCAGCCGAGGAACGAGTCGTCCGCGCGCACGCTGACGCGGAGCGCGCGCGTCGTCACGCCACCGCGCCCGATGTCCGTCGCGCTCTTCACCACGCGACCGTCGGGCAGCGTGATCTCCGCCGCGAGCCATCGGGTCCCGAGCTCGCGCGCGTTCGGTGTCCATCGCCATCGCGTCTCGTCCGACGTCCCGATCGCCAGCGGCACCACGTCGCCTTCGATCACGTCCTGACCGATCCATCGTCCGTGGTGTGGACCCCCGAGCTGGGCGTTCGTGTACGTGCGGTAGGGCGGGCTCGGCGCTTCGAGGTCCACGTGCTCGGGCCGCGGCACGAGCTCCAGCCAACGTGTGCGCGCGCCGCTCGGCAACTCACGGCCGTTCCAGCGCAGCTCGACCTCGATCCCGTCTCCGACCCGCGCGTCGATCGCACGTCGTCCGCCGCTCGCGACGAGCGTCAGGCCGTCAGCGGCTTCGAGCGGCGTCGGGGATTGCCCGGCGCCGACCAGGGCCACGAGGAAGAGCCACGATGCACGGGCGTACATCCCCGCTCGGACGTTCCGCGCGTTCCGACGATCCAAGCGACGGATCGACTTTCCCCTCGCTGGATTTTTTTCTCCCACGACTCCCTGAATAACTCGTTAGCATCGCCGTCCATGCCGGCCACCGAGGGTTCCCGTGCGTCCCTCAGGTCGGCAACGTACGGAGAGGATTGGAGGGCTTTGTGAAGAACATGAGCAA
>JALOQC010000448.1 GCA_025453555.1 Myxococcota bacterium | reverse complement strand
CCGCTCTTCGTTCGCCGGAGTCGCGACGCGCGTGATCGCACGAACCTTCGAGAACGAGATCGTCCCGAGCCGCATCGCCTCCGAGATCAATGGAAGATCCCGGAGCGCGTGCGCGACGCGGATGCGTTCGCGGGCTGCGCCGATGTCCAGGCCGATCCGATACGAGAGCCACGCCGCGCAGCTCGTCGCGCCCGCCGCCGCCCAATGGCCGCGCTCGTCGAGCAGCCGAATCAGCACGAGCTGCCGATAGGTCGCGGCGTCGAGGTGCGCCGAGAGCGTGGCCAGCTCTTCTTCGGCCGCCGCGGGGTCGAACGCGTCCTCTTCGCGATCGGGATACGCGTCGTGCTCGTTCGGTGTGCGGTCGTCGACGTCGAACATGACGCGACGATCGCACGAGGGTGTGACACGGATTTCGATCCACGCCCGACGGCTTCAATCGCGAATCACAGCTCTGATCCGCGAGGTATGCCCATGCGAGGTGTGCCCATGCGAGGTATGCCCATGGCTCCGATGGCTCGAAGGCGCGCGGACGAGGGGCGACGGGCGAGCCCGGACTCATCGCCTCTTCCAGGCTGGGAGCGTGCTCGGGACACCGCCCGAACCTCATCGCCTCTTCCGAGCTCGGAGCGTGCTCGGGACCGCGCACCCGTCGCGGCGGCCATCACGTGCGAGGTTCCTCCGCTCACGCGGAGATGCGCCCGCGAGGGCAGTCCCGAGGCCTTCGACGAAGGTGGTTCCTCCGCTCACGCGGAGATGCGCCCGTCCCGAAACGCGCTCGATTGTTGCGAGGCCCGGTTCCGCTCACGCGGAGATGCGCCCGTCTTTGGAGCGCATCGTGCTCTTGTCGGAAGCTCCTCCGCCCACGCGCCTGCTCGAGATCCCGACTTCAGCTCTGATGCCTTCGGGCGTTGAGCACCACGCAGGACTACCGCACCGATGCCGTCTGTCGTCGAGCACACACCGTCGATCGCGATCACACCACGAAGTCGAAGCGCGCGCGACGCGGTCCGGGGTGACAGCCGGGCGGCTGAAACCCGATCACGAGGCGCTCCCGAAACCACGGATCGCCCTCGTTCTCCGGGGCGTTCGGGAAGTAGAGCTGCGTCGTGAGCGGGGGCCTCCCGGTGGCGTGCACCTTCACGTGGAGGTGCGGCGGTCGGTAGGTCGCGCCGTTGCGGTAGCGGCCGGGACGGATGGTCGCGAGCCGGTACGCGCCGTGGGCGTCGGTGCGCAACGTGCCGCGGAAGCGATCGCCGTCGAGGTCGTACTCCCCCTCCGCGTCCGCCTGCCAGACCTCGAGCACCGCGTCGCGCAACGGACGACAGTGGGTGTCCAGGACGACGCCCGAGAGGACGAGGGCCGCGGGCTCGGCGAGCGTCGAGCGCTCGGGGGCGCGGGGGCGGTAGAAGGGGCCCTCGATGTTCGGCTCGGTGCGCGGCGGGCAGCTCTGCGCGAGCACGAGGTGCGAGGGGCCGACGACGGCGGCCGCGGCGAGGGAGGCGAGGGAGGCTAGCGAGGTCTCGAGGAAACGACGGCGGTGCATGGTTCCGATCCTTTCGAGGACGGAACGCGGCTCGGCGGGGAGCGGCGCAGCGATTCGACACGCGCACGCAACGAGCGCGCTACTCCCACGGTTGTCCAGCGCCGTACGACCCCGAACCCGTGGGACGCGGGGGACGCGGGGGACGCGGCTCCGCCGTCATCGAGCCGGACGGCGTCGTGGTCGCAGGGCTCGGTGTCGATGGGGTCGCTGTCGATGCGCCCTCTGTCGATGCGCCTGCTGTCGATGCGCCTGCTGTCGATGCGCTCGACGTCGATGCGCCTGCTGTCGATGCGCTCGACGTCGATGCGTTCGACGTCGATGCGTTCGACGGCGGTGGGCTCGCGTCCTCCCTTCGCGCGGGACGCGCCGTCGTCGGGGTCGGCGTCGTCCGCAGCTGTGCGCGTGCGCGTTCTTCGAGCTCGGGGTCGCCGAGCTCGCGGGCGACGTCGAGCGCGACGCGCGCGGACTCGTCGGCTTCGTCGACGCGGCCGAGCTCACGGAGGATGCGCGAGCGGAGCGCGTGCTGACTGCCGACGCGTTTGCTGCGTTGGCCGATGCGTTCGGAGTCGATCGCGATCGCGCGATCCACGTGCTCGATCGCGCTCGACCACCTTGCCTCGTCGGCGTCGAGGAGCGCGAGGTTGAAGGCGACGAGCGCCGCGTCGCCGTGCGCGTGCGTGGAGAAGATCGTCCACGCGCGCTCCCAACGTTCGCGCGCGGTCGCGCCCTCCCCTCGCTCGCGCGCCATCAGGCCCAGGCTGTTCAGGGTCAGCGCGACCTCCGGGTGATCGTCGCCGAGCGCCGCGCGTTTGATCGCGAGCGCGCGCTCGTAGTGGTCTTGGGCCACGTCCGTTCGCGCGAGCCTGCGCAAGAGGCCCGCGACGTTGTGCAGATCGCGTCCCACGCGTGGGTGCGCCTCCCCGAGCGCGGCCCGATCGAGCGCGAGCGCGTGCTCGTGCTCGGCGAGCGACTCGTCGTAGCGCCCGACCACGCGGAGCAGGTTGCCGAGGCTGGTGTGGATCGACGCGAGCTTCGGGCTCTGCGCGCCTTCGCGTGCGCGCGTGGACTCCAGCGCGGCGCGCAGATCGACCTCGGCCTCCTCGAGCTCGCCGAGGTTCGTGCGCAACACGCCGCGCAGCATGCGCAGCGCGTCGTGCTGATCCGGGGGAGAGCCCGCGCGCGCGATCGACGCCTCCGCGTGTCGAGCGTGGCGTGCGGCTTCGGTGAAGCGGCCACGTTCGCCCGCGACGCGGACGCGCTCGAGCCAGCCCTCGACCGCGCCGCGATCGTCGCCCGCCGCCTCCGCCTCCAACAACGCGCGCTCCGCGTTCGCCTCCGCCTCGTCGAAACGCGCGAGCGCACGTTGGGCTCCCGCGCGCGCGAGGTGCGCTTCCGCGATCAGCGGCGCGTAGCCGAGCGCCATGGCCTCCGCCACGATCGCGTCCGCTTCGTCGATCGCGGTCGCGGCGTCGCTCGTCGCGACTCGAACGTTCACGGCGTCGAGGCGACGGCGCAACGCGCGCACGGCCTCCGCTTGCGTCGCCGACGGCGGCGGGACGCGGGTGTCGATCGCGCAGGTCGAGGGATCCGGGAGCGTCTCGATGGCGTCGATCGCGAAGGGCGCCGAGCCCGCTTCGCGCACCCGCGCGAGGACCACGTCGAACGCGTCACGTTGGCGATCGAGGCAGGCCATGCGTCGATCCATCCGCGCTTCGCTCTGCTCGCGCGCGACGTGGGTCGCCTCGCACGCGGTGACGCGGGCCTCCGTCCATCGCGCCGCCCACGCGTCGAGCGCACCCACGCTCGAAGAAGGGAGCCCGTGCGCGAGTCGCGTGTCCCACGAGCGGGCGAGCGCGGACCGACTCGCGGCGCACGGATCGACGGGCGCCGAAGGCCACACCGCGAACGCGAGGACGCCGCCTACGATCGTCGCCGCGCCGAGGCCGATCGCGGCACGCGGACGACGCGAGGGACGAAGCGCCGCGAGGAGCGCGCGCACGTCCTCGAAACGATCCTCGCGCCTCGGGCGGAGCCCACGCCGCAGCGCCGCTGCGATCGACGTCGGCACGCGACGCAGCGACGCCGAATCGGGACCGGCCGCGATCGCGTCGCGCAGCTCGTGAAGCGAGTCCGCTCGAAACGGACGCGCGCCCGTGAGCGCTTCGAAGAGCGCCACGCAGAACGCGAACTGATCCGCACGCGCGTCCGCGTCTTCTCCGTCGAGCTGTTCGGGCGCCATGTACGCGGGCGTCCCGAGCAGCGCGCCAGTTCGCGTGAGCCGCGAACGTGTGAGTGCGGGTGCGACCTCGCCCGGCGACCTCGCCGCGCGTCGCGTCTCCGATCGCTCGACGAGCGCGACCGATCCGTGCCCCTGCTCGCTCCGATCGCTTCGTTCGCTCCGATCCGTCGCGGGCTCGGCGCCGACGTCCCGTTCGGATCGATGCGCCACCGCCGCCTCGCGTTCGTCGAGCACGGGATCCGTCGGCGGCTGACCCGGCCGACCCGAGGGATCCCGCATGCCCCCGAACGCCAGACCGAAGTCCCCGACCTTCGGCACGTCGCCCGGGCCGACGATCACGTTCTCGGGCTTGAAGTCGCGGTGCACGAGCCCCGCGTCGTGCGCGGCCTGCAGCCCCGCGCCCGCCGCGGCGAAGAGCTCGAGGATCGCGCGCGGCGTGCGCGGCGTCTCGAGCCACGCGCGGAGGCTCGCGCCTCGGACGAGCTCCATCGCGACGTAGACCGCATCTTGGTCGACGCCGACGTCGTAGACCGTGACGACGTTCGGGTGCGAGAGCCTCGCCATCGCCTGCGCCTCGCGGACGAGCCGCGCGCGGGCCTTCGCGTCGCCACGCTCCGCGTGCAGCACCTTCAGCGCGACCTTGCGCTCGAGCTCCGGATCGAACGCCGCGTAGACCACGCCCATCGCGCCTTCGCCCACCGGCTCGATCACGAGGAAGCGGCCGAGCGCCTCGCCGCGCCCGAGCGCACGCTCCCGAGGGCGCGGTCCCGAGCCCAGCATCGCGACCGCGGCGCGGCACGACGCACACGTGTCGAGGTGCGAGTCGAGCGCCGAGAGCGCGTCGCCGCGCACGCGACCTTCGATCATCGCCAGCAGCGTCTCGTCTTCGGGACACGCGCTCATCCGAGCTCTCCGGAGCGATCACTCTCGCACGCCTCGCCGATCGATCGTCGCGCGGCGCCCACGAATCGACTCACGCGGGTCACGACGGGTGCTCTACCTTTCTCGTCCGATGCGGACCCTCGCCGAGGCCTACCTCGCGGAGCGACCGGACGCGCGCGAGGTACCGAACCTCGACGCGCGCCTCGAAGACGCGTGCGCTCAGGCACGCGCGAGACTCGGCGAGGTCGCGGTCGACGAGGAGGCGTTGTGTCGCACGCTCGCCGGGCTGGACGCGCGCGTCGACGAGCTCGCGCCCGAGACCGTCGGCGAGGTCGCGCTCGCGCTCGCCTGCGCGCGAAAGGATCGCGCGGCGCTGCGGAAGCTGGAGGCGGAGTACTTCGACGGGGTTCACGCGGCCCTCGCGGCGATGAAGCTCCCCGCGGACCTGCGCGACGAAGCGCTGCAAGAGACGCGGCGGAAGCTGTTGGTCGGAGATCCCCCGAAGATCGCGGCCTACGCGGGGCGCGGCTCGCTGCGCGGGCTGCTGAAGGTCACCGCGACGCGCGCCGCGATCTCGCTGCTGCGCGCGCGCGGACGCGAGACGAACGACGACGCGCTGGTCGACGAGGCGGGCGAACGCGACCCCGAGCTCGCGTACTTGAAGGCGCGTTACCGCGCGGTCTTTCGGGAG
>JALOQC010000077.1 GCA_025453555.1 Myxococcota bacterium | reverse complement strand
GGAAGCACCGTGACGATCCCCCGCTGCCGCGCGGTGCGCGAGAGCCCGAGGTACAGGTCCTGCGCGCCACCCGAAGCCCCGTAGCCGTGCAGCAAGATCACGAGCGGCCGCGGGGTCCCGTCGTAGTCCCGCGGCAGCACCACGTTGGCCGGCCGATCGCCGCCAATCGTCGTGGGCAAACGCGCGCCCGCATCCACGCCCGAGTCCGTCTCCGTGCCCGCGTCGACCTCCCCGGCGTCGAGACCGCCCGCGTCCACCGCAGGGCCATCGTCGTCGCCACACGCGAGCGAGAGAGAGAGGACGGCGAGCAGGGCGATGCGAAGCGGAGACGACATATGCGCGGCAGCGTAGCACCGAGAACGGAGCGCACCGCCCCGACGTGTTCCGTCACGACGTGTTCCGTCACGACGTGTTCCGTGACGACGTGTTCCGCCACGACGTGTTCCGTGACGACGGACTCCATCGACACCCCGTCTCTCGGGCGAGCGAGGGACTCACTCGGTCGGGATCACCACGCGAAGAAGCGCGCCGATGGGGTGCGCGTGCGGTGTGTCGGCGAGCTCGATCGCCTCGACCGCGTCGGAGTAGACGCCAGGGCGGACACGCACGAAGCCAGGCGGGACACCCGAGTCTTCGAGCTCGACGTCGAGGAGGGAGCGCCACTCCAGCGAGTCGATCCACGGCGCGACGACGGCCTCCGCGCCGGCCTCCGCACCGGGCAGGACGCAGCAGGCCGCTGCGAGCAGCACGAGGTCGCTGACGTCGGCGTCGATCGCGAGCGGTTCGTCGAGCCCACGAGAGCCCCCGCCGACGAGGCTCGCCGCTCCGACGACGTCGGGCACGAGACGAGCGAGGGCGACGTTCGGCCTCGGCCTCCAATCCGCCGCCGACACCCGCGCGAGCTCCGCCGCCTCGTGCTCGACGATGACGGCTGGGACGCCGAGCGCCCGAAGGCTCGCGACGCGCCGCTGACCATGCTCTCGGGTGTTCGTGATCACCACCGAGCTACCGAGCAGCGCGTCGAGCCGCGCAGCCCTCCGTGCGAGGAAGGCCTGCAAGGCGCTCAGTTGGAGCGGGTGCGGCTCGGGTGGCTCCACGCGAAGCTGCGCGACGGGGACGAGGTGAGTCTCCGCGAGGTCGAGCCGCAAGGCCGCGACGAGCTCCGTCACCGCCTCGAGGTCGGCGGGGAAGACGTGATCGCCCGGAGGGAAGAACCCGCTCGGATGGTCGTGCCAGACGACGAGGCTCGATGTCGCGAGGACCACGTCGCCAAGGTCGCGCGGATGGCGCACGGGTGGCAATGGCGATCGGCGGCGCGGAGCCACCGCGTCAATCGGCGCCTACGCGCACGCTCGACACGCTCCATCGGCCACGACGCGCGAATCTCAATCCCAGCAGATCTTCCGCGTCGGATGGAGGCCCCTCGCGCAACGCCAGCCGCTCGGACAGTCCGCGTCGCGGTTGCACGTCGACCTACAGATCCCCGGGCAGTCGATGAGGCCTGCACACGACGACGTCGTGAGACAGACCGCCCCCACGTGGCAACTCACGATGCCCAGCGGAGCCGCGTCACAGCCCTCACCCGGGGCTCGACACCCCTCGAGCGAGAGCGTGAGGAGCCCGCAGAACGCGAGGAGCCGAGGCATGCGTCGAGAACGAAGGCGCGTACGTCGCGCATTCCGCCGACGCATCACGGCGGGCTGCGCACTCTCCCGAACGTGCGACCGATCGCATGTGACGAGGCGTTCGCGTCGACGTGTGAGCACGCGATGCATAGACTCGCCTCGCTCCCTGTTGCGCTCCATCTCCGTCGGACACGAAGCCCGCCTTCGTGTGCGAGGGGCCACGACGGCGCTCGATTGCTCGGCGCAGCGGAGGTTCCTATCCTCGCGAAGGTGTTCGACGAGCTCGAAGCAGTACCGCCCCTCGACGTGGTGCTCGCCGCCAACTGCTGAGAAGCCGATGCGACTCGCCGCCGTAGTCTTCCTCGTCCAGCTCTCGGGCGTCCTGTGCTCGGGCGTCGCGCACGCGGAGAGCGGACCCATTCCGTGCGTCGCCGGCGTGCCCTGGCCCGCGGCCGGATCGATCCCGGCGGACCAGCCCGCGTTCGTCGTCCGTGCTCCACGCGGTGGCGAGAGCCCGTTGATCCTCGAGCTCTGGCAGACCGTCGGAGACGGCGCCGAGACGCTCGTTCCTTCCGAGCTCGCGCGGGTCTTCGAGGCGCCGGGGTTCGTCGTGGTGACACCGTCGGAGCCGTTCACCGTCGGCGCGCGCGTGGAGCTTCGCGGCTACGTCTGCGGGACCGACCGGTTGGGCAGCGAGCCCAATCCAGCGGGGGTGGTGCAGGTCGCGTACGACGTGGTCGAAGGCGAAGCGACGCCTCCCGCGCCGCCCTTGCGGATCGAGACGGGCGTGGTGGGCATCGCCGAGGAGGGCTTCTACGCCGGCTTCTACGCCGAGGTCACGATGCACGTGGAAGGCGGAGGTCTCTTGCTCGATTGGGCGCCGTGGATCGTCCCGGTGATCTCGGTCGGCGACCTCTCTGCGAGTCCTCGTCCGAACGGTCGAAGAGTCGATGCGTCGTTTCCACTCGCGTGCCGAGGAGGCTACGGCCTCACGCCGGGGAGTCAGCTCGTCGTCGGCGCGTTGACGACGCGCACGGGCGACACGCTGCACGAGCTCCGCGAAGCACACGTCTTCGCGTGCGACGACGCGCGTTTCGTCGACTCGGTCACCGGCGAAGAGCTCTCGGCGGAAGAGGTCGCGCGCTTGCGCCCGCGGCCGATGGACGCAGGGGTGCCGGAGCGTGACGCATCGACGTCGGGTCCCTTCGACGCGGGCGTCGACGAGGTCATCGACGGTGGGGGATGCCACGTGGCGTCGGCTCGGGCGTCGAGCGCGACGTGGCTCCTCGCGATGGTGTGGGGCTGGCGACGCCGACGCCGGCGCCACGAAGCACCGCCGACACCACCACGCGCTCGGTGAAGCTCGGAACGTGGTGGGACCTTTGCTCCTGCGCTGCTTCGGACCTTTGCTCCTGCGCTGCTTCCACACGTGTCGCGAGCTTGCGGCCCTCGGACCGCGGACTTATCAGCCGCCGCCATGAGACTCATCGTCCACAGTCGCCCGGCCATCGAGCGCGCGCTCCCGCCGGAAGAACCGCACGTCGTGGTCTCGATCACCACGACGGAAGACGACGTGGCGAACCTCCCCGATGCGCCGTCGCGCCTCGGCGTTCTGCGATTGAGCTTCCCGGATGCAGACGCCGCGGTCGCCGTCTCCGAGGATCGCCTCTTCTCCGAAGCCCACGCCGACCGAATCTGGGACTTCCTCGACGCCCACCGCGACGCGATCGAGTGCGTGGTGCTGCACTGCGACGCCGGTCTGAGTCGCTCCCCGGGCGTCGCGGCCGCGATCGCACGCGTCGAGCTCGGCGACGACGCCCACTTCTTCCGACGCTACCACCCGAACATGCGCGTCTACCGGACCTTGCTCGAGCGGCACCACGCGCGACTCGACGAGAAGTCGGTGTCGTGAGCATGCGGGTCTCGTCGATGCGCGCCCTCCGTTCGACGTCCATTCGCGAATGAGCCGCTCCTGATCGCTTCATCCGCGGAACCGCCACGGGTTCGCGGATCACGGGGCGATCGGCAGCTCGTCCAGCAGGCTCGTGTAGTCGTCGCCGACCCGATAGGCCTTCGAGACCTTGCGAATCGCCTCCCGGGTCTCGTGGCTCAGAGCGATGTCGTACTCGTGGAGCTGTGTACAGAGATGCTCGAGGGCGATCGTCCCCTCGTTGTGCGTCGTGAGATCCAGCATCTGGTCTCGGTCGTGGGCAGAAAGCCCCGCCTCGTGGCATCGCTCGATCAGACGAGTCAGCTCAGCCTCGTACTCGTCACTCGTCACTCGCAGCATGCCCTTTCTCGCGGCAACGACGCCGCGTAGCAGCCAGCGGCGCAAAAACGTCACACCCAAGACATAGAAACGCCGGCCCACAAGAAAACCCCACTCGGTCACAAGCCACAACCACCCTACTTTCTCGTTCCACGTCAATCAATCAGAACACATTCCGTATAGGTGGCGAAGTTGAGATACTTCTCGCCCGGGATCCGCGTCTACACCCCGACCACCGGGGTATCCGCTGGCGCCATGCCGGTTCTCGAACCATCTGCCGGTCGACAAGGAGAACCGAGGCGCGAATCGATCTCGATCCCCCTTCCGCCACGAATGTCTTCAACGAGATGCTTCGAGCGACGCCAAACGGCGCCAAGATCGAAGTCTCGCGCACCCGTCGTCGCTGGAGCCCCGATATCCCTCCGGCTGTGTACGTGGGGCA
Organism: Myxococcota bacterium; assembly: GCA_025453555.1. GTDB lineage: Bacteria > Myxococcota_A > Polyangia > Polyangiales > Houyiibacteriaceae > JACKEH01. The sequence continues at coordinate 14,371 of JALOQC010000077.1, read as the reverse complement.
TCTGGAGCTCACTTGCTGTGGACGAAGAGCTCTGGATTAGTCAGCTTCAGGTTACCGATGGCTGAGCGCGACGCGGGGCGAAGCAACTCGCTCTCCTCCCACCTCCGCCCGGTCGTCGTTTGAGCCCAAGAGCAAGCGTCGCAAGCGAGCACGATCTCATCCGTAGAAGGCTTCACGAGAACCCTCAGATACTCGTCACGACATCGCGGACATTCCACGGCAGTCTCCAAGGAAACGGAGTGCCAGAAAACGTCGCGTATGGCCATCGCGAGACTGTCCTCTGTACTTGGCTCGAAGCGAATCAACTGAAGAAGCTCTTCGCCAGCGTCAGCCTGCCACACAGGGTAGTCTTCAAGCGCTATACTCGCATACCAATCGAGGTTCCACGCCTCCACTGCGCTTCGACTCATGATCGGAATGCTGTCCTTCAGCCACACCTGCATACGCTCGACGACAGCATCACCGTCACCATCGATGACACTCTGCGCCGCGCTCACGAGACTTTCGTAAAGGGCCTTGTTCTTCATCTTTCGGCTCCACGAGCACACCACGCTCAACAACCGCTACCTACAAAGGGAATACCGTAATCAAGTTGCCGGCCTCATCTGTTATTACCTTGATCACGGATGTCACGCCACTTTTGTTGTTTAGCGACGACGTACCGACAGCCTGACCAACATCGACCACCCGAACGAACTGACCGCCTTCGATCGCGGTAACGGGAGACCTCACGACTTCAGGTCGCTGCAGGATCGCACGAAGCTCATCCGGTGTCACCGAGAACACGGACCGATTGTTTGCTACAGTTCGACCGAAGTGCCCACGAAGCACATGATCCCATCCCGCGCTTACTGGCTCACCACTTTGTCGAAGAGGCGTGTACCTCGTACAACCGTTCGCGATATTGATGCGTGTGGCGACGCGTCCCGTGACTCGCCTCACTTCGCTGACCGCATCGGCAGCACGTGCACCGTGCTGAAGGAAGTCGATGCCAGCCATGGCGAGGCGCCCTGCCCACCTCAGCCCCTTCAGAATCTTGCCGATGGGAAGCAGTGCAGCGACGGCAAGCACTTTCTCTCCACCGCTCGCGTCGGGCGACGCGAGTGTGTCGAGGTCGTCACCGATGGCGAACTGATAGACAGCTGACAGTCCGTCCTCTACTAGGATGACTGCCATTGCTGCGGCCCACGCGAACGGGTTGAATCGCGGAGAGAGACTGTCGCCCTCACTCGACGGAGCCGTCTCCCGGTGCCCGCCATCATCGCTTGCACCAGCGACGGAGCTACCCGACGCGCCTGGAGGTATTCCAGAACAATCGTAGCTGGCGCAGTTGTACTCCCAACCCCGTGCGTTGCCGGCTGCATCTCTGTCGATCGTCCAGCCATGCTCCACCGTCCGGGTCATGCCTTTGGCAGGTGGCGGAAGTGGGTCGAGAGGATCGAATCCCGAAGGGTCGATCAACGTGAGCGGGCGGTTCCGGACGTACGAGAACGGGTTCAAACCCTGCGAGATCTCCGGATGCCAGATTGGATCCGGGGTGAGGAACCGAGCAGTGTTGGGATCGTAGATTCGACCGGACGCGTTGATCCAACCGAGGTCGTCGTCTTGCTCGTGGCCCGTGAAGCCGCGGCGGACGCCACCGAGATCCGAGAGATCCGTCGACATCGGCTCGAGGCCTTCGTCGAGGCGGCGACCGAAGGGGTCGTGGCGTACGCGCTCGACGACTTCGCCAGCGGCGTCGGTGACCAACGAGGTCGAGCCGAGGTGATCGACGTGCAGGTACGCGACCTCGCCCGTGCGGACGTCGGCGTCCGGGCGGAGCGCCACCTGAGCCACCGCGCGGTCGCCCGCCGAGACGTGCGCCACGAAGCCGAGACCCTCCGGCGTCTCGCGGCGCTCGAAGAGTCCCGCGAAGTAGTGCGTGAAGTTCTTTCCGGACTCCTTCGCGGCGCGGCGACCGAACGCATCGTAGAAGAATCGTGATTCGTCGCCAGTGCTCGAGAGCACGTACGTCGGAAGATCGTGCCGCGAGTACTCGATCTTCTCGTGCGGTCCCCGCACGCGGCGCCCGAGCGTGTCGTAGCCGATCTTGTAGGAATCGCGATCGAGCGGGTGATGCGCGGTGAGCTGATGCGGGCCATGCTCGAGGGGTGAGTGCTCGAACACCTCGACGCCTTCGGACGAGATGCGTTCGGTGAGGTTCCCGAGGTCGTCGTACACGAAGCGGACGGTTCCCGCGTCGTTGTCCCAACCCGTCACGCGTCCGAGGGCGTCGTGGACGAAACGCTCGACACGGCCCACGCGTTGGTCCTCGCGCAGCTCGAGGTTGCCGACGGAGTCGAAGGCGTAGCGCACGTCTTCGAGGGTTCGACCACCGTGATCCAGCGAGTGGCGATCGATCCGCCCCGTGCGAGGGTCGCGCTCGACGTGCTCGTCGGCGCCGTTGCCGAGGCGCACGTGCCGGGCACCGCCCCACGCGTCGACCTCTTCCGATCGCCAGAGCTCATGCCCGGCCGGATCGGTGATGTGGTGCAGCGCGCCGCTCGCGTCGTCGTATCCGTAGCGAACGGAGTAGCGGGTGAGTGTCCCAGGCTCCGCGCGTCCGCCGGGAGTGCTCACGTCCGGGTAGTAGAGCGCCTCGACGCGCCCGAGGCCGTCGTAGGTCATCGACACCACGAACTTCGTCTCGATCCGCGCGTGGTCGTGCGGGATCTGATGGAGCTCGCTCGGCCGGCCGAGATCGTCGTAGTCGTAGTACAGCTCGGTTCCATCGGGCGAAAACGCTCGCGCGAGCTGCCCGAGCCCGTTGCGAGCGTCGTCCCACTCGAGCACGGTGACGCCGTCGCGGTCGTGCTCGATCCGAATCGGTCGTCCGATCGCGTCGTGGCGGTAGCGCGTGGTGATGCGCTCGCGCGTCTCGGTCGCGATCTCGCCGAACGCGTCGTACACCCACTCGGTGGTGCCGGTGTCCGGGTCGTCGCGGTACGCGAGCTGGCCCGTGACGTCGTACCGCATCGTCGTGACGTTCCCCTCCGTGTCCTTCACCTCTTCGAGCCGTCCGAACGCGCCATGCTCCCGACGGGTGATGAGGAAACGAGAGCCCGCGTCGTCGACGAGCTCCTCCCAGGTCTCGACGACGTCGCCGTTCACGTCCGAGCGCTCGATCGTCCGGAACCCGCGGGCGTCGACCGCCGTGACCAAGAGGCCCTCGTACGCGATCTTCGTGGTCGCTCCGTCGGGTGCGGTACTTCGAATGACGCGGCCGAGCGGATCGTGCTCGAAGGTCGACCAATGATCCGCCTCTCCACGGAACCGTGGCGCGCTCTCGGCCACCACGCGGCCCGCGGCATCGAGCTTGCGTTCGACGATTCTCCAACGTCCTTCGGGTGCGAGGCTCTCGGAAGACACCGCGTTGGCAGCGCGGTCGACGTACGTCCGCGAGTGTCCATGGCCCCACGCGAGCTCTTCGAGGATGGCGCCTCCCTCCCCGCGAGGTGCCCGCTTCACCTGCGTGATCACGCCATCGGGCGACTCGACGCGCACCACGCGCCCGAAGCCGTCCACGAAGGTTCGCGTATTGTTGCCCAACAAGTCGAAGCCTTCGAGCTCGACCCCGAGCGAAGGATGAGTCGCGGTCCACGTCACGTGCCCGAGGTCGTTCGCTACCCCGATCACCTCCATCCAGCGCTCGTCGTATCGAGCGTGCACGCTTCGCGAACGACCAGTGGCCGGGTCGGTCAGCGTGGTGCGCGTCACCACGCCGATGCGCGGCTCGCGCTCCACGACGACGTCGAGACGTAGCGTGGGATCGAGCGGGTGCTGTTGTGCGCTCGCGAGCGCACCCGTGTTGCGGTCGTAGGCGTAGGTCTCGGTCTGCGTTGCCGAGCCTCGTGCCGAGTGACTGGACGTGCTTCGATACTCGACGTTTCCGAAGAGCCATCGCGACTCGTCGTGTCGGCGCCGTTCGTACACCTCGGCGGAGCGGCCGCCTTCGCTGTCCTCGATCGTCCGCTCCGGGTACGCGAACGCGTCGTACTGATAGGTCACATGAGTCCGCGTCAGCGGCTCCTTGATCTCGTCGACCGCGTCCGGCCACATGCGGAAGTCGCCTCCGGTCGGCGGCCAGAACATCGTCAGTGCGCGGTCTCCCCATCGTCGAAGGAGGTCCGTCGTGAAGCGGGGATCGCCCTCGCCCTCGTACGAGACGTCCACGTCGACAGCGTCGTAGGTGGAGGACTCGACCGAGTCGGGCCGCACCACGAGGAAGTCGCGCCCGAGCACGCGAACCGTACGAACCGTCGATCCTCGCAAAGTGCGCGTCGCGAGGAGCCGGCCCGTCGTCGCCACGGAGTACTCCGCGACCGGGCCCGGGTTCGCGTAGCGACCGTCGGACAAACGTGTGCGCCAATCGTACTCACGCCACGTCGCCACTCCGGTCCCGTGATCCAACGTCGAGACCGCGTCGAACCCGAGGAAGGCGGAGGAATCGAGATCCGTTCGCGCGCCCTGGTAGGCGTACTCGACGCGGCGCTCGCCCGCCTCCCCTCCATCGAGCCGCAGCGCGGCGACGACGTCGACCCCGCGCGTCACGCGGCTCTGCCAAGGCTCGACGTCCTCGATCGGCTCGTAGCGCTCGAAGCTGGCAATCGACGCGTACTCGACCTGGTCGCGCTTCCCGAGCCCGTTCGTCACCGCGACCACCCGGTTCGGTCGCTGGGCGCGTCGGCGAACGATCTCGAGCTCGTAGGTCGTCGGATTGATGCGAACGAAGTCGGAAACGCCGTCACCGTCGAAGTCGCCCTCGGCGAGCGCGAACCCGTGAAGTCGCGGCCCCGGGGTCCAGTCGAGCTCACGCCTCACGTACCCGTAGCCCGTGCTCTCGTAGAGCACGACGTTCTCGTCGGGGTTCATGAGCACCAGGAGATCATCGATTCCGTCGAAGTTGTAGTCGGTGATTCGGTTGTCGCGATCCGTATACGCGGCGAGTCCGCCGCTGATAGTGTACGCGGAGAACCGATAGTTTCGGTCGTGCGATGCGTCAAAGAACGCACCAAATCCACGCGTCGTGTTGATCTCGATCGGTAAAGCCCCAACGGACAAAGTGTCGTGGTAGTCCGTGGTGATACCCCGATCCGGTGCGCCGTCACCGTTGATGTCGAGCATCTGACCACCCGCAGACGCGTTCCCGAGCAGCCAGTTGGGTAGATTGGTCGGCTGGAAATGAAGCAGACCACCGGGAGTCAGAGACATCCAAGACAACCGACCGTCACGCCAATGCAGGTAGTCGCCTCGCCCGTCCGCATCGATGTCCAGCGCGAGGTTGAGCATCAGGTTTTCACCCGGCGGCAATCCGGGCGTGCGCTCGTTCTCGGGCCGCAGCCCCTCACCGACTCGATTCATCACGAACGAGAAGAAAAGTGGCGAAGTGTCCTCCGCGTCCGGATCGCCTCCGTATCGATAGCGCATTCCCAGGAAGTCGAGCCTCCCATCACCGTCGAGATCGACGAACGTCGGTGGCTTCCCGTGGTCCGATATTCCGAACGGCGCTCCCACGGTACCTGCACCACCTCCGAACGGGATCGTCTCCGTAGTATTCGGCGTGATCGAGAGCTCCTCGGCGATGACGTAGGTGCGTCGATTCGGTTCGAATCGCCAGGCGTGATGATGAGGCGTTTGGTCGAAGAAGATGAAGGCAGCAAGCTCGGTTCTCCCGTCGCGCTCGATGTCGATGGGGCGAACGATATGATCGCCGATCCACTGCGCCAAGCCGGGCACATCCACCGGGTTAAAGAATCGACTATCGCCCCGGGCGAGCGCGAGCCGGTACGGACCAACATCGAGACCACCATCGTCCGCTGCGCGATACAGAAGGTCGTCGAGGCCATCCCCGTCAGCATCGACCACGACCACGCGATGCGGCATGTTCATCGCTTGCTGCTGGACGTCGACGATCCCCGTCCGAATGATGTCCACCGCGTAGGCGTCGTCGCCGTTGTCCACCCAGTCGACGCGCGTCGACGGCAGGCAACGGTCGAAGCCGTCGCATGCGGTCACCGCGATGATCTGCGAGGCGTTCGTCAGCTCTTCCGTGCGGTAGGTGAGGTCGTAGCGGCGGAGCAGCGCGAGCGCGCCGCGGTCGGGGTCGGGCCCGCGGACCTCGATCGCCTCCAGACGTCGCGTCCGTTGTACGAAGAACGCGTCGAAAAAGTGGTGCGCCTTGTCGGGGCGCAGCTCCCAACGAAACCGGATCTCGCGGTCTCCGTCTCCGAGCGACGGGTGGTTCGTGTAGCGGATCGAGCGTGGCACGACCTCGTACGCGACGGTGTCGACGCCGAAGTGGCGACTGCGTTCGACGAGCCGGGAGTGCTCGATCCGGATCGAGTTGTCGAAGCGATCACGGAGCTCGGTCTGGTGCCAACGCAGGGTGCTCGAGTGGGCGTCGACCTCGAGGTTCGCGCGCTCGTCGTCGTTGGAGACCCGGTGTCCTTCGAGCCGGGAGCTGGCGGCGTCACCGAAGCGCCCGATCGTTCCGTCGGAGAACCACACGGTCCACGAGCGAGGCTCGCGAGGGTTGCTCGGGTTGGCGCCGTCGACGACCGCCTTGGTCAACGGATCGCCCTCGACGACGTAGGTACGTCGCCCCGAGGCGATCGTGTCGTTCCGCGCGAGGACGAGGCGCGATCCACCGAGGCAGTAGGCGTCGTCGTCGAAGCGCGCGTTTCGATGAAACCCGTCTTGTCGAACGGTTCGCGAGCACCGCGAGATCTCGGACATACCGGTGAGAGTCCAGCCCACCCCGAGCGGGCCGTTGCCGCCGCGGCTCGAATACATGAGCGAGAGGTTCGGCTGCATCCCGAGCCGTCCCTCCGGCACCCACAATGGGATGGCGTAGTGCGCGGCGCCCGCGTCGTCGACGGTGAGCTGACCGGGCAGCGTTCCGACCTCTGCGCTCGGCTCGACGTGACCGCGTGGCGGCGTCGCGAACGGCGGTCGCGAGAGCGCGGACTTGGGGTCCGTCGCGGCGGCGGAGACCGAGTCCACGGCTTCGTCTGCACAACCACCGAGGGCCAAGAGAAAGAGAATCGCCAGGACGTTCGAGGCACGCATGGCGAACGGAGTAGCAGGCACATCGAGGCGAACCACGAAGGGCCACTGATCGTAATTCGACCATCGTCGTCGACGATTTCAAATCGGCCTCTGATAACCGCACCCTGGCCGGAAACGTGTGACGCGAGTGTTCGCTGCCCCTTCATCCTTGCGCGGGTCTGGTCACGAAGCGCCCGCTCTGGCGAGCGGGTGTCGACCGGTGCGAGCCACCGTTCTCGCGCCGCGCTTGCGGACGACTCGCATGTTGCGTCGTCCGTTCGACGTCGACGACGAAGGATCGCGCCTCTGCAGAGAGTGAACGTCGCTGTCTACGACGACGGCGGCGGCCGCCGAGAGCGGCCACGGCGGCATCTGTTCGGTCGACCCACCGAGGAATGGGGTCCACTCAGTTTTCGATGGGTCGACCCACCGCGATTCGAGGCGAGCCCAGATTCCGATGGGTCGGCCCACCGAGAAACGAGGTCTGCTCACATCTGGATGGGTCGACCCACCGGGATCTGAGGTGGGCCCAGTTCTCGATGGGTCGACCCACCAGAATCTGAGGTGAGCCCAAACTTCGATGGGTCGACCCACCGAGAAACGAGGTCCGCTCAGATTCCGATGGGTCGACCCACCGCGATTCGAGGTGAACGCAGATCGCGAAGGGTCGACGCGCCTCGAACACGCAGACAGCTCGACCCCGAGGCGTCGCGCCACCCGAGAGTCGCCGCGTCGCGGTCCCGCGCGCGAGATCGCTCACGCGGTTGCGCTACCGGCCGCAACCGGTCGTCTTCGTCGCCGAGGAGCCGCCACCTCGCGCTCCGAAGGTCGGGGTGCGTTCGACGGAGAAGACCATGTTCGATCAGATGCAGAGCGTGGCCGCGATGATCGCGAGCTACACGAACCCCGCCCGCTTCAGCAGCCGCCACTGCATGTTGGTGGCGCGCCAGCTCCAGAGCGCGGCGCCCAAACCGCTCACCCCCGACCAGACCGAGGCGCTGGCGCTCGTGCTGAAGCGCGCTACCGAGGTCGACGAGGTGCGCATGGAGCGTCAGCGCGTCGCGCCGCCTTCGCTGCGGGCGCCTCGCTTCGCGATGGTCAGCGCCTGGTCCTCGCTTCGCTCCGCGCTGCTCGCCCTCGGCGCGATCCCGGTCGACGTCTCCGCGGAAGGCCCCGAAGCCGCCGCGCTCGCGACCAAGCTCTTCCCGAACGGGATCGACTTCTCGACCCACGACGCGGGCGCGCTCTGGACGGTCTCGCGCATGTTGCTCGTGCGCATCCAGGACGAAGGCCTTCGTGAGCGCATCGACTCGCTCGTGAGCCCGCGCCTGCTCCGCTTCGTCGAGAAGGCGTTTTCCGAGCTCGGCCTCGCGGTCGGTGCCGATGGCGAGCTTCCGCGCCTCCCCGCGCGTCGCGCGCTCCTCGAAGCCAACACCCGCTTCGCCTTCGCGGTCGCCGCCTACGGCCGCGCGCTCTCCGTCCGCCTCGACGAGACCGACCCGGACGCCCTCGCGCGTTTCCAATCCGCGCTCGCGCCCATCGACGCCTTCCGCATCGTCGGCCGCGCCGCGGAGCTCGCGGACGACGACGAGCTCGAAGACGGCGAGGACACCGAAGGCGGGCTCGTCGACGCGGGCGGCAACGGCGGCCCCGTCCCGCCGGGCGAGACGCCGGCTCCGGTGGACCCGTACGACCCCGAGTTCTACCCGTTCGTCCGGCCGGGAGCGGAGGAGCCGGCGGGCTGAGGGTCGCAAGCGAACCGGAGGCCGCGCTGACGTGCGTGGTCTCCGGTTCCCGCGCATCGCCGCGTTCGAGCGTCGATGGTAGACGTCGCGCGTGGGCCCCTCCGTTCGCGTTCAACCGAGCCGCCTCGCGTCGTTCCTTCGAGGCGTCCATCGAGGAGTGCCAACTCACGTCGAGCTCGGGGACGTCGATGTCGCTGCCGCATGACACCACGTGGGTCCGGTTCGAACCCTCGCCGCCGGGGACGGACTCGTTCCTCGTCTCGTCGGTCGCCGAGGACGTCGAGCGAGCGCACGCGCTCTCCCGCGCGAGCCTTCAACCTCTGCTCTTCGCCCGAAAGCCGATCGCGCTCGACTTCAGGAACATGCGGGTCTGCACGCAGAGCTTCCTCCACGCGTTGCTCTTCGAAGCGATCCGCTTGTCGTGGGCGACGCAGACGCCCATTTACATCGAGCAAGCATCGCCGGGCGTGGAGACGGGCATTCGACTCGTGGACAACTACGCGCGCGGCGGGTGAAGCCGTCCGTAGTCAGCGAGCTCTTCGTCGAGGGCGACCGGGAGCTTCACTTCTCCTGACCAGCGCACGACGTCCCCGTCCTGGCGACGCATCCGAGTCGGAGACGGAGTCGGAGTCGGAGTCGGAGTCGGGGACGCGTTCAGCTCATCGCGATCGCCACGCCGCGATCGCGTCGTCGACCGGGGTGAAGTCGAGGTAGCGCTCGTCGAATGCCTGCACCCACGTGGCATCGGTCTCGGCGCGGAGGGCGTTGGCGAATGACTCGAGGGTCCAGGCGTCGAACGTCTCCGCGGAGACGAGGTGCCGTCGGTAGCGCGCGATCGCGTCCGCGCACTGCGGGTTGTCCTTCGGGTACAGGAGGACCGAGGTACCCGAGGTCCACTCGGGATCGGCGAGGAGCATGCTCCCGGCCAGCAGGTGGTCGCACCAGATCTGTTGGAGCGGGTTCTTGCGGAGCGCGTCGCGCGCGGGGACGAAGACGTTCATCGCGTCCGCGACCTCGTCGTAGCGCGCGCGGTGCTTGCCTGGCTTGCCGCCGAGGGTCTCGTGGTACTTCACCTCGAAGCCCAAGAACGCGCGTCCTTCGGACTCGGAATCGCGCGACTCGGTCGGGACGTGCGCGCGTTCGTACTCGACGAAGACGTCGAAGGCGGACTTGTCGCTCGTGTAGCGAGCGTCGCCGCGACCCGGTGACCACTCGAAGCGGATTGCGATCACCTTCGCGACATCGCTCCGACCGAGCCGCCGCAGGACACGCGCGGCGAGGTCGAGGTCGGCCGCCAGCTCGCCGAAGAGGTTGAAGCAGAGCGGCTGGCTGCTGAGCAGGTTCCCGAAGAGCCGCGTCGGCTGCATCACCGCGCCCCGCTGCTTCGTACGCAGCGACGTCTTCGCCACCTCAGCGATCGTCGGCGTGAGGAAGTTGGCGAGCGACGTCTTCGCCTCCGGAAGCGCGAGGTGGCTCCCGAGTCGCTCGTGGTCGCCGTGGCCGCCGATGGGCAGCCCGTGTGCCTCACGCCACAACGCTTGAAGTAAACGAGCGCGCGCCTGAAACGGCTTCTCGCCCTTCACGAAGACCTCGTGCGCTTCGAGCAGTCCGCGCGGTGGCGCGACGAGCGCGAGGGTCATGCGTCCTTCTTCCGCCATCCGCGCTTGCCCTTGGTGGGCGCCTCGGTGTTCGCGAGCCGCGCGAGCATCTGCTCGGCGGGCTCGTCGTTCGGGTCTTGGGGCACGAGCTCGCCGCGGAACGCCTTGGCGATCCGGCGCTGGATCGGACGTGACCGCGAGCGCGACCTGGGTGCTGTCGGCACGGCGGGAGACCCTGTTCGCGATCACTGGCGATGCGACGACGCGTCGCGGTGCGATCGACGGCACCGTGCTTCGACGCGACGGTGGGCGAGTGCGACTTCCAATGCGCCACGTCGATCTCGGCGCAGTGCTGGCCGCGACCTACGACCCCATCGCCGATGCGCTCTACGTCCTCGACGAGGTCACGGAGGCGCGCCGGTGGTGGAGTCGGCGTCGCGCGCGGCTGCTTCGCATCGATCTCCACGACTCGTCGACCCCTTCGACAACGCTGGTCGAGTGGCCTCGAATCGCGCCCACCACGAGGTTCTCCTTGGCAGTCGGACCCGAAGGAGACCTCGTCCTCGTCTCGTCCGGATTCGGTGCACACGCGGTGCTCCGGCTCGCGCGCGGCCCAGAAGCGCCTTGGGCGCCCAGCCACGTCGCGTTCGGAGTCGGTACACTGGCGGAGGTGCCGATGACCACCGATTCGCGAGGCGTTTCGTTCGTGACCGCCGATCCCTGGGCACGAGAAACCGCGCGTGGGGTTCGCTGGAGCGATCTGCGACCCATTCGATCGGGAGACCTGGGTCGATGCCTTTGAGGACATGGGTGCTCGTCGTCCTGCTCGCCGGGTGCTCTGGGTCCAACGGCCTGAAGGACGCGGGGGTGGACGCGGCGGCCGACTCGGGCATCGACGCGCACATCGACGCAGCGGTGGACGCAGGACGCGACGGCGGTCGTGACGCGGGACGAGACGCGGGCCCCGTCGACCCCGAGTGGGTCGGGCTTCCGGGCATCCTCGACGGTTGCCAGATCGACCGTGCCGTGGCGCCCGAGACGCTCGCACGCCTCGAGTGGGCGTCGTGCGGCGAAGGGTGCCAACGCCTCGTGCCCGACCCGCGGTGGCGATGGGGGCCCGCGCCTCGATCCGGCGGTCACTCCGAAGGTCGCACCATCCTGTCCATCATCGCGAACGAGCGAAGCGACCTCGCCGGCCCCACGGCTTCTCTTTTGTTCGACATCGAGCGTGGCGTGCCGGTCTTCGCCATGCGGTACCACGACGATGGCGATGGTGAGGTCTGCTTCGTGAACCGCGTGGCGTTCGGTCAGGGACACGTCGCCTTCCCCGTGGTCATGGTGGACTTCGATCGTTCGTACGAAGAGACCTGGGTCTTCCACGGCTCCATCGACGAGCCGGAGGAGCTCGCGGAGCCCGTGCTTCGTTTCGGTGACGAGGATCTCCCTGGGCTCGGGAACGTGCTCCAGCTCTCCTTCGCGTCGGCGACCACCGCCGCGTTTCAGGTCCAGCCGCTCGGTGAGATGTGGATCGTCGAAGGTGGAGTCCTCGCCCGTCGCGCGAACCGGGGCTCTGCCGCCCCCGGCAGCCCTCAAGGTCCACAGCTCGTCGGTCGCCACCTGATGTGGATGGAATGGGAGGCGAAGGTCCGCCTCGCTCACGCGACCTTCGACACGGAGACCGCGGTGTTTCTCGACGTTCCCGATGCCGACACGCTCTTCGCAACTGACGGCGACGACCTCGCGTGGCTCCAAGGCTACGGCTGGGACGACGACGCGATGACTTACGCGCGTACGGAGGTTTGGACCGCTCCCTACACTCCCGAGCCGGCCACGCTCGCCCCCCGACGCGTGCGCGCGGACTACCCTCTGCTGAGCCGACGCGGCATGGTGGGGGGCGGTCGCTGGGTGGCGATCGACGGCGAGAACGCGCTCGGACTGGTCGACCTCTCGGACGGACGTGTCACCCGCATCGAGCTGCCTGCGGACATGTTTTTCTCGGATCCACCGACTTGGGTCACCGCCTCCGAGATTGGAATCGCAGGTCGATACCGCGAAGGCGGTCGGTTCGTGGACTCGTTCTTCCGGCTCACGCTTCCATCTGCGGGCGGTTGACGAGTCAGGTCTCTTCTTCGATCGCGAGCCGTTCTTCGAGCGCCTCGACAGTCGTGCCGTCTGCCGCGCGCCAAGCCTAACGAGGCACTGAGCTCACGCGCCCTCCTTCCACACACGTTCCTTCAGATCCTCCAGCACGGCTTCGAGCTGTCCGTCGAAGATCTTGTTCAGCCTCGGGAAGCCGCCCGCGTCGAGGAAGGGGCGGTCGCTGAGCGCGGCTTGGTCGACGACCGTGCTGGCCTTCATCTGCTCGGCGATGCGCCTCAGCCACTTGGTCTGGTGAACGTCCCAGGCGCGTGAGGCGAGGATGCGGGTGAGGGCGCGATCGACGCGCTCCGCGTAGGGCACGAGGGCGTCGCCGAGCGCGGCTTGGCGGACGTAGCCGAGGATGCTGGCCGCGATGTCGACGTTGGACTTCTGGCGCCACGCGGTGCGGAGGCTGGGCTCGTCGAAGCCGGCTCGGTCGAGCGCGAGCTTGAGGTCCTTGAGCTGCTTGCGCGTGAGCTCGCGGGGGCGCTGCGCGACGATGGCGAGCGCGGGGATGTCGTTGATGTGCGTGCGGACGAACTGCTCGAAGGCGTCGAGGTAGTCCTCGGGGCGCGTGCGGCCCTCGCCGTAGCCGCGGGAGACCTCGATCAGGCGATCGTCGTGATCCGAGATGAGCACGCGGCCGCCTTCGCCGAGCGCGCGATCGAGGAAGGAGACGAGCTCGGGGGTGAGGCGGCGCTCGACGTCGCCGACGGGCTCGCCACGCAGCGCGGCCGCGAAGGCTTCGATCGTGTCTCCCGAGAGGTGCTCGAACTGCTCGGCCGCCTCGGCCTTCAATCGACGTTTCTTGCGTTGCAGCTTCGCGAGCAGCTCGCCGAGCACGTGCTCGCGCGCTTCGTGGTCCTGCAGCGTGCGCAGCTCTTCGGCGAGCTGCGCGAAGCTCACGTTTCGCGTCGTGGCGACGGGCTTCATCTCCGTCACGTCTTGCAGCGCGGCGTAGAGATCGACCGCGTCGTAGACCTTGAAGACCTCCTTGTTCAGCTCCGGGCAGAGGCGCGTCGCGCGGCCCAGCATCTGCTCGTAGAGGATGCGTGAGCGGACGCGGCGCAGGAACACGAGGTGGCAGATCTCGGGCACGTCGATGCCGGTGGTGAGCAGGTCGACGGTGACCGCGATGGTCGGACGGTGCTCGTTCTTGAAGCGGCGGATGAGCTCGCGTGGGCGGTCGGAGCGGCCGGTGATCTTGAGGATCGCGTCGGTGTGGAGCTCGCCGAGGCGCTCTTCGAAGGCCTCGCGCAACACGCGCACGACGAGATCGCAGTGGCGATCGTCGACGCAGAAGATCAGCGTCTTCTCGCGGCCCTCGGGGTCGATGTGTTTGGCGAGCTCGCGGCAGACCACGCGGTTGAAGCTCTCGGTGATGACCTTGCGGTTGAAGTCCTCCACCTCGAGCTGCACGTCGTCGGGCAAGAGCCAGAGCTGCTCGGTCTTCGCGCTCGACGAGAAGGTCGGCACACGCTCGCCGGCCTTGAACGCGATGCCTTGCTGGGCGAGCTCGGTGACGATGCGGATCGGCGGCTCGTGATCGACCAGGTAGCCGTCGATCACCGCCTCCGGGTAGGTGTAGCTGTAGACGGGGTCGCCGAAGATCTCGCGGGTGTGGAGCGCGGGCGTCGCGGTCAGGCCGATCTTCACCGCGTCGAACCACTCCAGCACGCGGGTGTACTTCGAGACGTAGTCGGCTTCGTCACGGAACCCGAGCTCGACCTCGCTCATCTCCGCGTCGAGGGTGTAGCCGCGGTGGCTCTCGTCGACGACGATGCAGTCGTAGGTGTCGACGGG
>JALOQC010000076.1 GCA_025453555.1 Myxococcota bacterium | reverse complement strand
GGATCCGGATCGCGTGGTGACGCTGCGGGTCGACGGCTTCCCGGAGCTCGACGGCGCGGAGGCGCTCGATGCGGCCTTCGTCGGCGAAGGCGTCGCGGTCGTGACGACCGATCATCGGCTGCGTTGGTACACGCAGCCGGGCGCGGCGCCGGTGGAGCTCGACGACCGCGTGGAGCCGCCGCTCTCGAGCGAGGGGACACACCTCGCGTACGCGCGCGGTGAGATGCCCTCCTTCGCGATCGTGCGGCTCGACGTGAAGGTGGGAACGCCGGAGGCGGTCACGGACGAGACGCGCTCGTGTTGGTCGCCCGCGATCGCGGCGGACGGATCGCTCGCGTACGTGTGCACCCAGGCCGACGCGACGAACCAGGGGCGACCGACGCTCTTCGTGCGCGACGCCGGCGGGCAGGGTGAGCGCGCGCTGCCGACCGAACGTTTCCCGACGAGCCCGGTCGCGCCGCGCTTCGACGGAGCGCGGATCGCGTTCGGCGACGAAGCGGGCGCGGTGGTGGTCGACGCGCGCACGGGGGCGCTGCTCGCGGTCGACGAGGAAGCGGGCGCGGTGTTCGAGGTGAACGGGGGGCTCGTGGTGACGGGCGTGGACGGAACGTTGCGACCGCTCGACGTGGTGGAGGTGTCGCGATGAGCTCGCTGTGGACTACGCGCGTGCTCTTTGCGTGCACGCTCCTGCTCTCGGCCGTCCTCGCGCCCACGCACGCCGACGCGCAGACACGTCTGCGTCGCCCCTACAACGAAGCGCATCGGCTCAACTACGGCTTCGACAACAACGGCAGCGCGGCCGGTTGCTCCGACTACACGTGCGCGGGCGCTTGTTACAACGGGCACACCGGCTCGGACTTCGGCAACCCGATCGGCACCGTGATCGTGGCCGCTCAAGCGGGCACCGTGATCGCGACCAACAACGGCTGCGCGAACTACGGCGGGCTCGGCAACACCTGCGGCGGACGCTGCGGCAACTACGTGCAGCTCCGTCACGGAGACGGCAGCACCACGATCTACTGCCACATGCAGCTCAACTCGCTGCGCGTGAGCAACGGGCAGAGCGTGTCGTGCGGGCAGGCGATCGGGCAGAGCGCGTCGAGCGGCAACAGCACGGGGCCGCACCTGCACCTCGGCTGGCGTCCGGGCGGCGGCGCGTCGCGTGACCCCTTCCAGGGGCGCTGCGGCGCGAGCACGAGCGCGTGGGTCGGACAGAACGGTTACCGCGAGCCGGTGAGCACCTCGTGCAGCACGTGCGTCGCGAGCGCGGAGACCTGCAACGGACGCGACGACGACTGCGACGGACGCAGCGACGAGCACGCGACCACCGAGCGCTGCGGTGGCGGTGACGACGACTGCGACGGCCGCACCGACGAAGGCGACGTCTGCGAGATCGCGCTGCTCGAGCAGTCGGTGTCTTCTTACGCGCCGCCCACCACCACCGACGTGAACGGCGACGGGCGCGCGGACGTGTGCGGGCGCGGCTTCGGCGGCGTGTGGTGTCATTTCTCCACCGAAGGAGGGTGGAGCGAGAAGACGCCGACCCAGCCTGCGTGGAGCGATCCGAACGGATGGAACGACGTCGACAACTACGCGACGTTCCGCATGGGCGATCTGAACGGCGACGGACACGCAGACCTGTGCGCGCGCGCGAACTCCGGCGTGGTCTGCCACCTCGGGAACGAGACCGGTTTCGCGGAGACGGGCGGCGTCTGGTACCCGCTCTCCGACGAGAGCGGCTGGGACGCGCCGCGCTTCTACCTGACGCTTCGTCTGGCCGACGTCGACGGCGACGGGCGTGACGACCTCTGCGCGCGCAGCGCGAGCGGCCTCCAGTGTTGGCTCTCCGACGGCGCGAGCTTCGCGACGCCGATCGAAGGACCGCGCTGGAGCGACGAGAGCGGCTGGGGCGTGGCCAAACACTACGGCACGATCCGCTTCGGCGATCTGAACGGCGACGGACGCGCGGACGTGTGTGCGCGCGCGATCGCGGGCGTGACGTGCCACCTCTCGGACGGCGCGGGTTTCCCCACCGCGGTCGAAGGACCACGCTGGAGCGACGAGACCGGTTGGGGCGCGATGCCGTACTGGTCGACGATGCGCCTCGCGGACGTGAACGGCGACGGCAACGCGGATCTCTGTGCGCGGAGCGCGTCGGATCTACGCTGCGTGCTCTTCGACGGAACCGCGTTCGGCGAGACGGTGATCGTCGGCAACTACTCGGACGAGAGCGGCTGGAACGACGTGTCGAACTACGCGACCTTGCGCGTGGGCGACGTGAACGGCGACGGCGCGGACGACCTCTGCCTGCGCAGCAACGCGTCGATGCGATGCAACGTGTGGAACGGCGAAGGCTTCGACGTGATCGACGGCCCAGCGTGGTCGGACGAGAACGGCTGGGGCTCGGAGGCGTACTTCCACGGCATCCAGCTCGCGGACGTCGACGGCGATCGCCGCATGGACGTGTGCGGCCGTGCGGGCGCGGGCTTCCGTTGCCACTCCGCGATCGAGACCGACGGTGTGTCGAGCTTCGGCGAGGCGCGCGCGGTCGCCGAGTTCACCAACGACGGGGGCTGGAGCGCGCCCGAGTACCGCACGACGATCTTGGTCGGCGGGCCGCGCTGCATGGCGACGACCGAGACGTGCAACGGCGAGGACGACGACTGCGATCGCATCGTCGACGAGAACGCGCAGGACGAGACGTGCAACGGGCTCGACGACGACTGCGATGCAGAGATCGACGAGCACGCGCGCGAAGAGACGTGCGACGGCACCGACGAGGACTGCGACGGAGTGGTCGACGAGGGCGCGTGCGAGCGCGATCGCGACGCGGCGGTGCCGGTGGGTACGGACGCGGGCATGCGGCCGGGCGTCGACGTCGGCATGGCGACGGGCGGCTGCGGCTGCGGCGTCGTGGGCGCGGCGGACGCGGCGGGAGGGAGCTTCGTGATCGGCGTGGTCGGGTTGCTCTGGCGTCGTCGTCGACGCTGAGCTTCCTGAGCCGCGCGGTTCGTCGTCGTCGGTCACGACTCTTCGGTCACGACTCTTCGCGTGTCGCGTGAACATCGCTCGACGTGGCGCCCGTGGGCTTGTTAGCGTCCCCGCATGGGAAGGGGTCCCGACGCTGCAATGCGCTGGCTGCCGCTCGACGGTGCGCTGCTCGGCTTCGATCGACGCACCGGCCGCAACGTGCTGATGCGCGGCGACGAGACCGCGCACCTCGTGCAGACCGCGCCGCGTGTCGTGCAGATGGCGCTGACCAACGCCTGCAACAAGACGTGTGGCTTCTGCTACCGGCCGCTCGAGGCGCGCAGCGGCTGGACCTTCGACGAGGTGATCGCGTTCGGACGTTTCCTCTCCGAGTGGGGCGTGCTCGAGCTCGCGCTCGGAGGCGGCGAGCCGACGGTGTTCCCGCGCTTTTCGGAGCTCGTGCGACGGCTGCACGAGGAGACCGCGCTCGCGATCAACTTCACCACCAACGGCACGCGGCTCACCGATGCGTTGCTCGACGAGCTCGCGGGACGCGTCGGGCAGATCCAGGTGTCCGTGTACGACGACGAGGATCTCGACGGAACCATCCGTCGGCTCGTCGCGCACCGCGCGCGCTTCGGGCTGAACTACCTCGTCACGCCGACGCGGCTGCACACGCTCGACGCGGACCTGCTGCGCTGGAGCACGATGGGCGTGCGCGACGTGCTGCTGCTCTCGTACAAGGGCGACGAGGCGCTCCACCTCTCGCCGGACGAGCTCCGCGATCTCGACGCGCGGATCGTTCGGCTGCACGCGCACTTCTCGGGGCGACTGCAGCTCAAGCTCGACGTGTGTTGGTCGACGCGGCTGCCGAGCGCGCCGCAGCTCTTCTTCGACGCGGACTGCCGCGCGGGCAGCCTCTTCTTGAGCGTCACGTCGGACCGCAAGGTGTTGTCGTGCTCGTTCGCGAAGGACGGGATCCCGTTCGAGCGCTTCGAGGAGCTGCCCGCGATCTACGCCTCGCTCAAACCTCAAAAACGTGTGGCTCCGTTGGCGGGCTGCGCACGACTTCCGGACTTCGGAGGGGCCCTTTCCCCCGCAGCCGAGCGACCTCGGCATCACCCCGAGCTCCGGATCGTGGAGTGATCGGGGTCGATCTCGTGAGAAGCCAAGAGAGGAATCGTCGATGACGCTCGCGATCTACGAATGGAACTCGTTCTCCTGCAACAACAGCTCGGACTACCGACTGGTCGCGAAGTTCGACGATCCGAAGGCCGCCTCGGCGATGAAGAAGGAGCTGGACAAGTTCTTCTCCAAACACGCGGAGCAGATCGACGAGCTCAACGAAGACCCCGACTTCGATTACGACGATCTCTTCGACACGATCTCGGATGCCGCACAGAAGATCGGGAAGAAGTACGGCCACACTTGGAAAGAGGGTCTCGTCTGGGGAGACGACTGCCTCTCGGACGACGAGCCGGGTACCTGGGTCGTCGGTGATACGCTGGTCGTCTACCACACCTACATGGGCGGCTTCGGAGAGCTCTCGAAGCTGCTCGCCAAGGCGGGCGGGACGCTGGTGGAGAAGGGCGACGAGCGCGGGGCGCCGATCGTGTGGGTGGAGCTCGACCTGCCCGCCAAGAACGGGGAAGCGTTCGGGCAGGAGCTCGTCGACTTCTTCGAGCAGCGCCACTCGGTGGAGTGGCTCCACGAGTGGAACCTGCGCGCGAAGGAGACCGACTGCGCGTGGGGCGAGGGCAACGGCTCCGCCAAGGACGTGACCTTTGCGCTCGAGGGCGATCACGTGACGTTCACGTACACGATGCGTCCGGACTACCTCGAGAATCTCCAGGCTTACCTGAAGAAGAACAAAGCGCGAAACGTGGTGATCCGGATCGCCACGAAGAAGGACGTCTCCGAGAACCGCAAGCGCGACAAGAAGCTCGCGAAGGCGGCGACGAAGACGAAGGCGAAGAGCGTCGCGAAGGCCACGAAGTCCGACGCGTTCGATCCCTCGGGGAAGAGCTACCTGTTCACGGGCAAGCTCGCCGCGATGACCCGCGCGGAGGCGGAGGCGCGGGCGAAGGCGCTCGGCGGCACGGTCGCGGGCTCGGTGACGCCGACGCTCGACGTGCTGGTGGTGGGCGACGAGGGCTCGCCGCTCTACGGCGACGGCGCGAAGGGCGCGAAGCTGACGAAGGCGGAGGCGCTCAACGCGAAGGGCGCGAGCATCCGGGTGATCTCGGAGACCGCGTTCCTCGGGTTGAAGAAGAAGTGAGCGCCGGATGACGAAGAAGCGCGTCAGCGCCGCGGCCGATCGCGCGCTGATTCGGCGGCTCGCGCAGGTGCGCGCCCACGCGTTCGCCGAGGAAGCCGAGCGCGATCGGCCGCTCTTCGAGCTCGCGCGGGGCGACGACGCGGCGGCGGTCGCGGCGCTGACGGAGGTCGGAAAGGACCACTACGGGCACGCGACGTGGCAGGGGACGCGGCCGTTCGCGGTCCGCGCGATCGCGACCTGCCGCACGCGACCGAAGGAAGGGCGTGCGCACGTCGAGGCGATGGGCGCGTGGTTCGTGGGAGGCAGCGTGGAGGGGCACGCGCTCGCGCTGCACGCGCTGCTCGGCGGCTACGACCGTTTGGAGGCGCATCCGCCGACGGAGTCGTCGTGGGAGCGGTGCGAGCGTTCTGCACGCGAGCCGTCCGATCTCGAGCGCGCGACCAGCTCGCTCGCCCACGACGCACGCGATCGACGCCGACGCCGCAACGCGCTCTTGCGCGACGAAGTGCGCACGAGCGCGGAGGTCCGACTCGCGCTCGACGAGGGCCGCGCGCCCTCCGCCGCGGCGCTGCGTGACGAACGCCTCGACGCGTCGCTCGGGCTCGAAGCCGCACTGCGTCTCGGGGATCTCGTCGCCGCCGAGCGTTTCGCGAAGCGGCTGCTCTCCCACCGGCCGTCGTGGTCGGACGCGATGTACGGCAAGACCGACACGCGGGCCGACGGCGCGCTCGGGCTCGCGCGGGTCCATCGACGGCGCGGTCAGCATGCGCTCGTGATCAAACACGTGAACGAGTGCCTCGTGCTCGCGAGTGACCCGACCAAGGCGAAGGCGCTGCTGCTCGGCGCCTCGGTCGCGCGCGAGCTCGGACTCGACGCGAAGGCGAAGACGTACCTCGCGGCGCTCGCGAAGATCGCGCCGCGGGTCGGCGAGGTGAGGGTCGACGAGCTCGAGCTCTCGACCCTCGACGACGCGCTCGGCTCCAAGGGCAAGGCCCGTCGCGCGGTGCGGGAGGGCGATCGCGCGCGTGCGGCCGGCGAGCCCGACGTCGCCGCGCGCGCGTACGAGCGGGCGCTCGGCTCGACGAAGCGCCTCGACGCCGAGGGCCGTACGATCGCCGCGCGTTGGCTGGTTTCGCTCGCGGCGACCGGGCGATTCGACGCGCTCGGCGCGGCGTCGGAGCGCCTGCTCGCCGCCGATCCCGGCTTCGTCTCCGCGCGGGAGTCGCTCGCCTACGCGGACGCACGGCTCGGTCGCTCGGACGCCGCGCGGGACACGTTTCGCGCGACGGGGCTCGCGCGGCTCTTCGACGACGCGTGGTCGTTCGAGGCCTGGTCGACGGAGCCGCCCGAACGCGCGCTCTCCCCGAACGCCCACACCGCGGAGGACCGCGCCGAGACACTCCTTCGCAAGGGCGTCCTCACCGAAGCGCTCGACGTGCTCTCCGTCGCGCCTCCACTCGCGCCGACCTCGCCGCTGCGCTTCTTGATCGCGGGGACGATCTGGAACGCGAGCGTCCTCGGCTCGCCCGACGCGCGCCGCGTGGCGGCGGAGGCGGCGTGGGCGTGGCTGGCGCCGCTCGCGAAGAAGCCTTCGAAGGAGAACCCGTTCGCGGTCGAGACGCCGGTGCTGGCGGCGGAGATCCTCGCGGGCGCCGGGCGATTCGAGGAGCTCGTGGCGCTGCCGATCTCCGACGAAGTGCGGTTCTACCCCGCGCTCACGAAGCGAGCGTACGCGCGGCTCTTGCCTCACCGGTTCGACGCGCACCTCGCGCTCGGCGCGCCGAAGCGCGTGATCGACGAGGTGGAGCGGCTCTTCGCGGACCGCGAGAACGAGCGGACGAACCGCACGATCCTCGAGCGCCTCGTCCAGGCCGAGCGCGCGCTCGGGCGTGTGCCGACGTCCCTCGAAGGCAGCGAGTTGGACGCGCAGGCGAAGGCGCGGGAGCTCTCGAACCGCGCGTGGGCGTACGACTCGACGGGCGATTCATCGGGCGCGATCGACGCGGCGATCGAGGCCTACGTGCAGGTCGCGGAGCACGATCCCTCGATCGCGGCGATCGGTCTCGCGAACGCGGGCAACCTCGCGCGTCGGGCGGGCTGGCTCGAGCTCGCGCACGCGCTCTTCGACGCCGCGCTCGTGCTCTGTTCGTTCTTTCCCTTCGAGTCGCGCGCCGCGGTGCTCGTGAAGGTCGGTGCGCTGCACCTCGACCGCGATCCCGCGACCGCGCTCCCGCTCTTCGCGCTCGCGTTCGAGGCCGCGCCGAGCGCGGAGCTCGCAGGTCGGCTCGCGGACGCGTACGACGGCGTCGGGGACTCCGCGCGCGCGCAGGAGGCGCGTGCGCTCGCCGCCGGCATCGAGCCACGCGCTTCGGGCTCGACGACTCCGACGACGAAGAAGACGTCGGCCGCGAAGTCGACGAAGCAGACGCGGGCGACGAACCCGACGGAAGCGAAGGAGACGACCGCGAAGAAGACGGGCGCGGCTGCGAAGGCGCCTGCGAAGAAGACGGGCGCCACGAAGTCGGCCGCGAAGAAGACGGGCGCGAAGAAGTCGGCGAAGAAGGCCCCGACGAAGAAGACGACTTCGTGAGCTCCGTTTGACGTGCTCGCCGCGCGTGCGACGAACGCCCGATGCGTCCGACCGTCCTCGCGCTCGTCCTCTCGCTCGTCGGCTGTGGCTCGTCCACGCCGACCTCTTCGACCACGCCGGTGGCCATCGCTCCGACGATCGAGGTCGCGCCCGAGCACGTGCAGAGCGCGCCCGAGGTGGTGCTCGACGCGCGCGGCGAAGGCACGCCGCGCCTCTTGCGTTTCGCGCCGGTCGCGGGCGCGACGCACGCGATCGTGATGACGATGGACATCGAGGTCGCGATGTCGCTCGGCGGCAACGCGGCACCGCCCACGCGCGCGCCGCGCACCACGATGACGAGCGAGAACCACGTGCGCGAGGTCGCGGCCGACGGCTCGTTCCGCATCGACAACCGACTGACCGGCGTCGAGGTCGAAGGCGATCCGAACGACCCGATGGTGGCGGCGTATCGCGCGCAGCTCGAGCCGCTGACCCGCGTGTCCGGTTGGTCGGCCGCCGATCCGCGCGGGCGTGTGCTCGGGATCGAGCTCGTGATCCCGGACGACCTCAACCCCGCTTCGCGTCAGTCGGTCGAGTCCGTGCGCGACACCCTGCGGCAGCTCCTTCCGAGCTTGCCGGAGGAGCCGGTCGCGCCGGGCGCGCGCTGGCATTGGGAGGCGCCGCTCGCCACGTCGAACGGGATCACGCTGATCAACCGCGTGAGCTACGAGCTGCTCGAGGTGGACGAGGTCGGCTTCATGCTCGCGGTGCAGGTCGATCAGCGCGCGGAGCCCCAGTCCCTTCCGTCGACGCCGGAGGCTTCTGCCGAGCTGCTCTCGATGTCGGGACGCGGCGAAGGTCGGGTGTCGCTGCGCTTCGACGGGGGCGTGCGGAGCAGCGCGATGAGCGTCGCGGTCGAGGCCCGCACACGCGTGACGCAGGGGGAGTCCTCGATGGACGTGGGCACCCGGTTGCGGCTCGTGACGGAGATCACCGGTCGCTGATCACCACGCCGATCACCGCAGAGGCGGGGGCGGGATGCTCTCGCCGGTCGGCAGATCGAGGCGGCTCGCGGCCACGAAGTGTCGAAGGATCGGGTCGTCGTCGTGGCGGCGGAACTCGTCCGGACTCCCGCTGAGCGCGATGCGTCCTTCGTGCAGGAACGCGAGGCGATCGCTCGTCACGAACGCGCTGCGCATGTTGTGCGTGACGACCATCGTGGTGATGCCGAAACGATCGCGCAGACCGAGGAGCAGGCGGTTCACGCGCGTGACGTTGATCGGATCGAGGCCCTCGGTGGGCTCGTCGTAGATCAACATGCGCGGGCGCATCGCCACCGCGCGCGCGAGGGCCACACGCTTCTGCATGCCGCCCGAGAGCTCCTTGGGCCAGCGCGCCTCGGTGCCGGGCAGGGACACCGCGCCGAGCGACTCCGACACGCGCTGCGGGATCTCTGCCTCGGGCAGGAGCCGCTGCTCGCGCAGGCCGTACGCGACGTTGTCGAAGACGGTCATCGAGTCGAAGAGCGCGCCCTCTTGGAAGAGCATGCCGACCTCGCGCCGCACGCCGATCCACTCGCGCTCGTGGAGCTTCGTCACCTCGCGCCCGTCGAAGGTGAAGGTGCCGCCGTCGATCGTGTGCAGCCCGATCATCATCTTCGCGAGCAAGCTCTTGCCCGAGCCGCTCACGCCGCAGAGCGTGACGAACTCACCCTCGTCGACGTGGAAGTCGACCGAGTCGAGCACGACCTGTTCACCGAAGACCTTCCGGGCCCCGCGCACTTCGTAGAGCGCCACGCGCCGAGCGTGCCCGCTTTCGCGGCGCGGAACCAGGCGAGTCGACGAGCCCGAGCTCGCGCGCGTGTCGTGAACGTGAACGACGTGAACGTGAACGTGAGCGTGAACGTGGTCGTGAGCGTGAATGGGGTCGAATCCTGCTTCACGTGGCCGACGGACCCGCATCGATGTTCGAGGTCGTCGCCGTCGCCGTTCACGACCACGACCACGACCACGTCGACGATCACGTCGACGATCGCTCTCAATGCAGCGAGCCGAGGGCGATCGTCCGGGGAGCTCGCGCGAGGTCCGTGAGCGCGGCTTCCCAGCTCGTGGCGCGCGCCTCGCCGACCGCGTCCCCGACGAGGTGCCACGTACACGCGCCGAAGTGCAGGTCGAGGTGTGCCCACACCGCGAGCGGCTCCGGTTCGGTCGGCGGCGCGCTCCAGATCGCGTAGCCCTCGCAGCGCAGCCCGTCGCCGACGTCGCCCTCGCAGCGCGGGAACGCGAGCTCGCCTGCGAGCGCCGCGAGCGCGTCGTGGTGGGCCGCGACCGCGAGCTCGTGCGCGGCGCGCGAGGCCTCGTTGGCTTCACGCGCGGCGTCGACACGGGCCTCGTGGGCGGTGCGTCGCTCGGCCTCCGCGGTCTCGTAGATCACCCGCGCGGCGCGGACCTCTTCGAGCCACGCCCCGAGCGCACGCGACGACTCGGGCGTGAGCGGAGGCAGTGGCTCGTCGTCCGCGCGGAACGCGCCGAGGCTGAAGGCGGCGAGCAGATCGTTGGCCAATCGCTCGACCGGATGTGGTCGGCTGGGCGGGCCCCGTCGTTCGAGGGTCGGACGCGTTGGCGGCTCGAAGCGCGCCGGCACGTACGGCGCCGGCTCTTCGAGCGTGAGGCGCGGCGCCGCGAAGACGTCGCGCAGATCGCCCTGCACGCCCGAGGTGATGCGAGCCCCCGCGGTCTGTCCGAGGGCGGAGAGGCGCAGCGTGAGGTCGGTCGCGGTGGTGCCTTCGGGGAGTCGATCGACCGACCAACGCACACGCAGCAGGTGGTGACCTTCGTGGCGCGCCGAGAGGCCGAAGCGCGCTTCGAGGGCCTCGCCGGCGAGCGGCTCGATCGCGAAGGTGACGCGCGCGGGCGCGACGTGTCGGGTCCACGCACGTCGGCCTTCGCCGCTGAGCGCGAGCTCGCACGCGTCTTCGACTCGACCGCGCGCGAGCCGGCGCGGCACCGACGCACACGCCCCGAGGGCGAGCGCGGCAGCGAGCACGACGGAGACGGCAGAGACGCGGCGCACGGGTCGAGGATACGCGGGCCCTCGACACGACGCCTCACGAACGAAGCCGAGCGCGGGCCCTCGACACGATGCCTCACGAACGAAGGCGAGCGCGGGCCGAGGACGGGCGAAGCCTCACGAACGAAGGCGAGCGCGGGCCGAGGACGGGCGAAGCCTCACGAACGAAGGCGAGTGCGCGCCCTTCGACTCACGGCGCCTCACGAACGAAGCCGCCCGCCGAGGACGCCGGAGTTTCCACGAACGAAGCGCGCGCGCCCTTCGATTCCCGACGCCTCACGAACGAAGCCTCCCCCCGAGGCGCGTGCGATGATCCTCGCGATGGTGGATCCGGACGCGTACCTCCGCGAGCTCCGCGCGGAGCTGCCCGAGCTTCGCGTGGTGCACAAGGAGCGCGACCCCTTCAGCCGCGCGCTGAACGTGCTCGTGATCGTCGCGACCTTCGGCGCCCAGCGACGTTTCCTCGATCGCTACGTGACGACCATCGGCCGCACGATCTACCTGCCCCGCGGGTTCGAAGAGCGCGATCCCCGCGCGCGCTGGGTGACGCTCCGCCACGAGGCGGTGCACCTCCGCCAGTTCGCGCGCCTCGGTGTCGTCCCGATGACGCTGCTCTACCTGCTGCCGTACTTCCCGCTCGGGCTCGCGTGGGGGCGCGCGCGCATCGAGTGGGAGGCCTACGCGGAGACCTTCCGCGCGACCGCCGAAGCGTACGGCCCACGCGCGGCGCGCGATCCGAAGCTGCGTGAGCACGTCCGGCGCCAGTTCGTCACCGGCGCGTACGGCTGGATGTGGCCGTTCCCGCGCACGATCGACCGCTGGATCGACGAGGTCCTCGCGGAGCTCGACGACCCGGTCGAGCCGGTGTAGGGCGCGGCCGTGCCGGCGTAGGGCGCGGCCCACGCCGCGACGGCACGCACCCACGGCCGACGGCCACCGCCACACGGAAATCGCGTCTTCGTGGTGCGAGAGGTGCCGTGACCGCTCGGCACGAATCGTGGTAATCGCCGCCCGAGGAGACCGGATGGCCGATCATACGTGGCGTTTTTTCCGCGCGGGTGGCGTGGACCAAGTCCAGCTCACGACCGCGAAGGACCTGCTCGCGCTCGACCAGCTCGATCAGAAGCTCTGGGTCGCGCTGGCGTGCCCCGTGAAGGGGCTCGAGCTCGACGAGCGCACTCTGCAGCTGATCGACACCGACAACGACGGTCGCGTGAACGCCAAGGAGCTCATCGCGGCCGTCAAATGGGCGGCGGGGCTGCTGAAGGATCCGGAGGTGATCGCCAAGCGCTCGCCAGAGCTCCCGCTCGCCGCGATCGACACCTCGAACGACGAAGGCAAGGTCGTCCACGACACCGCGAAGGCGTTGCTCGCGAGCCTCGACAAGTCGGACGCGACGGCGCTCGCGGTCGCGGACGTGAAGGACGCGATCGAGAAGTTCAACAAGCAGCGTTGGAACGGCGACGGCGTGGTGCCCGCGAGCTCCACCGACGACGAGGCGGAGAAGAAGGCGATCGCCGACGTGCTCGCGTGCACCGAGGCGCCCGCGACGGACAAGAACGGTGACCCGGGCATCACCGCCGACTCCGTGAAGGTCTTCTTCGAGGAGCTCGATGCGTACGTGGGCTGGCTCGACGCGGGGCAGAACGAGGCCGCGCGCCCGCTCGGAGACGCGACCACGGACGCCTACGCCGCCTACGAGAAGGTGCGCGCGAAGGTCGACGACTTCTTCACGCGTTGCCGCGTCGCCGCGTTCGACGCGCGCGCGCTCGTCGCCGTGAACCGCGAAGAGAGCGAGTACCTCGCGGCGGCCGCGAAGGATCTGCAGATCACGGCCGACGAGGTCGCGCACTTCCCGCTCGCGCACGTCGAGAGCGACGCGAAGCTGCCGTTGGCGCAGCGTCTGAACCCGGCGTGGATCGACGCGATGACGGCCCTCCGCGAGAAGGTCGTGGCGCCGCTCCTCGGCGACCGGACGGAGCTCTCGTACGACGACTGGATGACCCTCCGCGGCAAGCTCGCCGCGCACGCGACGTGGGCGAAGGACAAGAAGGGCGCGAAGGTCGACAAGCTCGGCGCCGAGCGCACGCGCGAGCTCGCGAAGGGCTTCCGCGAGAAGCTCGACGCGCTCGTGAAGAAGGACGAGGCGGCGCGCCCGATGGCGGAAGCGCGTGAGAAGGTGGAGAAGCTCCTGCACCTGACGCGCGATCTCATGACGGTCGCGAACAACTTCGTTTCTTTCCGCGACTTCTACGCGAAGAAGGGGCCCGCGAGCTTTCAGATCGGCACCCTCTACATCGACCAGCGCGCGTGCGAGCTCTGCATCCGCGTCAACGACGCGGGCAAACACGCGACGATGGCGGCGCACTCGAAGAGCTACCTGCTCTACTGCGATCTGAAGAACGCCAAGGGCGAGACCATGCAGCTCGCCGCCGCGATGACCAACGGCGACGTCGACAACCTGATGGTCGGCCGCAACGGTCTCTTCTACGACCGCAAGGGCAACGCCTGGGACGCGACGGTCACGCGCATCGTCGACAACCCGATCAGCATCCGGCAGGCGTTCTGGTCGCCCTACAAGAAGTTCCTCCGCCTCGTGGAGGAGCAGATAGAACGCCGCGCGCAGGCCGCGCAGGCAGAGGCCGACGCGAGCGTGACCGCGGCGGCCGAGCAGACCGATCAAGCGGCGTCCGGTCAGCCGCGCGCGCCGCAGACCCCTCGCAAGCTCGACATCGGGGTGGTCGCCGCGATCGGTGTCGCGGTCGGCGGCATCACGGCCGCGCTCGGCGCGCTGCTCGAAGCGTTCTTCGGGCTCGGCTTCTGGATGCCGCTCGGCGTGATCGGCTTGATGATGCTCATCAGCGGTCCGTCGATGGCGATCGCGTTCCTGAAGCTGCGTCAGCGCAACCTCGGCCCGCTCCTCGACGCCAACGGCTGGGCCGTCAACGCGAAGGCGAAGGTGAACGTGCCCTTCGGCGAGTCGCTCACGAAGGTCGCGACGATCCCGAAGGGGAGCCAGCGCGATCTCCACGATCCGTTCGCGGAGAAGAAGCGCCCCTGGAAGTTCTACCTGTTCGTGCTGCTGCTGCTCGGGCTCGCGCTCGGTTGGTACATCGGCAAGCTCGACTCGTACCTTCCGGAGAAGGTCCGCAGCACCACCGTGCTCGGCGAGGCCGCGCCCGCGAACGTGCGCGTCGTGGAGGAAGAAGCCCCGGCGGCGGAGGGCGCAGCCGAGGGCGAAGCCGCGCCGACGCCGTGATCGATCGGCGGGAACGGTCGGCCTCGCGGCCAGCCGTGGCACCGAGCACGAGGGGCGCCGACGAGGTCGCGCGCCCCTCGTGCGTTTCGCTCGCTCGGCGAGGGGCGCCGCGCGGATCGTCCCGTCGAATCGGTCGCTCGCTCGGCCTGCGCGAGCGCTTCGCGTAGCGCCGCGGCGATCGTGGCGACTACGCTGCCGACATGACCGATCTCTTCCGCGAGCAGGCGAAGGAGTGGGACCAGCGCCCGATCCCGCAGCAGATCTCCGACGCCGTGGTCCGTGCGGTGCGCGACGCGATCCCGCTGCATCCGGACACCGTGCTGCTGGACTTCGGTGCCGGCACCGGCCTGCTCGCGTCCAAGCTCGCGCCTCACGTCGCGCGTGTGATCGCGGTCGACGTCTCGGAGGCGATGCTCACGCAGCTCGCGACGAAGCCGGAGCTCCAGGGCAAGGTCGAGATCGTCTGCCGCGATCTCGTGCAGGCGCCGTTCGATGCCACGCGTGACCGATCGGTGGACGTGGTCGTGAGCGCGATGGCGATGCACCACGTCGCCGACACGCGGACCCTGCTCGCGCGCCTGCACGCGAGCCTGCGCCGAGGCGGACGCCTCGCGATCGCGGACCTCGACGCGGAGGACGGCTCGTTCCATCCACCCGGCGTCGAAGGCGTCTTCCACACGGGCTTCGACCGCGACGCGGTGCGCGCGCTGCTCGAAGAGGTCGGGTTCTCCGAGGTGCGCTTCGTGACCGCGTGCGAGGTGCACAAGGAGGAGCGCGCCTATCCGGTGTTCCTCGTGACCGCGATCGCATGAGACCGCGTGCGAGGTGCACGAGGAGGAGCGCGCCTGTCCGGTGTTCCTCGTGACCGCGATCGCGTGAGGCCGCGTCTTGCGCCGTGTCCTCGGATTCACGCTCACGTGTCTCCGTTCGCGCCGACACATCAAACGCGATAGATGTTCTCGTTTCGAGAGAATCGTGCTCGTGAACAAACCGAGCTCTCTGCGAGCTTGCGTCGCGCCAGACGCATCTGTCGACTCGGCCGAGTCGTTCGTGTGGGAGACCAACGGTCCACGGCGGACGTCGCCGTTCACGTCACCGACCACGACCACGTCGACGATCACGTACGATCACGTCCACGTTCGGCGCGCGTTTGGGCAACGTCGAGTCGCGACGTTCGACGTGGGCACACGCGACGCGACGCCTGGCACCAGACTCGTATCGAGCGGCCTCGGCGGGTGAGTGGCACGAGGTGGCATTGGAAATCGACGCCACCCGAGCCGACGAACCACGTCCGACGCGCGCGAACGCTCGTTCGAACGCTCGTTCACGGACGCGACTCGACCCCCTCGGAGGCTCCTCGATGCGAAAGCTCTTTCGGCTTCTTCCGCTCCTCACCCTGCTCGGCTGTCCCGCCTCTCATTCCGTCGATCCGGACTCGATCCCGAGCCCGGTCGCGCCGTCCGATCCGCTCGAGGTGGGTGACACGGTCTCGGTGTCGCTCGGCGTCGACGGAGGCTTGGTGCAGGTCGGTGAGCTCGCCCTGCGGGTGCCCGCGGGAGCGCTCGACGAGCCCACCACGATCCGGGTGACGGCGACGTCCGCGACCCTCCCCACCGGCTTCACGTCGTACACGCCCGTCCTGCGCTTCGAGCCGGCGGGCCTCGTCTTCCGCACCCCCGCGACGATCGAGATCCCGTTCTCGGGGGACTCGCGCCTCGCGACGGTGTTCTGGACGGATTCCGCGGGTGCGTACACCGCGCTCCCGACCGAGATCGACGGCGCGATCGCGCGCACCACCGTGGAGCACTTCAGCCAAGCGTTCGTGGGCACCGCGTGCGAAGGCGCCGAGTGCTGCCGCCGCGCGGTCGGCGCGGTCGACGTGCTCTTCGTGGTCGACAACTCGAACTCGATGGCTCAGGAGCAGAACGCGCTCGCCCGCGAGATCCCGCGCGTCGTGCAGGCGCTCGCGACTGGTGACGCCGACGCGGACGGGGTGCAGGACTTTCCGGCGATCGCGTCGTTGCGCACGGGCGTCGTCACGACCGACATGGGCACGGGCGGCGCCGTGGTCCCGACCTGCACGAACTCACGCGTCGGCGACGACGGCATCCTGCGCACGCGCGGCAACACCGCGATCGTGGGCTGCGAGGCGACGTATCCGTCCTTCCTGGAGTTCGTGTCCGGCACCGAGCCGATCGAGAGCTTCGCGAGCCACGTCGGCTGCGTCGCGACGACCGGCACCAACGGCTGCGGCTTCGAGCAGCAGCTCGAGGCGACGCTCAAGGCCGTCACGCCGAGCACGTCGACCACCCGCTTCGTCGAGGCGACGACCGGCCATGCCGATGGACACAACGCCGGCTTCCTTCGCGACGACGCGATCCTGCTGATCGTGATGCTCACCGACGAGGACGACTGCTCCGCGATCGATCCGCGGATCTTCGATCCCGCGAGCACCGTCTACGGGGGCGACCTGAACCTCCGCTGCTTCCAGCATCCCGAGGCGGTGCAGCCGATCGACCGCTTCGTGCAGGGGTTGATCGACGCGAAGGGCGACGCGGTGCGGCTCGTGTTCGCGCCCATCGCGGGTTTCCCGGTCGATCTCGAAGGCCAAACGGTCGACGCGATCCTCGCCGACGACCGCATGGAGGAGCGCGTCGACCCCGCGATGCCGTCGCGACTGGCCCCCGCGTGCCACCGCGACTCGCAGACGGCGTTCCCGGCGCACCGCATCCTCCAGGTCGCGCAGGGGCTGGAAGCCGACGGCGCCGCTTCGGTGCCCGGGTCGATCTGCCAGGACGACTTCGGGGGTCCGATCGCGCGCATCCTCGACCGCGTGTCGCTGCGGGTCGGCGGCTCCTGCGAGTGATGCGATCTGGCGAAAGCGCGCTCGTCCTCGCGCTTCTGCGTCATCTCGACGTGGGTCTCCCCCGAATGGGTGAGTGACCAAAGCGTCGGGCGAAGCAAACGAAAGGGTAGACTTCGCTTTCGCGTGACGTAACCTCCACCGACGCGCTACAAGAGCGAGCCAGTCTCACTTGTGGCCCGAGAGGCCCCGAGGCGATGAGGCTGACGTCGAGGACGCCCGCGAAGATCCGCGCCGAGCGATCGACCCCCAAGATTCCTTTCCACCACACCACACACCACACCATAGACGGGGCCCGAAAGGGCCCCGTCGCCTTTTGGGCGGGGAAACGAGCGACGAAGCGCGGTCGCGGCTGCACCGGACGGGTGGAGCTCAGGCTTGCGGCAGGTCGGTGTCGGTCGGGCCTTCGACCGCGGCCTCGCCCGCCGAACCCTCGTGCGACGCCGCAGGCGCCGACGGAGCCTGTGCGGCGGATGGCTCGGCGCGTTTGGTTTCCGACGACGAGGTTTCCGACGACGAGGTTTCCGACGAGATGGGCCCTTCGGTCTCGTCGAGCGGCAGGCGCTGGCTCGGGGCGCCGTCGGTCATGCGGCACGAGCCGTCGAAGCGCGCGCCCTTGTCCACGAAGAGCCGCGGCGTCTCGAGCTCCGCGAGCACGTGACTGTCCGCGTGCAGCTCGATCACCTCGCGCGCGCGCACCTTCCCGCGCACGGTGCCGCCGAGCACCAACAGCGAGCCCACGTCGAAGGTCCCGTCGAGCACGGCCTGTTCGCCGACCACGAGCACACCCTCGGTGTGCACCTCGCCGTCGAACGCTCCGTCGACCCGCACGCGCCCTTCGAACACGAGCTTGCCGCAGAACTTCGTGCCGCGGCCGAGCAAGGCCGCGATCTCGCCCGGCGCGGGCGTGAGGTCCTTGGACGCCATCGCCGCTGCATACATCGCCCGCCCCGCCCGGACCAGCCGCACGTCCGCGACGGTCAGACCTCGGAGCCTCACGTAGCTCGGAAGGCCGCGCGTGCGGGTTGGCCCCCTGCGGCCAGCCCGAAGAGCAGCGCGCAGGGGCGGCCGTAGCGAAGCGAAGGACGCCACGCGCCAGAGGGGTGCGGGGAATCGAAGTGGAAGCGTGCGGAGCTCCACGGACGTGAGTCCGTGGAGCTGCATGCTTCCACGAGACGATTGGCCGCGCGCGAGCGCGGAACCGACAAACTTCCCCGCCTCGTGAGGCCGAAGGTCGAAGCGAACACAAACGTGCGACCCTCGCGCCCATGCGCCGTTCGACCGTGCTGCTCCTGCTCTCACTCTCCCTCGCGTGCGGTGCCCTCGCGTGTGGAGACGAGACCTCCAACCCGCTGGTGCCCGAGGACTCCGGTCCCGACGCCTCGGAGCTCGACGCAACGATCGACGCCGGACGCTCCTGCCGCACCGAGTCGCACCCCGAGCCGGTCGCCGGTCGCTGCTCGGCCGTGATCGTCGACGACGAGGACGATCCGCTCCTGCCGGTCGGTGACGACGGCGTCGACGCCTACGTCGTGCCGGGTGCGCGTCGTGTGCTGCGGGTCGGAACGGAGCAGCTCAGCGTCGTGAACCTCGACACCGGCGAGGTCGTCGATCAGCGCACGCTGCGCGAGCGATCCGACGAGGCGCTCTTCCTCGGCCTCGCCGCCACGAGCTCCGGCAATCGAGTCTTCGTCAGCGGCGGCGGCAGCAACGTCGTGCGCGTGTACGACTTCGACGTGGCGACGGGACAGCTCACGGACGCCACGCCGATCCGCTTCGCCACCGACGTCAACGACGGCTACGTCGCGTCTCTCGCGCTCCTCGCCGACGACCGCACGCTCGTCGCGACGCTCCTCTTCGGCGATCAGCTCGTCGTCTACGACACCATCGAGGCGCGCGAGATCCGGCGCATCCCGCTCCCGAACACCTCGTTCCCGTACGACCTCGCGGTCGCGCCGCACACCGCGATCGACGACGCCACCGCGTTCGTCTCGCTCTGGGGCGCGGACGCGGTCGTGTCGGTGGAGCTCGCGACGGGCGTCGTCAGCTCGCCGATCGGTGTCGGCAAGAACCCCGAGGGCCTCGCGCTCTCCGCCGACGGCAGCACCCTCGTCGTCGCCGACAGCGACTCCGACAGCCTCTCCATCGTCGACACCGCGACCGGCACGCGCACGCGTCAGCTCTTCTTGCAGGGCGAGACCGCGCCGCGCGGATCGTCGCCCGCCGCGGGCGTGTTCGACCCGAGCGGCGAGCGCTTCTACGTCGTGAGCGCAGGCGAGAACGCGATCGACGTCTTCGATCCGAGCGACTGGACCCGCATCGGGCGCGTTCCGACGATGTGGTACCCGACGGATGTCCGCGCGCTCTCCGACGGACGCCTCGTGATCGTCAACGGCAAGCACGAAGGCACCGGCGCGAACCTGAGCCCCTCGCGCACCGACATCCTCGATCTCGTGGGCGGCTCGCTCAGCATCGTCCCCGCCGAGCTGCTCGACGACGAGTCGCTCGCGCGCTGGGACCTCGAGATCGCACGCAACAACGACCGCGCGACGCGTTTCCACCGCGTCGAATGCCCCGCCGGCGTCGACGACGACTTCCCGATCCCGCAGCCCGGCGCGGGCCCCTCGCCGCGCATCCGCCACGTGATCCTCGTGGTGCGCGAGAACAAGACCTACGACGCCTACTTCGGCGATCTCACCGACGAGTCGGGCGCGCCCTACGGCAACGGCGATCCGAACCTCACGCTGATCCCGCGCGATCGCATCGAGCAGGTGATCCCGAACACGCGACAGCTCGCGCGCACCTTCTCGCACAACGACAACTACTACTCGCTCGCCGAACAATCCGTTCAAGGGCACGTGTGGACCACCATGGGCCGCACCACGGATTTCGTGGAGAGGAGCTGGCTCACGACCTGGGGACGTGGCTACTGGACCATCCCGCCTCAGGGCGTCCAGGACATGGGATATCCGGAAGAAGGCAGCGCCTTCGACTGGCTCGTGGACAACGACATCTCGGCCACGAACTACGGCGAAATCGTCTCGAGCCGCGCGCTCGCGCCGAACGGGAGCTTCCCTGGCGTCGTCTACAACCTCACCGTCCCGGACGTCGACAAGGTGCGTTTCCTCCAGCGGCGATGGCAGGAGACGTGTTTCCTCCAGACCTTCACCTACGTGCTGCTGCCGAACGATCACACGTCGGGCGGCCGCCCCGGAGCGCCGACCCCGTCCTCGATGATCGCGGACAACGACGCCGCGATCGGTCTCTTGGCGGACGCGCTCAGTCATTCGACATTCTGGCCCGAGACCGTGGTCTTCGTAATCCAAGACGATCCTCAGGACGGCGGCGATCACGTCGACAACCACCGCGCACCGACCCTCGTGATCTCACCTTGGGTCAAACGCGGTTACGTCTCGAGCGTGCACTACAACGAGTCGAGCATCTGGCGGACCATCCAGCTCATCCTCGGCGTGGAGCAGCCGCTCAACGCGTATTGGGCGAACGCCGCGCCGATGTACGACATGTTCACGAGCACGCCCGACTACACGCCCTACGAGGCGATCCCGCGTCAGTGGCCGGAGGAGCTCAACCCGGGCGGCACCGGCACCTCGTTCGAGGCGCAGTCGCTGCGTTGGGATTGGTCGGTGCCCGACGAGCAGCCCGGTCTGAGCCGCGCCCTGTGGCGACACTTCCACGGCGAGGACGCCCCCTGGGCCGTCAGCCGCGACGAGGTGCTCGAAGCCCTGGAAGAAGAAGACGAGGACGGCGACTCGGACGAGCGCTGAGGAAACTGGCTCGGCGCCCCTCGTCTGTCCTTGCTCTTCCTGGCGCGGATCCGCGAGAACGAGACGCCGGTGGCCCGGTCCGTGTATCCTGTGGCGGTGAGGCCTTCTCACCTCTGCATCCTCGTCGCGCTCGCCACCACCTCGAGCGCGTTCGCCCAGAACACCGCCGCGTCGACGAACGCGGAGGCGTCCGATCGCGTCGCGACCGGCGACGCCGTGCAAAATCGGCAAGCCGCCGCGCAGGCCTACGACCGCGCGGCCTCGCTCTACGTGGCGGGCGACTTCGCGCAGGCAGGCCAATGGTTCATGAGCGCCTACCGCCTCGCGCCTTCGCGGGCAGCGCTCGTGCAGGCCGTTCGTTCGTACCAGCGCGCCGGAGAGATCACCCGCGCCGGCACCCTCGCGATCTTGCTCGGCGAGGCCTACCCGAACGACGCGTCCGCCACCGAGCTCGTCTCGCAGATCGTCGAAGAAGCCGGGCGCAGCTCGGTGCTCCTGACGGTGCAGTGCGACGGCTGCGTGGTCGAGGTCGACGGGCGCCTGCTCGCGACGCGCGGCGCGTACCTCTCGCCCGACAACCGCCACGTGGTGGTCGCCTACTTCGGCGACGTGCGGGTCGAGCGCACCGCGGAAGGCGCGCGCGGCGCCCAGGTGCTGGTGGAGATCCCGACCCCGGACGGGGTGTCGATGCAGTCGAACCAAGGCGACGGAACGACCCCGCCTCCGCTCTCGACCCGCGATCGCGGGGTGCGCGTGATGCCGCCGGGCGTGTTCTGGACCGGCCTCGGTCTGACCGCGGCGGTCGGTGGGCTCACGATCTGGTCGGGCGTCGACACGCTCTCGGGCGTCGATGCCTACGAAGAGAATCCGTCGGAGGACCGCTACGACGCGGGCCAACGCAAGGAGCGCCGCACCAACGCGCTCATCGGCGCGACCGCCGGCCTCGCGTTCGTCACCGTGCTCACGGCGTTCTTCACCGACTTCGAAGGCGACCCGGAGGACGACGATCGCGCCTCCGTCACGATCGCACCGTCCACGGACGGAGCGATGCTCTACGTGCGAGGTGCGTTGTGAGCGTCTCCGGAGGTCCCACCAGCTCCCTGCAAGCGATCAGCCCCGTCGTCGCCGGCGCGGGCGGTCTGCCGAGCGCCTATCTCGGGCGCTACCAGCTCCTCGCGAAGCTCGCCGCGGGCGGCATGGCGACCGTCTACCTCGGTCGCATCCACGCCGTCGCGGGCTTCGATCGCCGCGTCGCGATCAAGGTGCTCCACCCGCACTTGTCCGAGGACAAGAACATCAAGGCGATGTTCCTCGACGAGGCGCGCCTCGCCGCGCGCATCCGCCACCCGAACGTCATCCCCGTGACCGACGTCGGCGAAGATCCGCAGCACGGCACCTTCCTCGTGATGGATTACGTCGAGGGCATGGACCTCTCGCAGATCCTCCGCGCCGCGCACAAGAAGGGCGCGCGCGTGGCGGTGCCGGTGGTCGTGCGCATCGTGAGCGACTTCCTCGCCGGTCTCGGCGCCGCGCACGATCTGGTCGGCGAGAACGGGCAAAACCTCGGGGTGGTGCACCGCGACGTCTCCCCTCACAACGTGCTCGTCGGCACCGACGGCATCGCGCGCATCACCGACTTCGGCATCGCGAAGGCCGAAGGTCGCGTCTCGTCGACCCAGACCGGGCAGCTCAAGGGCAAGCTCGCGTACATGCCGCCCGAGCGCTTCGGCAAAGGCGGACAGCGCATCGACGATCTGCGCGGCGACGTGTTCGCGTCCGCGGTCGTGCTCTGGGAGTCGCTCACCGGTCAGCGCCTCTTCAAGGGAGACGACGACATCGACACCGTGCGCAAGGTGCTCGACGGACCGATCCCGAAGCCGTCCGAGCTGCGCCCGGAGCTCGAGCCGCTCGACGCGGTGGTGCTCAAGGGCCTCGAGCGCGATCCGCACGCGCGCTACCAGAGCGCGACCGAGTTCCGCGCAGATCTCGAGCGCGCCTCGGCCGCGA
Source organism: Myxococcota bacterium (assembly GCA_025453555.1). Taxonomy (GTDB): domain Bacteria; phylum Myxococcota_A; class Polyangia; order Polyangiales; family Houyiibacteriaceae; genus JACKEH01. Next base: position 7,641 of record JALOQC010000076.1, on the reverse strand, counting down.
TCGGGGGCGTCGCGCGGCCGGAGCAGGTGACCGCGCTGATGAAGGCGGTGCTCGGGCCGAAGCTCGAGCAGCAACGCGCGTCGGTCGAGGTCGCGGTGAAGCTCGCGGACGAAGGCCTCGCGCCCGGTGCGGGACCGGCGCCCGCGTTCCCCGCGAGCGAGTCGTCGGCGACGGGCACCGCGGTGCCGGCCGTGCATACCCCGCGCGCGAGCTCGGGGACGATCTGGCAAGCCGCGGTCGTGGTGCTCCTGCTGCTCGTGGTGGGGCTCGGGGCCTACGTGTTCGGGCGCAGCGGTCCCGACGCGGCCCCGATGACGGTGATCGCGACGCCGGCGAACGATGTCGCCGCGCCGCCGCCCGCGCCACCGAGCGAGAGCGCGCCCGCCCCGACGCCAGTTGCCGCGCCGACTCCGAACGTGGAGCCTGCGGTCGCCGCGCCTGCGGAGCCGCCTGCCGTGGCCACGCCGACGGTACCCGCGCCGGCGACGGTCGAGGTCGCCAGCGCGATGACCGAGACGGCGACCCCCGCGCCGACCGAGACCGAGTCGACGATGCGCGCGCGTCCCCGACCGAACCAGGCGACCCCGACTCCGGCCCCGACGATGGTGGCGGCGATGGTGGCGGCGATGGAGACCGCCCCCGTGGAGCCGCCTCCCACGCCCATGACGACCACGATGCGCGACGACGCCGTGTTGGAGAACCCGTATGCGCAATGAGCGGCGCGCGAGCGGCGAGCACGAGGGGCGAGACGTGAGCGCGCGGCGAAGCTCCGTCGTCCGCGGTGCGCTCGCGCTCATCACCGCGCTCGGGCTCGGTTGCGACGTCTACGACCCCGCCTTCCTCGGTCGCCTCGACGGAGGCCCACGCATCGACGGTGGCGGCGATGCGGGCCCTCGCGACGCGGGCGACGCAGGAGAGGAGAACGATGGTGGGGAACCCGACGGAGGCGAGGACGCTGGCGTCGATGCCGGTCCCGTCACCTGCGGACGCCCCATCCCTGCGCGTCCGAGCTCCGGCGACGGCACCGGCCCGGACGTGATCTTCGCGTTCAAGGATCCGCTCGTCGCTCAGATCGATCCCGTCTGGCACGAGCTCGGGTTCAACCTCGATGGCGAGTGCACCGCCGCGGGCATCACGGAGTATTTGTGCGCGCCGGAGGGCGCGACGGGGCCTCAGGCGGACGGTCCCGCAGGGGTCGACAACATCGTGGGGGAACGGATCTTCCCCTTGATCAGTATGTTCGACCCGGACTTCCAGACGAACGCTGCGGAGGGCATGGACCGAGGCAGCACCTTCCTCATCCGGATTCGTGGGTGGAATGGTGAGCCGGACGACCGGCAGGTCGAGGTGGTGTTCGCCCAGGGCATCGGCCGCGCTGGCTTCCGACGCGCGGACGGAAACCTGATGCCGCTCTGGGACGGCCTGGACGAGTTCGACGTCTCGCGCGCGAACTTCTCTGCGGGCAATCCGAACCGCCCGATCGTGTTCGACGACAACGCATACGTCGTGGACAACCGGCTCGTGTTCAAGCTCCCCTCCCGCGAGAACATTCGACTTCCCTTCGACGGTCCCAACGACCTGATCGTTCGGCTCTCGGAAGGTTGGCTCACCGGGATCATCTCCGAGCCCGATCCCGAGACCGGTTTCCGAACGATCAGCTCGGTGCTCACGGGGCGCTGGCGGTCGGACGACATCGCGGATGCGGTGGAGCTCATCGGGATCTGCGCGGGGAGCGGACCGCGCATCGCGTTCGACAGCCTCGTCGCGAACCAAGTCGACATTCGGAGTGACGGGGCGACGACCGGCATGCTGCGTTGCGACGCGGTCAGCCTCGCGGTCGGGTTCACGGGCTACACGGCGATCTGGGGCAACGTCGTGGAACCGCCGCCCGAGCCACCAGAGCCCTGCGACATGATGTAAGGCGCCGTTCGCCTTGCATCGCCGAGCGAGAGTCCATCCGGCACCGTACGAGATCCGCACAGTCCGCCTGGTGCGTCGGGGTTTCCCGTGCAAGCTTCGGACGGATGTGGAAGTGGTGTTTGGTGCTCGTGGCCGTGGTGGGCTGCGGGAAATCGCATTCGACGGATTGGGATGGAGGCACGGCGACGGGGGACGCCGGGCCGCCGACTCGAGACTCCGGAACCATCTCGACGCCCGACGGAGGTGAGACTCCTTTCTGTGGCGACGAGCGACGTATTCCTCTCGTGTATTACGGAACCCCCGAGCCCACGGCGCTGCCGCTGACGCCGGGACAAGTCCTCGCCATCGGCGCGTGGGGTGGCTGCACCGGCACGTTCGTCACGGACGAGTGGGTGCTCACCGCGGAGCACTGCGGCGTGCGCGTGGGCCGCGAGTTCTGCGTGGGCCCGGATCGCCGGAACCCGAACGTGTGTTTCCGCGCCGCGCAGGTGCAGAACCATCCTTCGCAGGACATGACGCTCGTGCGCATGGACGCACCCGCGTCCTCGCGCATCCCGGAGCTGCAGCCGATCCCGATCAACACCGTCCGGCTCGACGACTCGTGGATCGGACGCACGGCGGAGGCGTCGGGCTACGGGCAGCAAGAGGACGGCCGCAGCGGCGAGCGCGAGTTCACCGCGCAACCCATCGCGGGCTTCGAGCGCCCGGAGTTCCTCGTCATCGACGGGGAGGGGCGACGCGGCGTCTGCTTCGGCGACTCCGGCGGCCCAGTGATGATCCTCGCGGCGGACGGGAGCGTCCGCGTCGCGGGCGATCTGAGCTACGGCGACCCGAGCTGCGTCGGTCAGGACCGCTACTCGCGCACCGACCTCGCGGTCGCGTGGATCGAGTCGTTCACCGGCCCGACCGTGGTCGACGGCGGGGACTGCAGCAGCGTCGGCCCGGAAGGCCGCTGCATCGGCAACACCGCGGTCTACTGCGAAGGCGACGCGGTCACGAGCGATCGCTGCGACGGCGCGTGTGGCTGGGATCCGAGCGTCGAGGGCTACCGCTGCCTGTCGGGCGCGGACCCCTGCAACGGCGTGACGGCGCAGGGCGACTGCGTGGACGACGTGGCGCGCTGGTGCGACCGCGGCGTGCTGCGGCAGCGCGACTGCCGCGCCTGTGGCGGTCAGGTCTGCGGTCAGGTCGCCGAGCTCGGCGGCACGTACTGCGTCGACGATCCGTGCGCGGGCATCGACTACCTCGGCATGTGCGAGGGCGACACCGCGGTGTGGTGCGCGGACGGCCGCGAGGTGCGTCGTCGCGACTGCGGCCGCGAGGGCCTGCGCTGCGACTACGTCAACGACATGATCGGGTACTTCTGCACGCGTTGACCGCGGAGACACTCGAGACGTGAGCGGCGAGGCGGGAGCGATCCCGCCTCTTCGCGTTGGTGCGAACACGATCGTGATTCGTCTGCGCACGCCGTCGCCCTCGCCGTTCACGACCACGACGGATGACGACGACCCTCGGTGTGCTCGTAGCGCCCACGTCTCGACGCCTTGGCGCGAGCCGGCACGGCGCACGGACACTCTGTCGAAGGTTCCCCTCGCGATCGCGGGCGTTCTTTCGAGTTTCGTTCTTCGACCCCCCTGGCACGTGCGCTGCACTACCGGACATCACGAACGAACGGACGCGTTCCCGCGCGACGTTCGAGCGGTCTCTCGTCCCATCCCAATCCCATCATCCCATCCCATCCCATCCCATCCCGAACGCGCCCCTCTCGTTTCCCGACGAGAGGGGCGTGGCTTATTCGGGGTCATCGACGTCGTGTTCGTGGTCGTCATGTCGCCGGCCACGTCGAAGATCACGTCGACGATCACGTCGATCACGTCGACGGCGACATCCCACCGACGACGCCAATCGACGCGGTCTCCCTCACTCGTCGTCGTCTTCCGAGAGCTCGGGCGGCAGCACCAACCCCGCGTGCGCGTACGCGAGCATCCACGGGAGCTCGAGCACGCGCGCGAGGAAGATCGCGGGCAGCAGCGCCTCCTCCGGATCGGCGCTTCCCACGAAAGGCGACGGCCAGAGCATCATGAGCAGCAGCGCGCCGTGTGCGGCCGAGCCGACCGCCATCAGCGTGCGCGGGATGCGCCCGAGCCAACCGCGGCTGAGGAAGAGCAAGCCGAGCGGCGCGATCGCGCGCAGCGCCTCGGACGCGATCGGCGGCAGCACCGTCCCCGCGACGACGATCGCGAGCAGCGGCCACCAGCGTGGTCTCCACCCGACCTTCTCGCCGTCCTCCGTGCTCACGAGCGGTTGATAGCAGGCGGACGGCCCGGCATCGAATCACGCGCTCGCCGAGGGCAGTGCGGAAGCGGACGCGGTGCGAACGAGTCACCGAGCTCGAGCACGATCCCCCGAACCGTCGAACGTCACTGGTCCGCGGGTCAGCCGCGGACGAGCGTCAGCCGCGCCGACGCCGAAGGAGCGCGACGAGCGCGAGACCCATCCACCCCGCTGCGTTCGAGCCTCCGCTCCGACAGCCGCAGCCGTCGCCGCCGCCCTCGCTGGGCGTCCCGGCGTCGGCTTCCACACCCGCGTCCGCCACGATCCCCGCGTCGAGCTCGACGGCGGCGTCCTCCATCGGCGCGGGCGCGTCGCACGCGGAGAGCTCGCTCGGATCGCCCACACACACGGTGGCGCGCCGTGCCTCGCCCGCGCGCGCGGTGTTCACCACGAGCACGATCACCTCGTCCGCGCCAGCCACGTCGAGCCGCGTCGTGCCCGCCTCCGCGACGGTCACCACGTCGTCGTCGACGCGCGCCAGACGCAGCACCAGCCCCGTGCGATCCTCGTCCGTGCCGCCGAGCCGCGCGTCGATCGACGTCCTCCGGCCAGGCGAGAACGAGTATCCGCGCGTCGCGGCGCGGGCGTGCCGCGGGCGCTCGTCGATCAGCGGGAGCGCCTCTTCACGCAGCGTCACCGGCTGGTACCGCGCACCTTCCGCGTACGCGACCTCCGGGTTCGCGCGCCGATCGGTGTGGAGGTTCCAGATCGCGAAGGTCTCCATCTCCTCCGCGAACGAGCTCCCGCGCGCCGCGAGCAACTCGTCGAGCAGCGCGAGCCAGCCCTCGTCGGGCTCCGCGGCGCAGGCCTCCCAGAGCTCGAGCATCAGCACCTCGTCGTGCCGCTCTTCGAGGAACTGGAAGAAGATCGCGCTCCCGTACGCGAAGGGATCGAGCACCACGCCCGCGCGCGGCACGTCGAGTGGGCGCTCGATCGACTCCAGGTAGCCGCCCGAGAACGCCGCCACCTCGCGCAACGAAGGATCGAGCCGATCGGTGGCCCACACCGCGGTGCCTTCGCCGAGGATCGAGTCGCGCGTCGCGTCGTAGGCGACCTGCACCGCGTGGAAGAGCTCGTGGGTCGCCACGATGCGCGCCGCTTGCTCGCGTCGCCCCGCGCTCACCGTGGCGAAGTCGTTCTCCATCACGAAGTGCCCGATGCACGTCGCGCTGCCCGCCTCCGTGCTGCACCGATCGCGCACGAAGGCGCCGTCCGCGCTCCCGAAGAAGTCGACCAGATACACGTCGAAGCGCGCGTCCCCGCCGTTCTCCGCCAGCTCCGCGTCGCCGAGCGGCGCGAGGAAACCTTCCGCCGCGTAGAAGTCGAGCGCGGTCTCCGTCGCGTCTGCCGCGAGCTCCACGAAATCCGGCGTGCCGCTTCCATCCTCGTCGGCCGCAGGCACCGCGTTGGATCCGTCGCGCGTGTAGTGGATTCGGACACGCTCCTCGTCGAAGCGCTCGATCACGTCCTCGGGCGCGAAGCGGAAGACCGTGCCCTCGTCGGGCATGTCGGGCCGGAGCGCGCTCGGGCGAGAGCTCACGGATTCTTCGCTACAGCCGAGCGATCCGAAGACCGCGAGCGCGATCGAGGCGGCGACGATCGAACCGCGCTTCGACGACGCGCCGATCGAAGAAGAGGAGTGGGCGATCGAGAGGCGCATCCGTCGGAGCTCCTGCCCGAAGCGTTCGGGCTTCCATCGAGCGAGGCGGTTCGGGGAGGCGAGCGGTCGAGCGACCAACGCCGAGTCTCGGCGACGCGGGCCCAGGTTTTCGAACGATCGGCGTCGCCCCGTTCAGTCCGAGAAGCCGTTCAATCCAAGAAACGCCAGAGGATCTGCATGTTCCCCGAGCCGCTCGGGCCGCCGGGCAGCGATCCCGTCGAGTCACACGCCTCCTGCACCGAGGGCGTGTAGTAGGTCTCGAACTCGATCGCGACGTGGCGACCGTTGCCGAGCGTCAGCACGTAGACGTTGCCCGTCATCTGCACGCACGACGCGTAGGTCCAGAAGCTCGAGAGCGCGGTCGCGGGGCCGCCGATACCCGAGGTGTCCGGCACCACCGCGCAGCTCTCCGAGAGGTACTCCTCTTCGCGCACCGGTGAGAGCTCGCTCGGCAGCGCGGTCAGCGTCTCGATCTCCGTGCCCGGCATCGTGCGCTGCACGGTGACGCAGCCCGGACCCGACACGCCCGAGCTGACGCGCGCGACGTAGCGCCGCACCGCGAGCTCCCACGTGGTGTCCTCGAGCGCGTCGAGGTCGTCGAGCTCCACCTTCTCGAGCCCCGCGTCCGCGAAGCGCGCGTACACGTAGCTGAGCGTCGGGCTCATCCCACCCGCGCTCGTGTCGATCGTGCTGCGGAAGAGCCCGTCGCCGAGCGCCTCGTTCGCGATCGTGGCGGGGTTGGCGTCCTCGAGCAGCCCGAGCCCCGTGATGTGCTCGTCGACGCACGTGAGCTCGTGCGGCTCGCAGGTCACGGGCGGCGGACCGGAGTCGGTGCCGGCGTCCATCGTCTCCATGCCGGCGTCGTCCTCCGGGATGCCCGCGTCCTCCATCGGCGTGGTGTCGTCGTCACCGCATCCGAACGCCAAGCCGCACAGCACCGCACACGCGAAGAGGGATCGCATCGTCAATTCTCCGAAGTCGGGCACGTCTCGTCGCACCCGTTCTCACGATCGCACCGGTACCGCCCGACCGCCGGGGCCGATACCCTGTGCGAGTTCTTGGTTGGGTCGGCGGGGTCAACCGCCGACTGATTGGTTGGGTCGGCGGGGTCAGCCGCCGACTCATTGGTTGGGTCGGTGGGGTCAGCCACCGACCTACTGCGTGAGTACCATTCCACGAGCGGTGGGGCCTGCGCGAGCGCGCCGTCCCGAGACGCGGAGATTCGACGTTGAAGCACTGGTCCGGACCCGTCAATCGTGAGGCCTCCCCCGTACTCGCCCCGCGCGGGCTCCGACCCGGAGTCCACTCCGCGGTCGTCGCGATCGTCGCGGTCGTCATCGCGTCGTCGCCCACCCTCGCGGGCGCACAGCTCGATGGGCCCGCACCGGCCGTGGCGCGTGGGCTCCTCTTCGACGGCGCTCGCATGGTCACCTTCGAGCGCCTCGGCCCAGGTCGCGTGCGCTGGGACGGCTTCGAGGCCTTCGTCGACGAGCACGCCCTCCTCTGGCTCCACGAGCCCGCGCCGCTGCGCGACGTGCTCTCGCGCTGCACCGCGCTCGGGGTCGAGCACGTGTCCGTCGTCTCCGAGCGCCTCGGTCTGCACCGCGTGCGCTCCCTCGATCGTCGTTGGTCCGCGGGGTCAGCCGCGGACGGGCATCTTCGGTCCGCGGGGTCAGCCGCGGACGGGCATCTTCGGTCCGCGGGGTCAGCCGCGGACGGGCATCTTC